>CAZLBB010000052.1:0-33091 GCA_964557415.1 uncultured Rhodospirillaceae bacterium
GGCGGAGGCCGACAGCCACTTCGCCTCGGCACGCCGCGTGCCGGCGGTGGCGAGCATGGCGCGCGACCTGCCGGTGCGCGGCACGACGGTCGGCGGCGCCGACGGCGAATTCGTGCTGAACGGCGAGACGGTCGACCTGGTGCGCCGGCCGCCGGGCATCTCGCCCACGGCCAACGTGTTCGCGCTCTACGTGCAGGGCGATTCGATGTCGCCCCGCTACGAGCGCGGCGACCTGGTCTATGTCAACACGCTGAAGCCGCCGACGCCCGGATCGGACGTGGTGATCGAGCTGCATCCGGCCAAGGGCGAGACGGCCGGCGCCTGCTACATCAAGCGCCTGGTCAAGATCGGCCCGGAAACCCTCCGGGTCGCCGAGTTCTTCCCCGAGCGCCGCGAGTTCACCATCGACCGGCGCAAGGTACGCCGGATCTGGCGCATCTACTCCACCGCCGAGTTGCTGGGCGTCTGACGCCCGGTCTGCGCCGCCCCGCCACGCCTTGGGGATAAGTTCAGGTGAATTCGGCTTGCCGGAAAAGTAAGTATAACTTATTATTCCGCACGTCCCCTTGCGGGACTTTCTCCCCACAAGACTGGCCGGGGCAGCGATGCCCCGGCGCTTCTTCCAGGGGGCTGCATGGACGGGCCAATCGCCGAAGCAGGGCTCAGCGAAGACCATCCGACCGAGGACGATCTGATTGACCGGACGCTGCGCGCCCTGTCGGATGCGGCGCTTGCCGGGAGGCTGGCCCAGGCAGCGCGGGCGCTGCGCTTCCACCAAGCCTGCGACTGCAACGGCGAGCTTGCGGCGGAACGCTTCTGGCGCCGCGCCTATCAGCGGCTCCGGCTCGAGACCGCGCGCCGGCGCGGGGCGCCGGTGCAGGCGCCGGGCGCGCTCATCGAGAAAGTCGCCTCGTGCCGTCGCGCGCATGCGGGCGCGCTCGCGACGCTGACGCGCGAGGCCGCCGTGGTGGCCGAGGCGCAGCGCCACGCATGCCGGCGCTCCCGCGGCACGCCCCATGCCAGCGTGCGCCGCTCGCATCGCGACGACGCGCGCCTCATGGCCGGCGCGCTGGCGCGGCTCAACCGCTCCCGCCGCGAGCTGCGCCGGAAGATCGCCGACGCCGACGCCGCTCTCGCGGCGGCCGGGCGCGAAGAGGCCACAGCGCCGCCGGTGCCGGAGGCCGCCGAATGACCGCGCGGAGATGGCTGCTGATGCTCAGCGCCGGCCTGGGCCTGGCCGCCGCCGTTGCCGCCGCCGCTATCGCCGCCGCGTTGGGACCGTCGCTGCGCCTTACCGCGTCAGACCGGTCGACGGGCGAGCGGATCGTGCTGACGATCACCTGGGAGGCTTGGCCCGAGAACGCCGATCCCGGACGCCGCTGCCGCCAGGCCGCGCTCTATCTCGGCGGCGAGATCGCGCGGCGCATGACGATCGAGAGCGTCGGGTGCGACGACTAAGGGAACCCGTGCTCCGGAGCGAACGCTCGACGCCCCGCGGAGACGAGAATACGGCACCTGCTGCGTCGCTCGGCGCCTGCGAAATCCATTCGGCGCCGGCCGATATCGGCATGCCGGGGCGGCCGGGCCGGCCGCAGCACCTGCGGCCGCAGCTGCAGGGTTTGCCCCTCCCGATCGCGACGACGTCGCACGCCGGCGGGCCGCCGTGGTGGATAGGCGCCGCGCCCTCGACGTGGGCGTGCCTCGGCCGCTCGCGTCGGCCTAGGCGTCGAAGCGACGCACGGACGAAACCGACGTTTCACAGGGCGGCACGCCCGCCGCCAGGCGATCGGCCATGTCCAGGCAATCCGACGCGCACCACAGCAGGTGCCGGCGCAAGGCGCCGTCTGGCTCGCGCGCGGCAGCGCCGGCATAGCGCATGGCCGCGACCCGCCAGGTCGAGATGCCGTTCTTTCCGTCACCGTTGGCAAACATGGTTCCTGTATGCCGTCCGCGCCCGTCGACGGCATTGACCTGGGTCAACGGGGGACGGCCAACGCGCCAGGACGGGGGACCGTCCGGCGGCGTCCGGTCGCGTCCCGCACCGGGATCCACCGTGCGGGCATGGCAGCCCGCCGTGATGAGAAGGTTAACGCATGCAGGCGAGCAGCGCGTCGTGGATCAGCGCGTTGCTCGCGATCTTCTGCCGGTCCTCGTCGCGCGAGTCCCTGCCATCCAGCCGCGTGACGCGGCCGCCCGCGGCGCGCACCAGCGGCATGGCGGCGGCGTGCGAGACGATGTCGGCCTTCATGCCGACGAAGGCGGCGAGACGGCCGCTCGCCACCAGCGACATCTCCAGCGCGCCCGAGACGACGATGCGCACCCCGCGCACCACGCGCGCCAGGCGGTTGATGATCTCGACGGTCCCGGCCACTTCCGCCGGCGTGAAATGCGAGGTCAGCACGACCGAGACCACCGCGTCCTCGAGCCGGGCGACGCCGGAGACGCGCGCCGGTGCGTCGTTGATCGTCGCAACGCGGCCCCTGACGTAGCGCGCCACCAGACCCGAGCTGGGGGCATGGGTCAGGCCGACCAGGGTCTCGCCCTGTTCCTGGTAGGCCACGGTGGCCGAGAACCAGGGCAGGCCGCTGGCGTAGTTCACGGTGCCGTCGAGCGGATCGATGATCCAGCGCTGGCTGCCCTTGCCGGCCGTCTCGCCCTGCTCTTCCGCCAGGATCGCCGCGTCCGGCGTGAGCGCGCGCAAGCCCTCGATGATGATGCGCTCGGATTCGAGGTCGGCGTCGGTGACGACGTCGAGGAAGTCCTTGCGCGTCGCGTTGAGCTTGCCGCCCTGCATCGCGACCAGCCGCGCCGTGGCCTTCTGCAGCACGGCCTCGGCGCCACGTAGCAATCGATCGACGTCTGTCACCTGGAGTCTCCGTGAACGTGAAACCTGGGAACGGGACCGGCGCGCCGCTGCCTCAGCCCGCGCCGGAAGCGGACCGGGGCGGGTAGACCCCGTGGACAGTGCCGCCGATGACGTACGGCGCCGGTTCGGGCGGATGCTCGATGCCGGAGATCTGCACGATGCGGACCATCGATGCCCTGCCTGCCTGGCGGGCCGGCATCATACAGGCGTTTTGCGCGGACGACAGGCCGATGCGCGCATCGCCGCCGGTATCGTAGTATGTCCCGCGTCTGTCCCGCAGTTCCGTTTCGAAGGTCATGCGCGATGTGCGGTCCGGGTCGCCGCCGCTTCCTGATACAGGCATGCGCCGCTGCCGCGTGCCATTCCGTCCTGCCCGCCCGCGCGGCGGAGCTCGACGCGCGGCAAGGCCTGTTCGTGGCCGAGGCGCAGCGCATGAAGGAGCTGGCGATCGCCGCCGGCGACCAGCCCTACGGCGCGATCGTGGTCCGCGACGGCAAGATCGTCGGCTACGGCCCCAGCCGGGTCGTCGTCGACCGGAATCCCGACGCGCACGCGGAGCGGGTGGCGCTCAAGGATGCGCAGCAGCGGCTCGGCACCATGGACCTGGCGGGGGCGGCCCTCTATTCCACCTCCAGACCGTGCCCGGCCTGCGAGAGCGCCGCGGCGCAGGCCGGTCTCGATCGCATGTTCTTCGGCCCGTCCGCGGCGGATGCGGGCCGACCGCGCCTCTTCTAGGCGCGGGCACGCTGCGGTTTGACGGGGCGCGACGTCCATGCGAGCGGAACCGGCGGATCGTGTCTTCGGGCGCGCGCGACGCGCGGCGCTGCCGTGGACGACCTGGGCGCTGCTGGCCGCCGCCTTGCAGCCCGGCGCGCCCGCCTTTGCCCAGACGCCGCCGAGCCTCGCCGAATACGCCGCCTATGCGGGGCTGCACCGCGCCGCCGCCCACGGCGACGCCGCGGAAATCCGCCGCCTGCTGGCCGAGCGGGCCGATCCCAACCGTCGCGACCAGGCCGGCCGGACACCGATCCACTTGGCCGCCTTTGCCGCCGCCCATGAGGCGATGCGCGCGCTCGTCGCCGGCGGCGGCGACATCAACGCGCTCGAGGACGATCGTTACGATGCGATCACCATCGCCGCCGTCAGGGACGATGTCGCCACGGTCCGCCTGGCGGTCGCGCTCGGCGGCAATCCGCGCCTGATCACCAGCCGGTATGACGGCACCGCCTTGATCGCGGCCGCCCATCTCGGCCATGCCGAGGTCGTCGAGGCGCTGATCGCCGCCGGCGCGCCGCTCGACCACGTCAACAATCTCGGCTGGACCGCCTTGATGGAGGCCGTCGTCCTCGGCGACGGCGGCGTCCGGCACGTGGCGACCGTGCGCTCGCTGCTCGCGGGCGGGGCCGACAGGACGATCGCCGACCGCGACGGCGTCACACCGCTGCAGCACGCCACGCGCCGCGGCTACCGCGCGATGGTCGAGCTCCTGCGGTGACCGGCCCGCGGCGGGATCGGCCGACGAGGCCCGCATCGCCGCGGCGATCGGCCGGCTGCGGCGGGCCCTCGCGCCGCGGACACGCCGCGTCCGGCAGGGTGCGATGCCCTTGAATGAGATCGCGTGAGCGCGAGCCGCACGTCCTGGCCGGCGGTCGCTGTGGTCGTCGCCTCGGGCGTTGTCGCCGCGCTGCAGGTCGGCAAGGCGGCAATCGCGCTGCCGCTGCTGCGCGAGGAGCTCGGCCTCGGCCTGCAGGCGGCCGGCTGGATCATGTCGATCTTCGCCGTGCTCGGCATGGTCGCCGGCATCCCGGCAGGATCGGCGGTGGCGCGGTTCGGCGACCGGCGGGGCCTGGTGGCGGGACTGCTGGCGATGGCCGTCGGCAGCACCGCCGGCGCGCTCGCCCCCAGCTTCACCGTCCTGCTCGCGGCGCGGCTGTTCGAGGGTACGGGATACCTGCTGGTCGTGGTCGCCGCCCCGGCCCTCCTCCAGCGCATCGCCGCGCCAGGCGATCGCGACCAGGTGCTGGCGGTCTGGAGCACGTTCATGCCGGCGGGCATGGCGATGGCGCTGGTCGCCGGATCGTTGCTCACGGGCTGGCGCGGCTTCTGGTTCGCCAATTCCGCCGCCGCCGCCGCCGCCGTCCTTCTGGTCCTGTGCACCGTGGCGCCGCGGGCCCCCGATGGGGCGGCGGCGTCCTGGCGCGCGGTCGCGGCCGATGCCGGCCGGACGATTGCCGCCGGCGGGCCGCTGCTGCTGGCCGCTTCGTTCTCCACCTATGCGCTGCAGTGGTTCGCGGTGTTCAGCTTCCTGCCCATTCTCTTGATCGAGCGCATGGGCGTCTCCGTCGCCGCCGCCGGCGTCCTGACCGCCGTCCCGGTCGCCGCCAACATGATCGGCAACCTCGGTGCCGGCGCGCTGCTCGCGCGCGGCGTGCCGCGCTGGTCGCTGATCGCCGGCGCGGCGGTGGTCATGGGCGTGAGCGGCTTCGGCATCTTCGCCGCCGCCACGCCCGCCGCCGTCGTGTTCCTGCTCTGCATCCTGTTCTCGGGCACGGGAGGCCTGCTGCCGGGCACGGTGTTCGCCAGCATCCCTCTGCTGGCGCCGAAGCCGCAGCTGGTGCCGGTCGCCGTGGGCCTCGTGATCCACGGCAACAACCTGGGCCAGCTCGTCGGCCCGGTCGCGATCGGTGCCATCGTCGACGCCGCGGGCTGGGCGGCGGCGTCGCTGCCCGTCGCCGTCGCGGCGGCGCTGTGCGCCGCGGCGGCGGTTGCACTCGCCCCGGTGTTCCGGGCGCGCGCTCGTGTCGGGTGACGCGCGATGGCGGCGCGGCGTGGCGCCTTGTATCGTGTCGGACCGCAACGCAGCCGCCGGGTTCGAACCGATGCAGACGCCTTCCGAGGCCGTTCACACCTATCTGCTGGCGAAGGACGGCAACCGGCCGCACCTGCTGAAGCGCGCCTTCGCCGCCTCGGCCGTGCTCGAGATCGTCGTGAACGACCCGGCGATCGTCTTTCCGCCGCTCACCGAGGGCGTCGACGCCATCGCCGAGGTCGTGTCGCGCCGGTTCGGCCGCACTTACGAGAACGTCTACACCTTCTGCCTGGCCGATCCACCACGCGCGGACGATCTAGACTTCACCTGCCGCTGGCTGGTCGGCATGTCGGAGAAGGATGGCGGCGCCGTGCGCGTCGGCTGCGGCCGCTATGACTGGTCATTCCAGCCGTGCTCCTTCCTGGTCGAGCGCCTTTGCATCACCATAGACCGCATGCACGCGCTGCCGGCGCCCGATCTCGACCCCGTGATGGCGTGGCTCTCCTCCCTTCCCTATCCGTGGTGCCCGCCGCGGCAGGCCGCCGCAACGGCGCCTGCGGCCGTTCCCGCCGCCGCCGTCGACTACGTCGCCGGCCGCCGGGCAGCGTCGGCCGGCGCCTAAGGCATGTCGCCGCTCGACCGCGCCGGCGCCACGCTGTCGGATTGGCTGTCGGGCGTGCCCGATCTCGCCGAGATCGCCAAAGGCTCGACCATCAACCTCGCCGTCACCGGCCTGAGCCGCGCCGGCAAGACGGTGTTCATCACCAGCCTCGTGCACAACCTGCTGAGCGCGCTGCATCAACCGCACCGCATGCCGCTCCTGAAGGCCGTCGGAGAAGGTCGCCTGATCGCGGCCCGGCTCGCCGGCGGCAAGCCCGGGCGGCTGCCGCGCTTTCCCTATGAGCGGAACATCGAATGCATGGCGGCAAGTCCCGCCGACTGGCCCGCGCGAACCACCGATCTCAGCGAGATCGGGATCGACATCCGCTTCGTTCCCGGCGGGGCGCTCGGCTTCCTCCTCGGCCGGATCGGAAGCGGCGCCGCGACATTGAAGCTCAGGATCGTCGACTACCCCGGGGAATGGCTCCTCGATCTGCCCCTGCTGACGCAAAGCTATGCCGACTGGTCGCGCGCCACGTTGCAGCTCTGTCGCCAGGGGATGCGCGGCGAAACCGCCCGCGCGTTCATGGCGTTCCTGTCCGAACACCGCCACGACGACGCGGCCAGCGAGGCCGATGCCCGGCGGGCGCATGACCTGTACCGGCAACACCTGCTTGCCGCGCGCGACCGGCACGGGCTCAGCTTCCTGCAGCCCGGCCGCTTCCTCAACCCGGGTTCCCTCGGCGACAATGCCTGCATGTGGTTCGCGCCGCTCGATGTTCCCGGCGCCATCCAGCACGCAGCCGCCGGCACGCTGGGCGACCTGATGGAGCGGCGCTTCGAATCCTACAAGACCGAGGTCGTCGCCCCGTTCTACGGCCGGCACTTCCGCGACTACTCGCGGCAAGTGGTGCTGGTCGACGTGCTTGACGCGCTGCTCGCCGGCCGCGAGGTGTTCGAGGACACGCGGCGCGCCATCGATGCGATCCTGGAAAGCTTCCGTTATGGGCAGCGCAACATCATCAGGCGGCTGCTGGGGAGCGCGCATATCGAGAAGGTCCTGTTCGCTGCCACCAAGGCCGATCACGTCCCCGAGGTGCAGCGTGACCATCTGGCGGCGCTGCTGCGCAGCATGGTGGCCCTCTCGTCGCTCGACGTCACCGGCCGCGACGCCAGGATCGACGTCGCGGCGCTGGCATCGGTCGTTTCGACCGAGGAGGACACGCAGGAGATCGACGGGCACCAGGTCCAGGTCGTCGTCGGCAAGCCGGTCGGCAGCGGCACCAGGGCGAAGTTCTTCGTCGGCAACGTGCCGGCCAGGCCGCCGCGGCCCGAGGCCTGGGGCAAGCCGTTCCTCAACGTCCCGGTGTTCGAGCCGCCGGTCATCGACGCGTCGCCGATCGACGGCATCGCGCACATGAATCTCGACCTTGCGCTCGAGTACCTGATCGGGGACCAGCTGCGATGAGCGACCGGGACGACCGAGGCGGCGACGCCGCCGCGCCTGCCCCACGGGTCATCGTGATGGAGATGCCGGACGCGCCGGGCGCGCACGGCCCAGGGCCGCCGGCGCCGCAGGTCATCGCGACGGCCGAGACCGGCCGCATCGTCCCGGCGCAAGGCGTCCCGCCGGCCGCGGCTGGCGCGGCGCCGGAGCGGCAGCGCCGCCACGGCCTGGCGAAGAAACTCGGATTGTCCGGCCTGTTCGCCGCCTCCTGCGGCTGGCTCGGCGTCGATCTCTATCTCTGGATCGCGTCGGCCTTCGATCACGGCCCCGCGCTCGGCTGGACAGCGACCGCGGCCGCGGCCACCGGCATCGCCGCCGCGGCCGCGGTGATCGCGCACGAGACGAGAAGCTATCTCGCCCTCAGGAACGTCGCGGCGAACCAGCAGCGCATGGCCGCGCGCGACGGCGGGATGCGGCCGGCCGACATGCAGCAGGCGATCCGCGGCGTCATCGCGGCAATCCCCGCGGACCGCGAGACCACGGCCGCGATCGAGGCGTTCCAGCGCAAGATCCGGGCACACCATTCGCCCGCCCAGCAGATCGAGCTGTTCTCGCAGACGGTCATGACCCTGCTCGACCGGCGGGCCGAGTCGATCGTGCGCCGCGCCAGCGCACGCGCCTTCGGCATCGGCGCCGTCAGCCCGACCGCGGTCACCGACGCGCTGTTCTTCCTCGCATGCAGCGTGCGCATGGTGCGCGAGATCGCCGCCTGCTACGGCCACCGGCCGACCGCGCTTGCCACCGCCCATCTGCTGCGGCGGCTGTTGGTCGAGGCCGGGAAGCTCGGGGCGGTCGACCTCGCGGGGGCGACGCTCAGCCAGCATATCGGCGGCGCCATCGCCGAGCGCGTCGCCGCGCGCGCCGCCGAGTCGGTCTATGCCGCGCAGCGCATGGCGCGGCTCGGCCTCGCGACCATGGGACTCTGCCGCCCGGTCCCGTTCCGGCCAAACGAGATCCCCGGCATCCTTTCGTCGCTGATCGGCAACCTGTTCGCGCAGGGTCCGGAACAACGCCCGGATGAACAAGCCGGGCGCTAGGTTCGCGACCTAGCCCCGCGCGTCCTCCAGCACCATGGCCGCGCCCTTCTCGGCGATCATGATCGTGGGCGAGTTGGTGTTGCCCGAGGTGATGCGCGGCATGATCGAGGCGTCGATGACGCGCAGGGCCTCGACGCCGCGCACGCGCAGGCGCTGGTCGGTCACCGCCATCGGATCGCTGTCGATGCCCATCTTGGCGGTCGAGACCGGGTGGAAGATGGTCGTGCCGATCTGGCCGGCGCTCTTCACCAGCTCCTCGTCGCTCTGCAGCTGCGGACCGGGCAGGAATTCCTCGGGCCGGAATCTGCTCAGCGCCGGCGCGGCCACGATGCGCCGGGTGATGCGGATCGAGTCCACCGCAACGCGGCGGTCGTCGTCGGTCGACAGGTAGTTCGGCCGGATCGCCGGCGCGTCGTTCGGATCGCGCGAGCGCGCATGGATCGACCCGCGGCTGGTCGGCCTGAGGTTGGCGACGCTGGCGGTGAAGGCCGGGAACGGATGCATCGGCTCGCCGAAGCGATCGAGCGACAGCGGCTGGATGTGGTACTGCAGGTTGGGCGTCGCGTATTCCGCCGAGGAGCGCGTGAAGGCGCCAAGCTGCGACGGCGCCATGGTCAGCGGCCCGCGCCGGCTGAGCGCGTATTCCAGCCCCATCCAGGCGCGGCGCAGCAGCGACCGGTATTCGATATTGAGCGTCCTGGTGCCCGTGACCTTGAAGATCAGGCGCAGCTGCAGGTGATCCTGCAGATTCTCGCCCACGCCCTTGAGGTCGGCGACCACCGGCACGCCGAGCTGCCGCAGCCGCTCGCCCTGGCCGACGCCCGAGCGCTCGAGCATGGCCGGCGAGGCGACGGCGCCGGCGGCGAGGATCACCTCGCGCCGGGCGCGCAACGTCCGCTCGGCGCCGTGCTGGCGGAGGACGACGCCGGTCGCGCGGCGCCCGTCGAAGGTCACGCGGTCGACATGCGCGTGCATGACGATCCTGAGGTTCGGCCGGTTCATCGCCGGTTTCAGGAAGCCGCGCGCCGCGCTCCAGCGCCGCCCGTTCTTCTGGTTGACCTGGAAGTAGCCGCAGCCTTCGTTGCTGCCGGTGTTGAAGTCGCGCGTCGGCGGGATGCCGGATTCGGCCGCGGCCTCGATGAACTTGTCGAGGATCTCCCAGCTCACGCGCGGATGGTCGACGCGCCACTCGCCGCCGGCGCCGTGGTGCTCGTTGGCGCCGTCGACGTGGTCCTGGTGCTTCTTGAAATAGGGCAGCACGTCGTCCCAGCCCCAGCCGACGAGCCCGAGCTGGCGCCAGCCGTCGTAATCGGCCGCCTGGCCGCGCATGTAGACCATGGCGTTGATGGCCGAGCAGCCGCCGATCACCTTGCCGCGCGGGTAGTTGAGGCTGCGGCCGTTCAGGCCCGCGTCGGGCTCGGTCTTGAACATCCAGTCGGCGCGCGGATTGCCGATCGCGAACAGGTAGCCGACCGGGATATGGAACCAGATCCAGCGATCCTTGCCGCCGGCCTCGACCAGCGCGACGCTGTGCCGGCCGCTCGCGGACAGGCGGTTGGCCAGCACGCAGCCGGCCGACCCGCCGCCCACGATGACGAAATCGTACTCCTCCACGAGCGCGTCCCCATCGGTCTTGTCGTTGGCGGGGGAACAGGGTAGGCCGGCCGGCGCGGCGCATCCAGCCGGAAGTTGCCTGTCCGGCGGCGGCGCCGGGACCGCTGCTGCCGCGCAGGGAAAACGGTCCCGCCGGCGTTGTGACGGCCGTCACTGCATGGACCGACCGGCCCGCCTATGGTCGACGCCAAAGCAGGAAATAAGATGACTGGAGGTTGCGATGCCTGGCACGGGTGCCGGCCGAGGGCGCACGCCCGACCTACGCGATGTCCTTAGCGGCGCGAAGCAGCTGGTCGACAGCTACGGCGACATGGCGCCGACGCATGCCGCCAGGCGGGCGCTCGAGCTTGTCGCGGCGGGCGACAGGGAAGGCTACAAGACCTGGCTCCGCATTCTCAACGAGGTCGACACGCTCCTGCTGACGAAGCGCCAGGGCACGCCCTGACACGCCGTTCAGAGCGCCGCGTCGGCCTGCCGCCGCGGCAGCGCCGCCACCAGCGCGTGATCCCTGCCGGTGACGTAGCGCGGGCCGGCGCCGCCTGGGCTGCCCCAGCCGGTGACGGCCGGCCCGAAGAACTCGGCATTGGCGGCGATGAAGCCGTGCTGGTCCGCCGGCACGTCGACATCGGCGTAGATCGCCTGCACCGGGCAGACGCTGAGGCAGAGCGCGCAGTTGATGCACTCGTCCGGCTGGATATAGAGCATCCGCCCGCCCTCGTAGATGCATTCGACCGGGCAGACCGGCAGGCAGGCCTTGTCCTTCACGTCGACGCAGGCCGCCGTGATCACATAGGCCATCGCCTCAGCAGCCCTGCCAGCGCGGCTGGCGCTTCTCGCGGAAGGCGGCGACGCCCTCGTCCTGGTCCTTGCTCACGAGCGCGGCGATCAGCGCCGGCAGCTTCTGCGCCCGCGCCTCGGCGGCGGTCAAATGCGCCGTTCGCCGGACCGTCTGCTTGATCGCGCGGACCGACAAGGGCGCGCAGGCGAGGATGTCCGCCAGCCAGCGGTCGACGGCGGCGTCGAGCCCGGCGCGCGGCACGACCTCGTTGACGATGCCGAGCGCCAGCGCCTCGGCCGCCTTGACCCGCCGCCCGGTCATCAGCACGCCCATGGCGGCGCGGAACGGGATCTGCCGCTGCAGCAGCACCATGCCGCCGTCGAGCGGGATGCGCCCGAGGCGCGGCTCGGGGAAGGCGAAGGTCGCCTCCTCCGCCGCGACGACGATGTCGCAGCCGAGCACCGTTTCGAACCCGCCGCCCAGCGCGTGGCCGTTGACCCGGGCGATCACCGGCACGTCGAGCGTCTGGCGCAGCGCGATGCCGGCGAAGCCGTTCGGCCGCGGATCGGCCCAGTATTCGAGGCCGGTCTTGCCGACGTTCTTCACGTCGGCCCCGGCGCAGAAGGCGCGGTCGCCGGCGCCGGTCAGCACCACAGCGCGCACGTCGTTGTCGGCCTCGATCGCCTGCCAGACGCGCTCGAGCTCCGCCTCGGTGGCGGCGTCGATCGCGTTCATGACCTCGGGCCGGTCGATCGTCACCCGCGCGACGTGGCTCTCGACCGCGAAGCGGACGGTCATGCCACGACGCCTTCCGCGACCAGCGCCTCGATCCGCTCCGGCGCGTAGCCGAGCTCGCGCAGCACGTCGCGCCCGTGCTCGCCCAGCCGCGGCGGCCGCATGAGCCGGATCGGCGCGGCCGACATGGAGATCGGCGACGCCACCAGCTTGATCGGGTCGTTGCCGGAAGCGCCGTCGACCTCGACGACCATCTCGTTGACCCGGGTCTGCTCGTCGCCCAGCGCCTCGGCCAGCGAGCGCACCGGTGCGCAGAGCAGGTCCTGTCCCTCCAGCCGCTTCAGCCAGTGCGCCGTCGTGTTGCCGGCGAAGCGCTCGCGGAAGATCGCCTGCAGGATCGGCCGGTTCTTCACCTGGTCGGGGAAGCTGTCGAAGCGCGGGTCGGTCGAGAGGTCCGCGATCTCGAGCGCGGCGCAGATGTCCCGCAGCGGGTTCTCCTTGAAGGCGCCGACCAGCACGACGGCGCCGTCGGTCGTCGCGAACACGCCCGACAGCGGCATGGCGCCCCAGTTGAGGTCGCGCGAGCGCATCAGCCACATCGCGGCTTCCTGCATCTGCATCGCCAGCATCGAGTTGTAGAGCGAGACGTTGATCTCCTGCCCCTCGCCCGTGCGTTCGCGCTGGTAGAGCGCCAGCAGCACGCCCTGCACCAGGTGCATGCCGGCGGAATAGTCGGCCAGCGCCGTGGCGTAGATCGACATCGGGCTCGCCATGTCCGCGCGGCGATGCATCACGCCGGTCAGCGCCTGCGCCAGCACGTCCTGCCCGCCCTTGTGCGCGTTCGGGCCCGCGGGCCCGAAGCCCGAGCCGACCGCGTTGATGATGCGCGGGTTGATCTTGCGCAGTTCCGCATAGCCGAATCCCATGCGCTCGAGCACGCCGGGACGGAAATTGTTCACGACGACGTCGGACGTCTTCACCAGGTCGCGGACGACCTGGCGGCCCTTCTCGCCGCGCAGGTCGAGCGCGATACTGCGCTTGTTGCGGTTGAGGCTGAAGAAGACCGGATTGTCGATCCCGCCCGGGTCGTCCGGGATCGCGGTGCGCGACAGGTCGCCCGCGCCCGGCCGCTCGATCTTGATCACGTCGGCGCCGTAGTCGCCCAGCATCTGCGTGGCGCACGGGCCCATCATCACCTGGGTGAAGTCGACCACCCTGACGCCGTCGAGCGGCAACCTGCCGTTGCGGCCCATCGCCCTACTCCGCCGCCTGCAGCAGCTTGGCGTTCGGCGCCGGCCGGTCGCCCGGATCGCCGCCGGCCCGGCGGATCCTGCGCTGCAGATCCTTGACGTCGACCGCGCGCACGGTCGTGCCGGCCGCGAGCGCCATGGTCGCGGCGATGCCGGCGGCCTCGCCCATCGCCATGCAGGGCGGGATTTCCCGCGACGTCTTCTGCGCCGCCGGCGTCGCCGAGTAGTGCCGCCCGGCGACCAGCAGCTGGTCGACGCCGCGCGGCAGCAGCGCGCGATAGGGCGTGTAGTAGTCGCGCCCGCGCGCCACGCTGTCGGCGAAATGCACGCGCTCCGCCACGTCCTCCTTGGTCACGACGTACTCGCCCTCGAGCAGCCGCGTCTGGCGCACGCCGGTCTGCGGCGCCACGTCGACGACATGGCATTTCTCGAAGCCCGGCAGCGGCGTGCGGCGCAGCCAGTCGAGCAGCGCGTAGATGCGGCGGCGCCCCTCGAACTCGGCCCTGGTCAGGTCCTCGACCTTGACGCCGTCATAGCCGCTCATGTGCGGGCAGTTGCACCAGACGATGCCGGGCAGCGGCGTCTTCAGCCACCACATCTCCCACGAGCCGCCGATGATGCGCTTGGCCTCGCGGTCGAGCTTCTGGAAGGTCTCGGGCTCGCCGTACTGGAAGCGTTCGGCCGCGTCCGTGTCGACGCCGCCCAGACGGAACACGGTCGTGAGGATATAGGAGCCGTGCACGAACGGCGCGCCCGCCGAGACGGCGACATCGAGGTCGCCGGTCGCGTCGATCACGACCTTGCCGAGCATCGCCTGGCGGCCCGCCTTGGTCTCGCACACCACGCCGGCGATGCGCCCGCCCTCGACGATCGCGCGCGAGAACCAGCTATGCATGCGGAGGTCGATCTTGTTCTCCGCGATCAGGTCGCAGGACACGCGCTTCCAGCCGTCCGGGTCGAACGCCACGGCATAGGTGATCGGCTGCGGCCGGGTGTGGGAATGGAAGTCGTGCACGCCCCAGCGCGACCACTTCCGCCACATCGCCGTGTCGACGCGCCGGTCGGATTCGGGTGGATAGACGGCGAGGCCCTTCGCCGCCATGCGGTCGATGAATTCCTGGCAGATGCCCTTGACCGAGATCTCGGCGCCGTTGGTCATGTCGTCGAGCACCAGCACCATGCCGCCCGAGGCCAGCCCGCCGAGATAGGGATAGCGCTCGACCAGCGTCACCTTGGCGCCGTTGCGCGCGGCGGCGATCGCCGCCGCCGTGCCGGCCGGGCCGCCGCCTACCACCAGCACGTCCGCGTTTGCCACGACCGGCACCCGGCCGCCGGCCGGCTCGGTAACGAAGTTCGGTGTGCTCATTGCGGCCTCCTGCAATTCCAATCGGGTCGCGTCAACCGACGCGCTCGGGCTTCCACTTGACGACGCGCCGCTCGATCAAGCCGATCACGCCGAAGAAGCAGGCCGAGAAGGTCGAGCCTACGACGATCGTGGCGTAGAGCAGCGGCGTGTCGAAGGCGTAGGTCGCCTGGATGATCAGCGCACCGATGCCCTTGGTGCTGCCGATCCACTCGCCGACGATGGCGCCGATCACCGAGGTACTGGCGGCGATCTTGAGCGCCGAGAACAGGTAGGGCAGCGAGTTCTGCACGCGGATCTTGAAGAACACCTCGCGCTGGCTGGCCGACAGCACGCGCATCAGCTCGAGCGCCTGCGGGTTCACGTCCTGCAGGCCGCGCACCATGTTGACGAGCGTCGGGAAGAAGCAGATCAGCGCGGCGATGGCGATCTTCGGCTCCATGCCGTTGCCCAGCAGCAGAACCAGGATCGGCGCCTTGGCGACGACCGGGATCGTGTTGATCATGACGGCGATCGGGAAGAGCGCCTCCTCGGCCGTGCGCTTGTGCACGAACACCGTGGCGATCACTATTGCCGCCAGGTTGCCGAGCAGGAAGCCGCAGACCGCCTCGATCGCGGTCGGCAGCAGGTTCGCCATCAGGATGTCGAAGCGCTGCATCAGAATGCGCAGCACCGCGACCGGCGACGGGGCGATGAACGGCTTGATGTCGAACGCGACCACCGCCGCCCACCACAGGAACAGCAGCACGCCGACCGCCGCGAGCGGCAGCAGGCGCTTGCGCCACAGCAGCCGGCGCTTGCGCGCGGCGAAGCGCGCCTGCTCCGCGGCGTCGGCGACGAAGCCGGACATCGCCTCGTTCGTCACGCCGGCCGTCATCAGCAGGTTTCCAGGATCTGGCGCAGCCGCCCGGCCAGGCGCACGAATTCCGGCGTCTCGCGCAGCGCCAGGCGCCGCGGCAGCGGCAGGTCGATGTCGACCAGCTCGCGCACGCGGCCGGGCCGGGCCGCCAGCACCAGCACCTGCTGGCTCAGGAACACCGCCTCGTAGATCGAGTGCGTGACGAACACGATGGTCGTGCCGGTGCTCTCCCAGACGCCGAGCAGCTCCTCGTTCAAGCGGTCGCGCGTGATCTCGTCCAGCGCGCCGAACGGTTCGTCCATCAGCAGCAGCTTCGGATCGCTGACCAGTGCGCGGGCGATGGCGACGCGCTGGCGCATGCCGCCCGAGAGCTCGTGCGGATAGGCGTTCTCCCAGCCGGCGAGGCCGACCAGCTTCAGGAGCTCGGAAGGCGTGCGCGCGCCCGGCCGCGCCGCCAGGCCGCCGACCTCGAGCGGCAAGGTCACGTTTTGCAGCGCCGTGCGCCAGGGCAGCAGCGCCGCGTCCTGGAACACGAACCCGATCTCGCGCCGCTGCCGCGCGCGCTCGGGCCGGTCGCCGAGCACCGCCACGCTGCCGGCGCTCGGCGGCACCAGGTCGGCGATGACGCGCAGCAAGGTCGACTTTCCGCAGCCGGACGGCCCCAGCAGGGTCAGGAAGCTTCCGGCCTGGATCGACAGCGACACCCCGTCCAGCGCCGTGACGGTGCCGCGCTCGGTGGTGAAGCGGACGCTGACGCCGTCGCAGCGCACCGCGTCGCGGACGGCGCCGGACGAGGCCGGCGCCGCCTCGGGAATGCCCATGCCGGCAAGCGCGATCGACGCCGTCACGGCCATGCCTCAGTCCATGCGGACTCAGCCGATCTTCGGCCGCTTGTCCTTGGTCGCCTCGAGGATCGCCATGGTGGCGACGGCGTCGACCTTGGGCGCGCCGGCCGAGAACTGCTTGAGGTCGTCGTAGACCTTGATCTGCTCGGCCCAGTTGGCCATGTCCATCTGGCCCCAGCCATTGGCCTTGGTCGCGGGCGTGAATTCGTATTTCAGCATCACGTCGGCGGCGACCCGCTCGTCGGCGCGGACCAGGTTCGGGTATTCCTTGATCAGCATGTCCACCGCCTTCTCGCGGTTGGCATTGGCCCATTCCCAACCCTTGGCGGTCGCGCGTACGAAGGCCTGCACCATCTCGGCCTTCTTCTCCAGCGTTTGCGTCGTGGCGTAATAGGGCAGCGCGTAGAGCTTGATCCCGGAGTCCCACAGCCGCAGGTCGATGCGGTCCGCCCCCAGCGGCTTCAGCGCCGTGGTGTTGGTGAGCCACCCAGTGAACACGTCGACCTGGCCCGACAGAAGCGGAGTCATGTCGGCGCCGGCGACCACGACCTCGACCTTGTCCTCCGGGATGTTGTTCTTCTTCAACAGGGCGCTGAGCAGGATCTTGGCGGTCGCCTGGGTGCCGATCTTCTTGCCGATCAGGTCCTGTGGCGTGCGTACCGGTTTCCTCGGCAGCGAGAAATAGGTGAAGGGATGCTCCTGCGCGCCCACGGCGAAGCACTTGACCGGCAGCCCTTGGGAGGCCGCCAGCATCAAGGACGGGCTGGAGGAGACCTGGCCCAGCTCGAACTTGCCCGATGCGACGATCGCCACGCCGTCGATGCTGGGGCCGCCCGGCTGGATGACGACGTTCAGCTTCTCCTGCTCGTAGAAGCCCATCTGCTTGGCGACGACCTCGCCGAGCTGGTTGCCGCCGGTGATCCAGCCGAGCTGGAAGTTGACGGTCTGGGTCGCCGCCTGCTGCGTCCAGGCGCGCCCCGGCACCAGGCCGAGCGCCGCCAGCCCGGCCGCGCCGAAGCCCGCCTTCATCGCTTTGCGACGCGTGATCAATGGTTTGCGCGACATTGCCATGGCTTCATCCCCCTCCATGCCCCTGACGCCGGATCGCGCGAACGCTATGCCTGTCCGGTGCGCGAGAAAAGAACCGATTTTTGCCTGAGGTGATGCCAGAATGGCATCACCTCGAGACGGCGGGATCGGAGGCGGTCATGCATGCGGCGGTCTTGCGCTACTTTGACGAGGTGGCGCGCCACGGCTCGATCCGCAAGGCGGCGGCGGTCTTGAACGTCGCCTCCTCGGCGGTGAACCGCCAGGTGCTGAAGCTCGAGCGCGAGCTCGGCGCCGAGCTGTTCCTGCGCCGGCGCGACGGCGTGGCGCTGACGCCGGTTGGCGAGCTGCTGCTCGGCCATGTGCGCGAGACGCTCGGCGCCTATCGCCGCATCCGCGACGACGTCGAAGGCCTGCGCGGCGTCATCACCGGCCATGTCCGGCTCGCGGCACTCGACTCGCTGCTGGTGCAATACGTGCCCGACATCATTGCCGGCCTGGCGCCGCGCCATCCGCACTTGAGCTTCGGCGTGATGGCGCTCGGCCCGGCCGACGTGGCCGAGGAGCTGCGCAGCGGGCGCGCCGACATCGCGATCTCCTTCGTCGACCAGCGCCATCGCGACATCGAGGTCGTGGCCGAGCGTCGCACCCCGCTCGGCGCCGTCGTCCGGCGCGACCACCCGCTGGCAAGGCGCAAGCGCGTGTCCTTGCGCGACTGCGCCGACTATCCCGCGATCCTGGTGCATGACCGCCTGCCGCTGACCCCGACGCTGCAATCCGAGTTCGCCGCGCGGCGCACCGTCATCCGGGCGCGCGTCATCTCGAACTCGCTGGAAGCGATGCGCGCCATGCTGCTGGCGGGTCTGGGCGTCGGCTTCTTCACGAGCCTCGGCTTCGCGCGCGATCTCGCGCGCGGCGAGTTGGTGCATGTGCCGCTGACCGAGCCGCGCCTGCGCAACATCAGAATCGGCGCGATGGCGACGCGCCGCCGCAACCATGCGCCCGCCGTCGAACTGGTCCTGGGCGAGATCCGGCGGAGCTGGTCCACGATCGACCGCGCGGCCATGGCGTGACCGCGGCACCGGCGGAGTGACTGCCTCAGCGCGCTACGTCGCGCTGCCTTGCGCTGGCCGCGCCTGGTCTGCGCGACTGGCTGATGGACCGGCCGGCTTGCCAGCCCGCGTCATGTTCAACCCAGGCTGGAGAAGCCGGAGATGACTAGGGCAATGCCCATCACCAGGCCGACAGTGATCGTAAGGGGGAAGCAGGTGCCGAGAACCGGCATGAGGACGATGGGATGCGATGCGCCGTTACGTGGCCACAGCCACCGCAGCAACGCGATCGAGCCGCCAAGGGCCCCCAGTCCGCCGATCAGTTGCAGCATGCCGCGCCTCCGTATTCGCCGGCGTCGCTCGGGCCGGTGCCGGCAGCCTATGCTGCGCGGATGCGCGGACACGAATAACCAATCGCTCGGGGAGCATAAATTCCGCGTAAACAGCGAGCCCGCGTCAGGCGGACACGTCGGGTTCGTCCTGGGCCAGGCGATAGCCGACGCCGAGCTCGGTCAGGAGGATGCGCGGTCGGGTGGGGTCGAGCTCGATCTTCTGCCGCAGCTTGCGCACGAGGATCCTCAGATAGTGCACGTCCTGGCCGTGCGGCGGGCCCCAAACCTGCTGAAGCAGGTATTGATGCGTGACGACCTTGCCGGGATGGCCGGCCAGTACTCGCAGCAGACGAAATTCCTTGGGTGTCAGCTTCAGCCGCATCCCGTCGAGGGTCACGTTGCGCGCCGCGAGATCGACGACCATGCGACCGGCGCGCACGATCGGCTCGCCCTGCGCCGCGCGCGCGTGGCGGCGGATCGCGGCATGGGAGCGCGCCAGCAGCTCGGCCATACCGAACGGTTTGACCACGTAGTCGTCGACGCCCAGCTCAAGAAGCCGCACCTTCTCCGCCTCGGCCGCGCGCACCGACAGCACGATCATCGGCACGGAGGACCAGCCGCGCACGCGCTCGACGATCTCGCCGCCATCCATGTCCGGCAGGCCGAGATCGAGGATGACGAGATCCGGCGGCGTCAGCGTGAGCGCCCGCAGGGCCTCGGCGCCGGTCGCGGCCTCGCGCACCGTGAAGCCGCCGAACTCCAGGCCCGTGCGCAGGAACCGTCGGATCTGCGCCTCGTCGTCGACGACCAGCACCGAGGACGCGTGCTCAGCCATCGTCGTCCCCCCCTTCGGCCGCGGGCACGTCCGTCGTCATGGGCAGGCTCAGCGACACGACGGCGCCCCCGCCCTCGCCGACGCTGGCGACCGCGATATCGCCGCCGTTGGCGCGGGCGAAGGCCCTGGCAATCCACAGCCCCAGGCCGGTACCCGGTACGCCGCTGCGATGCCGCGCGCCGCGGAAGAAGCGTTCACCGACATGCGCGAGCTCGTCGGCGGCAAATCCTCGGCCGCGATCGGTCACCGACAGCGTCACGGCGCCGTCGCTGCGACGCGCCGAGACCGCGATGGGTGCGCCTGCCGGCGAGTACTTCGCCGCGTTGTCGAGAATCTGCACCAGCGCCTGTTCCACGAGCACGGCGTCGGCATGGACAAGCGGCAGGTCGCTCTCCATGTCGACCGACACATCGTGCCCGGCGAGCTGCCTGGCGCGCCGCTTCAAGGCCGAGTTGACGATATCGGCGGGCTCGACCCAGTCCGGGCGCGGACGGACGCCCTCGCGGCTGATGCGCGTGGCGTCGAGGAGGTTCTGGATGTCGTCGTTCAGCCGCTCCGCCTCCTCGCGCAGGACGGCGGCGAGCGTGGCAAGCCTCTGGTCGGCCGCTACCGCCGGCGCTTGGCGCAGCACTGTCGCCGCCCCCATGATCGACGACAGCGGCGTGCGCAGCTCGTGAGACACGGAGCCGATCAGCGCCTCGCGCAGCAGGTCGGTTTCGGCCCGCAGCCGCGCCTCCTCGTCGCGCCGCCGCGCGATCGCCGTCTGCCGCTTCAGCCCGGTCGCGAGCCGGCTGGTCACCACCGCTACCAGGAGGAACAGGCACAGGTCGACGACCTGCTGCGCGCTGAACACCCGCAGGCTGTAGATGGGCGGATAGAACAGGAACGCCGACGCCGCGACACCGCCGATCGCGGCGACCACCGCCGGGAGCATGCCCCAGCGCGTGGCCGTCGCGATCACGGGAATCAGGTACAGCACCGAATAGCTGGCAAGCTCGATCCAGCGGTCCAGCGACAGCAACGCCAGGGTCATCGCCGCGATCAGCAGCACCGCGATTCCGGCGCCGCGCAGCGAGGCGGACGCGACATGCGTCATCGCGCAGAACGCTCCTGCGACGTCAAGGGTTCGCGGGAAGATAGCCCGGACGGTCGTCCGGGACGAGCCTCGGGATCGACGAGACTCCAATCCGCCACGATGCGCGCGATCCGCCCGGCCGGGAGCACGAGGTCCACCGTGGTGCCGAGTCGGCGCAGGTGCGGCGCCGGCGGTCCGGCGGTCGACCGCGCCCGCGGGGTTGCGTCGGACGCGGCGGCGGTGCTTGCCGGCTCCGCCTTCGGCGCAGGTCCACTTCATCGCGTCCGCGGCAGCTTGTCGTCGTCGATCATCCCGCGCCCGTTCGCGGCATGCGGCACACGCTCCAGGAGCGCGCGGCCGCGGCGCGCGCGCTGTAGCGCCTCTTGCCCGGGACCACGTGACGGTTTGAGCCGCGGGCAGCTTCAACTCGTGCTTGCGAAACGATGAGCGGCCGAGCAAGCCGGCAATATCGCCTTCCTCTATGGCCATGGGCATAGAGCTTCCGTTCGACGACGCGGATCATATTCATCCGCGATCCGGACACGGCAAGCGAACGGTTATCGCGTCTTAGGGCCGCACGCGTATGCCTTTCGATATGTCGCGTGTGCTCTTGCTCTCGCGGTTGAGCTATGTCAATCGATCATGAACGGTCGGCGCACGGAATTTGCCACCACCGATGCAGCCGCCGGGGTCGCACGCGGGCGCGCGCGCCAAAGCAAAATGGGATGGAAAGAAGCAAGAATGACGACGCGCCTTCGGAGAAACCACCGATGAGCCAGGAACGGGGAGAACCGCCCGCCGCTGCGTGGCCGCGTCATGCCGCAGCGGGTCGGGATCTGCTTCACCCGAGTTGCTTCGCCCTGGTCGGCATCCGGCAGCCGCCGAGGGCGGCGCTGATCGACGCGCTCGGCCGCCGGTTCCCGACCGCGCGCCTGGAGGAGTTCGATTCGACCGAAGGCATGCTCGGCCGCGGTCGCGCCGACGCGCCCGACAACGTGATCATCGTGGATTGCCCCGACGGCGATGCGGCAATGCTCGCCGAGATCCGGAAGATCCGTCGCGCGCGGCCGCATGCCTGGATCGTGGCGCTGGATCGGGGCGACGCGCCGGATCATGCCTGCGTCGCCATCCAGGCCGGTGCGGACGGATGCCTGCCCCGCCGCATCGACCCGGCCGCGATCGTCGAGGCCGTCCACCTCCTCATGCCCCGCCCGGCGCTCGTGCCGCGGCGCGGCCCCCAGGGAACGGGCCACCAGCGGCTGCTGGTCGATCTCGACACGCTGGCCACCGCATCGCTGTTCGACCAGTTGCCGGTCGCTTCCTATGTCATCCAGGGAAACGGGTATGCCGCCGTCAACCGGGCGGCGGCAGAGCTGTTCCGCTACGACACGTCCGACATGATCCACCTGCGCTACTGGGACGTCATCGCGCCGGCCTGGCGCGACGACATGCGCCGGCGCGTCGCGCACTGGCTGCGCGGCGCACCCTTGGAGGCCCACGGCGAAACCCCGATCGTGACCGGCAAAGGCGAGCACCGCTGGGTCGAGGCGCACCGCAGCAAGATCGAGTTCCGCGGCGCCCCCGCGCTGCTGGTCGTCCTGACCGACGTCACGGAGCGGCGATTCTGGACCGAGGGCCGGCGCCTCGAGGTGTCGGGGACCGCCGCCGCCGCGGCGCCGCCGCCCGATCGGGCGGCGCCGGAGGGCGCGCCGGAAGCGGAGCGCGCCGACGCGCATGCCTGGCTGACCCAGCGCCAGGCGGAGGTCCTCGCGCTGATCGGCGAAGGCCGCGCCAACAAGCAGATCGCGCGCACGCTCGGCATCACGGAAGGAACGGTGAAGCTGCACGTGCATTCGCTGATGCGCGCCTTCCGCGTGCAGAACCGGACCATGCTCGCGCTCATCGCGCGGGAGCGGCGGCCGGCTTAAGCGGCCCGGCACGCACCCCGGCCGCGCTTCCGCCGGAGACGGTAAATTGCTACAGGTCGCACGGGCCGGGCTCGCTGATCCCGGTTCCGCCGCATGTCGCTTCGGAAAAGGCGAAATGACCGAGATTCCGCGCAAGCCGTTCGGGGCCGTCCTCGTCGACGCGCTGCTGCCGCCCGAGATGGCGCTCGCCTGCGAGGCCGCCGGGACCGCGAAGGCCGGGCGCGACGCGCTGGCGCTCTTCGTGCTGGGCCTGCTGGCGGGCGCCTTCATCGCGCTCGGCGCGATTTTCATGACCGTGGTCCTGACCGGAGCCGATGCGCTGCCCTGGGGCGTCGCGCGCCTGCTCGCCGGCCTCGTCTTCTCCCTCGGCCTGATCCTGGTGATCGTCGGCGGGGCCGAGCTGTTCACCGGCGACTCGCTGATGATCGTCGCCTGCGCCAGCCGCCGCATCACCCTCGGCGCGCTCCTGCGCGCCTGGACGCTGGTCTATCTCGGCAATATCGGTGGCGCGCTGGGCACGGCCGCCCTGGTGTTCCTCGCCGGGCAGCATGGCTTCGCCGGCGGCGCCGTCGGCAAGACCGTGCTGGCGGTCGCCTCGGCCAAGGCGGCCCTGCCGACCGTGCAGCTGTTCTTCCTGGCCGTGCTCTGCAACGTCCTGGTCTGCCTCGCCGTGTGGATGTCGTTCGGCGCGCGCAGCACGACCGACAAGGTGCTGGTGATCGTCCCGCCGATCGCAGCCTTCGTCGCCGCCGGGTTCGAGCACTCGGTCGCCAACCTCTATCTCCTGCCCTACGCGCTCGCGATCAAGGCCTGGGCCGGGCCGGCGTTCTGGAGCGCCATCGGCGAGGATGCGGCGGCCTATGCGGCGCTGAGCGTCGGCGCGGCTCTGCACAACATCGTCGTCGCCACGATCGGCAACCTGGTGGGCGGCAGCCTGATGGTCGGCGCGGTGTACTGGTTCCTGTATCTGCGCCGGCGCGCGTGAGGCCGCGGCACGCGAGCACCCGGTCCGCGGCCTTCGACCGCGGCTCAGATCAATCGCGCCATGGCGCGGGCCAGCACTTCGGCACCGGCCAGCAGGTGCTCGGGCCGCGTGAACTCCAGCTCGTTGTGGCTGACGCCGTCCTTCGACGGCACGAACAGCATGGCGCTGGGCACGACCGGCGCGAGCGCCACCGCATCATGCCCGGCGACCGTGTGCAACCGCATCGGTCGATGGCCGCAAGCTTCCGCTTGGGCCGCGATCAGGTCGCGCAGGCGTGCATCGAAGCTGCCCGGCTTGCGGTCGACCGTCCGGCGCATGCCGACGGCGATGCCGGGCCGCGCCAATGCGCGCGCCTTGGCCTCGAACCGTCCGCAGACATCCGCCAGCCGCCCGCCGTCGACGTCGCGGAACTCCACGAACAGCCGGACCGTTTCCGCCACCACGTTGGTGGAGTTGGGCGCCACGTCCAGCCGGCCGACCGAGGACAGGAGCTTGCCGCCGGTTTCGTCCGACAGCGCGCGCACGAAGAGGATCAGCTCTGCCGCGGGCAGCAGCGCGTCGCGTCGCTCGGCCATCGGCGTCGGGCCTGTGTGGGCGGCGCGGCCGGCAACTTCCACCTCGTACTTGGACGTGCCCCAGTTGCCTTCGACCACGCCGATCGTCAGCCCGGCACGTTCCAGGTTCGGGCCCTGCTCGATGTGCGCCTCCAGGTACGCGGCGACCTTGGCCGGCGGCGCGTCGCTGCCGAGAAACCCGATCTCCGCCAGCGCCTCCCGCAGCGCGATGCCCTTGCCGTCGCGCGCGGCCAGCGCGGTTTCGCAGTCCAGCCGGCCGGCGAATACCGCGCTGCCCATGGTGCTGGGAGCGAATCGCGCGCCTTCCTCGTTGGTCCAGTTCACCACGCCGATGTTTCGCGTCGGCCTGGCGCCGGCGCCGCGGACCGCGACGCCCAGCGCGGTGGCCGCGGCGACGGCCGCCACCACGCCATAGGCGCCGTCATAGCGGCCGCCGAAGGGCTGGGAATCGAGATGCGAGCCGGCGAGGACCAGCGGCGCGTCGGGACCCGCGAGCTCGAGCACGCCGAACATGTTGCCGACGCGATCCACCGTCACGCGGAATCCGGCATCGCGCAGTGTCCTGCCCAGCCACGACCGTGCCGCGCCGTCCTCGGCGCTGGCGGCCAGCCGGCACAGCCCGCCGGCCGGGGTCGCACCGAAGACCGATACCTCGTCCATCAGTCGGCCGAGCAGGGCGGCATCGACGCGGGGGACAATATCGGCCATTGGCGAGATCCTCATGTCTGCGGCGGGAATCCGGGCTCGCCGGCGAAGTGGCAACGCACCAGCCGCCCCTCCACGGCGCGCAGCTCGGGCGCGGTTTCCGCACAGATGCCGCGGCGGTAGGGGCAGCGGGTATGGAAGCGGCAGGCCCGCGGCGGGTCGATCGGGCTCGGCACCTCGCCCGCCAGGACGACGCGCCTCTTGCGCGCCGCCGCGGCGGGATCGGCGACCGGCGCGGCCGAGAACAACGCCTGCGAATAGGGATGCAGCACGCGCGCGCGCGCCGCGCGCGTCTCCGCCAGCTCGACGATCTGGCCGAGATACATCACCGCGATCCGGTCGGAGATGTGCCGCACCAGGGCCAGGTCGTGCGAGATGAAGATGTAGGCGATGCCGAACCGCTTCTGGAGCCGCTTCAGGAGGTTGATGACCTGGGCCTGGATCGACACGTCGAGCGCCGAGACCGGCTCGTCGCACACGATCACCTCGGGCTCCGCCGCGAGCGCCCGGGCGATCGCGACGCGCTGTCGCTGCCCGCCCGACAGCTCGTGCGGATAGCGGCCAAGGAACTCGGCGCCCAGGCCGACGGTCTCCAGCAGCTCGCTCACGCGCCGCAGGCGCTGCGCGCGGCCGGAAACGCCGTGCAGGCGCATCGGGTCGCCGACCAGGCTGGCGATCGCGTAGCGCGGGTTGAGGCTGGCATAGGGGTCCTGGAACACGATCTGCATGTGCCGGCGCAGGTCCCGGAGGGCGCGGCCCCTGACCCGGGTGATGTCGGTGCCGTTCAGCAGCACGCTGCCCTCGGTCGGGTCCTCCAGCCGCACGACGCAGCGCGCGAAGGTCGACTTGCCGCAGCCGGACTCGCCGACGATCGCCAGGGTCTCGCCGCGCGCCACCGACAGGCTCACGCCGTCCAGCGCGTGGACGGCGCGCGCCGAGCCGAACAGCCCGGCCTTGACCGGGTAGCGCTTTCCCAGGCCGCGCGCCTCCAGCACGGGGCCGGCCGCGGCCTCCGTCATCGGCACGCCTCCTGCGCCACGAAGCAGCGCACGGGCCGGCCCGGCGCCACCTCGGCGAGCGGCGGCGCATCGGTGCGGCAGCGCGGCAGCGCGACCGCGCAGCGCGGCGCGAAGCTGCAGCCCTTCGGCATGTCGAAGGGCGAAGGCACCGCGCCCGGAATCTCGCGCAGCTCCTCGCCGTCGCGCTCTTCCCACTTGGCCGCGTCGATCAGCCCGCCGGTATAGGGATGACGGGGATCGGCGAAGATCTGCGCGGTGCCGCCTTCCTCGACCTTGCGGCCGGTGTACATCACGATCACGCGGTGCGCCGTCTCGGCGACGACGCCCAGATCGTGCGTGATCAGCAGCACCGCCATGCCCAGCCGCGCCTTCAGCTCCTGGATCAGCTCGAGCACCTGCGCCTGCACCGTGACGTCGAGCGCGGTGGTCGGCTCGTCGGCGATCAGCAGGCGCGGCCGGCACGCCAGCGCCATGGCGATCATGACGCGCTGGCGCATGCCGCCCGACAGGTTGTGCGGATATTGCCGCGCGCGATCCTCGGGCGCCGGCACGCCGACCAGGCGCAGCAGCTCGACCACCCGGGCGAAGGCCGCCTCGCGCCCGAGGCCCAGATGCAGCCGCAGCACCTCGCCGATCTGGCGCTCGACCGTGTAGATCGGGTTCAGCGCCATCATCGGGTCCTGGAAGATCATCGCGATCTGGCGTCCGCGCACCTTGCGGATGCCGGCGTCGTCCAGCGCCAGCAGCTCGCGCCCGTCCAGGAGAACCCGGCCGGCGGCGATCCGCCCGGGCGGGTCGGGCACCAGGCGCAGCAGCGCCAGCGCCGCCGTGCTCTTGCCCGAGCCGGATTCGCCGACGAGGGCCACCGTTTCGCTCTCGCCGATCGTGAACGACAGGTCGTCGACCGCGCGCACGGAGCCGAGCGCGGTGCGGAATTCGACGCTCAGCCCGTCGACCTCGAGGACCGGCGGGCTCATCGCTTGCGCAGCTTGGGGTTGAGCGCGTCGTTCAAGCCCTCGCCGACCAGGTTGATCGCCAGGACGGTCACCAGGATCATCGCGCCCGGGATCGCCGCCATCCACCAGGACGTACGCAGCACGGTGCGCGCGACGCCGATCATGTAGCCCCAGGACACCAGGTTGGGATCGCCCAGGCCCAGGAACGAAAGGCCGGATTCGGTGAGGATCGCGGTCGCCACCATCAGCGAGGAAACCACGATCACCGGCGGCAGGGCGTTCGGCATGATCTGCAGCAGGATGATCTCCCAGTCCGGCATGCCGATGGCGCGGCAGCCCCGGACGTAGTCGCGGTCGCGCTGCGCGATGAACTCGCCCCGCGCCAGCCTGGCGACCGACGGCCAGGACACGATGGCGATCGCCGCCGTCACGGTCACGACGCTCGGCTGGAAGATCGCGACCACGACCACCGCCAGGACGAAGGATGGAATGGTCAGGAAGAACTCGGTGACGCGCATGAGCACGTCGTCGATCCGGCCGCCGTAGTAGCCCGCGATCGCGCCGAACAGCACGCCGACCGCCGTCGCTCCCAGGCTGGCCAGCAGCCCGATCACCAGCGAGATGCGCGCGCCGTTGAGGATGCCGGCCAGGATGTCGCGCCCCGCCACGTCGGTGCCCAGCAGGTACCTGCCGAACGGCGGCTGCGCCGGCCGGCCCACCATGTCGAACGGATCGACGGGATAGAGCAGCGGGCCGACCAGTGCGGCCGCCACGACCAGGGCCAGGGTCGCGGCGCCGGCGACCGCGCCGCGGTTGCGCCGGAAGCGCCGCCAGAACGTCACCAGCCCCCTCATTTGTGCACGATCCGCGGGTCGAGCAGCCCGTAGACCAGGTCGACCACGAGGTTGGCGACGACGACCACGACCGAGGACACGAACAGGATTCCGAGCAGCAGATTCAGGTCGCGCTGGAGCAGGGCGTCGAACACCAGGCGGCCGAGGCCGGGCCAGGCGAACACGGTCTCGACCAGGATCGAGCCGCCCAGCAGGTGGCCGAACTGCACGCCGGCCAGGGTCACCACCGGCAGCAGCGCGTTGCGCAGCGCGTGGGTCCAGGCGATCGCGGTCTCGGACAGGCCCTTGGCGCGGGCCGTGACGATGAAGTCGAGCCCGTACACCTCGAGCATCGACGCGCGCATCAGCCGCGCGTAGATCGCCACGTAGAACAGGCCGAGGGTCGTCGCCGGCAGGACCAGGTGCCGCGCGACGTCAAGGACATGGACGATCCCGGCATGTCCGGCGCCGATCCGGAACATGCCGCCCGAGGGCAGGATGTCGAGCTTGATCGAGAACAGCACGATCAGCATCAGCCCCAGCCAGAACGCCGGGGTCGCGTAGACCACCAGGGCGGTGACCGAGATCAGGCTGTCGGCCGCCGTGCCCTCGCGCCGCGCCGCGGCGACGCCGAGCACCACGCCGCCCGCGATCGCGAGCAGGATCGAGGTCAGCATCAGGATCAGGGTCGCCGGCAGGCGATCGAGGATCAGGACGGCCACCGGGGTCTGCTGCAGGTGCGACATGCCCAGATCGAGCGTCAGCAGCTTGGCCATGTAGATGAAGAACTGCACGTAGATCGGACGGTCGAGGCCGAATTCGCTGCGGAGCTGCTGGGTGAATTCCAGCGTCGCATGGCCCATCTGGCCGGCAAGGATGTCGGCGACGTCGCCTGGCGCCATGCGCAGCAGGAAGAAGTTGACGGCAACGATGGCCAGCACGACCGGCACGATCTGGAGCAGCCGGCGCACCAGGAAGGCGAGCGATGCCTGTTGCATGGATCAGGCGCCGGCCGCGGGTCGCGGGCCGGCGCCTGCCCCCGGCGCCGGCCGGCAGTCGCGGCCTATTCGATCCACACCGAATCCCAGTTCGAATACATCGAGATGCCGTTCACGATCAGCCCCTTGACCCGCTTGTTCCAGATGTGCGTGTAGCCCATCTCGATCAGGAAGATCACGGGAAGCTCGTCGTGCATGATCTTCTGCACCTCGTCCCAGATCTTCTTGCGGTCGGGACCGTCGGCCATGCCCGCCGCCTTTGTCAGCAGCTCGTCGACCTTGGGATTCCTGTACCCCATCGAGTTGTTGAACGTCGCGCCCTTCTGGATGTTGGTGGAGATGAACGCCCGCTGCACGCCGATCGTCGGATCGGAGTAGTTGTGGTGGAAGTCGCTGGTCAGCTGGTAGGTCCAGTCGGTGAAGATCTTCTTCAGCCAGCCGCCCATGTCGAGGCTCTCGATCTCGACCTGGATGCCGATCTTGCCCAGCTCCTGCTTGACGTACTCGGCCTGGCGCACCCATTCCTCGCCGTAGGGCAGGAAGTTCTGCGTCAGCTTGAAGCGCACGCCGTCGGCGCCGCGCTTGTAGCCGGCGTCGTCGAGCAGCTTGTTGGCCTTGGCCGGGTTGTACTCGAACTTCGGCAGCGCCGCGTTGAAGTGGTTGGGATTGCCGCTCACCACCGGCCCGCGCGCGGGCTTGCCCATGCCGTACCAGATCACGTCGACCAGCCTGTCGCGGTCGATCGCGAGGCTGATCGCCTGGCGCACCGCGACGTCGGACAGCGGCTTCTCGCGCAAGTTGACCTCGAGCCACATGATCGGACCAAGGCCCTCGCTGCCTTCCTGGGACGAGACGAGATGCGGCAGCTTGCCCAGGCGCTGGATCTCGGCCGGGGGCAGCGCGGTCATCGGCGCCACGTCCACCTCGCCCTTCTCCACCGCGATCGCGCGCGCGGCGCCGTCCGGCAGGATGCGCAGCACGAGCTGGTCGAGGTAGGGCTGGCCCGGCTTCCAGTAGTCGGCGTTGCGCTCCAGGATGATGTGGCTGCCCTTCTTCCACTCCTTCATCTTGAAGGGCCCGGTGCCGATCGGCGCCTGCATGATCTTGGCCTGGCGGACCTTCTTCTCGGCGATCTCCTGCTCGGTGAACCCGTGCCTGGGCATCATCGGCGTCTCGCTGGGCTGGAACGCCTTCATGAAGTACGGCACCGCCGCCTTCAGCTTGATGACGACGGTGTGGGCGTCGGGCGTCGCGATCTCCGTGACGTTGCCGAAATAGGTCTTGCCGCGCGAGTGATAGTTCAGCGCCAGGGTCTCGATGCTGAACTTGACGTCGGCGCTGGTGAACGGCGCGCCGTCGTGCCACTTGACGCCCTGGCGCAGCTTGAACGTGTAGGTCAGGTTGTCGGGCGACACGGTCCACGATTCCGCCAGCCCCGGCTTGGGCTCCATCGCGGCGCCCGCGTATTGCAGCAGGCCGTCGTAGATCTTGCTGGCGATCAGCGAGACCGGAACGGCCGTGGTCGCGAGGGTCGATATCGCCGTCGGCTCGGGCTGGTACGTGTAGGTCAGCGTGCCTCCCTTCTTCGGCGTCTGCGCCCAGGCGCTCGAAGCCGCCGCGCCGGCGATCAGCGCCGCGGCCGCGAATGTCAGCAGTCGGTTGCTTTGCATGGTTTTCCCCCTTGCCGGATGTCGGTGGCTGCGGCCGGCATGGGCCGCCGCACGGTTGCAGGAACTATAGGGTCGCCGCCTCCTCGTTGCACCAGGCCCAGATGAACTCGATCAGATGCTCGATGCAATCGACATACTCGGCGAGCGCGATGTGCTCGTCGGGCTTGTGCGCCTGGGCGATGGTGCCGGGTCCGAAGATGATGGTCGGGATGCCACCCTGGTTCACCAGGTGGCGCATGTCGCAGCAGAACGGCCCGGGATGCACGGTGCTCTTGCCGCCGCGCGCGCCGAGCACGCCGCACATGTGCACCGCCAGCGGCAGTTGCGGGCTCTGGCGCGTGCTGTCGTCGTGGTGCAGGAACTCGACGCGGGCCGGATTGGCCGCGAGGAAGGGGTCGGCCGCGTTCGCGGCGTCGATGCTGCGGCGGAAGCTGGCCATCACCTCGACCACGTCGCCGACCGCCGGCGCGAAGTAGGCGCCGCCGCGCAGGACCGCCTCGCTCGCCGTCACCGTCTCGTAGTGGCCGCCGAGCACCTTGCCCATCACCAGCGAGAAGGGCGCGCGGCCCTTCTCCATCGGGTCGTCCTGGACCACGGCGTTGTAGCGCCGCTCCAGGTCGATCAGCGCTCCGATCACCGCCGGCAGCTTCTCGATCGCGCTGACGCCGTCCTGCCGGCCGCCCTGCCAGCGCGCGCCGGGCGAGCGCGGGCGTCCCGGCACCTTGACCTGCCAATAGAGGCCGCCGGGATGGCTGACCGCGACCGTGTTGTTGGTCGGCTCCAGCACGATCGCGGCATCGGCGGAGTACCCGCGCCGCACCAGATCCAGGGTGCCGTTGCCCGCGTGCTCCTCGTTGACGACGCTCTGGAAGACGATGTCGCCGCGCAGCCTCGCCCCCGCGCGGCGCAGGAAGGCGACGGCCATCAGCGCCGCCATCAGCCCGCCCTTCATGTCCGAGGTGCCGCGGCCGTACATCGCGCCATCGACGATCTGGGCGGCGAACGGGTCGCGCGTCCATTCGCCGGCGGGCTCGATCGTGACCGTGTCGATGTGGCCGTTGAGGATCAGCGACCGGCCGCCGCCGGTGCCGCGGAAGATGCCGACGACGTTCGGCCGTTCCTTGTAGTTCAGCACCGTCTCCAGGCCGCTTTGCCTCAGCGCGGCGTAGGTCGGCAGCTCGCCATAGGGCAGGATCAGGTCGTGCTGCCAGTGCGTCGGGTATTGCGCGATGCGCGGGAAGCGCTCGAACAGCCTGGCGATGTCCGGCTCGGCGACGACCGTTTCGGCGCCCAGATCCCGCAGCAGCGCGGCGACGCGGGCCTGCGCCTTGCCTTCCTCGCCGGTGAGGCTGGGGATGCGCACCAGCGTCGCCAATGCGGCGATGCTTTCCTCGCGGCCCTTGGCGGCGAGCGCCAGCGCCTCGTCGCGCGGCGTGCGGCCAGCCATCGCTCCCCCTCTCGCGTTCGTCGATCGCGTCCCCTCGGGCAACTATGGGATCGGGCCCGCCGCATAGGCAAGTCGATAGATCATCGGCGGAATGACGAGGGCGTTCATGCGGCGGCTCCGGCAAGGGCGACGGACCCCGGCCAGCGCCGCGGCGATGCCGGGCGTGACGCAGCCGGCGCTGGCGATCCGGGCGCGGCTGCTGGAAGCGAGCTACTTGGCTTTCCGGATTTTCCATGTTGTGGATTTTCTGCCGGCCCCGTTTTCGCATGACTGGCGAACGTCGATTGAAGGCCGCGGAAAAGTAGGGTTCAATCGCTCCCTGGTCGGGGGGACGCGACGATGTTCAAATCGCCGGTTTTGGCGGTCATGTCTGCGCTTGCTGCGGCTTCGGCACTGGCCTCCGAGCTTCCGTCCGACGCGCCATCGTGGACCGGCCCCTATGTCGGGGCGAATGCCGGGTATGCAAGGAGCGGCAGCGACTCCGTGAGGCTGGAGTCGACGCCGACGTTTCTAGTCGGCCCTCCACTCCTGGGCGACCAGGGCAGGGTGACATCCAACGTCTTCTGGAATGCCGCGAACGGCGTTCTCGACGCGCCGACCAATGGTTTCATCGGCGGCGGCCAGGTCGGGTACAATCACCGGCTGACCGACAGTCTCGTCGCTGGTTTCGAGGCGGACATCCAGGGCATGGCCGGGGCGAGCGGCTCCGAGACCAAGGCAACGGTGATACCGCTGCCCGTTCCTCTGTTCGATCCCGGAAACGAAGTCCGCACGACGCTGTCCGCCAGCAGGAGCATCGATTATCTGGGCACGGTTCGCGGCCGGTTGGGCATGCTGGTCACGCCGAGCTTGCTGGCGTATGGCACCGGCGGCCTTGCCTACGGCGGCGTCAACAGCAGCGCCAGCACGTACCAGTCTCGCAATGGTCCGGTGGCGCCCTTCGGCGCGGCCAACAGCTTTTCCGGAACGCGCCCCGGCTGGACCATCGGCGGCGGCGGCGAATGGCGATTCCTGCCGAATTGGAGCTTCAAGGGCGAGTACCTGTACTACGATCTCGGCAGCGTGACGTATGACGTGGGCGCGCTGAACGCCGTTCTGCTTCCTCCGCTCCCCGTCCCGCCCGGCGGCACGTTGGGCAGCGCCTCGTTCTCGCGGGCGACCACCCGGTTCGACGGGCACATCTTCCGCATCGGCCTGAACTACTCGTTCTGAGCCGGCTGTGGTGGCGCCGGCGGGATCCGCACGCCTACGCAGCCGCCCTCGGGTTGGGCAGGTCGTGCTTTCAAAAGCACTCATTTTGCTGGGGTTCTTGGAGATGAGCGGCCCGAGACATAGGTGACAGAACGTACCGGACACATGGGTAACACCTCC
>CAZLBB010000053.1:0-32916 GCA_964557415.1 uncultured Rhodospirillaceae bacterium
GTCCGCGGCCAAGGCCGCGGCGGCCGCCAAGCCGGCCGCCGCGCCTTCCGCGCGCGAGCCCGGGCGCGGCCGTGCCACGGCGGCGAAACCGCCGAACCCGTCCGACATGACCGCCGAGCAGCTCAACAACGCCGAGCTCGAGCGCATCCGCGCCGGGCGGAACCGATCGGACCACGCGGCACCGCCGCCGACGCCGATCGCGGACGGGAAGCCTTCTGCGGCGGCGCAGGCTCCCGCCGGCGGCGAAGCGGCGCCGGTCCTCGGCGGCATCGCCGAGCCGTCGCCGCTGGGGCCGATCGACACCTGGCTGGGACTCCTGTCCGGCCGGCTGTGGCGCCCGTCCAACCTGCCGCCGGCGCCACCGCAGCCGGAAGCGGCCAGTGCGAGTCCGCAGCCGGCGGCGCGAGGCGGGTCCGGGCCGGCTCCGGCGCCGGCCGCCGCCAAGCCCGCCGGCCCGCCCTGGGACGGCTGCTACGCCGGCCGGCTCGCGATCGACCGCGCTCCCGCGCGCGAGGCCTTCGGCCGCATCGCGGATGGCAAGTTCGCGGTCGACCTGCCGACCGCGTCGCGCGGCCTGAAGGAAAGCGTCTACGGCGACATCTACGGCAGCATCGACGCGGCCGGGAACGTGACGGCCGGGGGCCAGCTCGACCAGGCCGTCATCGCGGTTTCCGGCGCCATGGCCGCCGGCGACGCCGGCGCCGTCGCCAGCCGCGGCAAGGGCACGTGGCGCAGGCTGTTCACGACCGACGAGCGCCCGGTGACGTACGAGCTTCGCCGCGTCTCCCCGATCGTCGCCGACGAAGGGTTCGTCCGCGACTGGCAGGCGCGCAGCGGCGCCTACGCCCTCTTCGCGCAAGGCATCTGCAAGGCCGTCAGCGGCCCGCTGTCGTTCACCTGCACCCGGGAGCAGATCAAGGTGGGCGACCGGCTGTGCTGAAGGGGGCTATCGGAGATCGGGGTGGCCGTGCCGCTCCTGGGAGGTCAGGGCAGGCGTGGCGGATGCATGAATGCCACTACGGTCCCATTTCGTGAGGGATAGACGATAGTAGGTAGATGGACTCGACCACTTCTCGATGCAAGAAATCTCAAGTCGTTGCAGGTAAGTGTCTAGCGGGGTGTGAGTCGGTATCGTCAAGGTCAGCAGCACGACATTTGCCGCTCAGATTCTATCGACTGAACTCCTTGTAGAAGACAGGAAGATATGGCTTCGCGGCACTCGCCGTAATTCGCAGTGTTGCGTATCGGCCTGCGACGTGCCGTGCCTTGACGCATTCCACGGGCGACCGGTACCGCAATCGACCGGCGAAAGGCAACACGCGGTACCGCTGGCACGGCGGACTTCCCACTGTTCTCCGATTTCGTTTCATAGTCTGCCGAAGCCCATTCTTCCCGAATTACAAACTTAGCGCCCCCAAAGCCGGCTGAGCGGAGCGGCGCCACAGCGGTTGCGGACTCCCGTCCTTGCCGTACCGACTCACCAATCTCAGGCGCTACGCGGCACTTCAGGCCACGGTGTGAAACCGGCCCGCTTAGTCGCCATACGGTTGCCAGATTGGCGACGCCGGTCGGCCACCTCACATAAAGAATCACTGAAAGTCATGTGGAACTTGGTACCCCCGGGGAGACGTGAACGCCCACGCCCTCGCGGGCGACGGATCTTGAGTCTGCCACGACTGCCATTCCGCCATGGGGGCACCGGGCGGCGAGATAGCCGTGGGCTGCGCCGCGCGAACGGGTGTTAAAGCACCGCCCATGCGCGCGGACACGACGGCATGGGGAAGGCGGCCTGTTGAGCGGCCGCGGCGATCCGCGGAGTCCTCACACCGATCGCTACAGGCGGGCGACGCCTACGAATTGGCCAGCATCAACCCAAGGCACGTCACCCATACAAGCAGGCCGCCCGCAATCAGCCTTGCCGGTCGATAACCGGTTTGTGCTTCGATCAGCCACGCGCCTACAGCCAATTGCCTGGAAAGCTCAATGCCGAGCTTCGGGAAGACGGAATCCAGGCGGGACGCAGGCAGGCCTGCGGCCGAGGAGGCAAGTGTGGACCGCGCGGTGTTTTGCATTTCCGTGTCTTGCAAGCGGGGTCAAAGGCGCTCCACTACCCTATCGTACGGGTGTCGCCGTCCACCGATCGGTGGATGCCGGTCGTTCGATCATCCTGTCGCCATGTGCGGGGTCTCGCATCGAGGCCCCCTCCCGCCAATCCGCCGTGTCGACGCGCCCTCCACGCCCACCGCGCGACACGAGATGCGATTGCGAGGTACGTTTCCTTGCGCGCGCGCAGCGTGTCCGACCGCTGCGGCCCTCAGCACCTGCGGCAGCTCGGTGTGCGCGGCGACGGGCTGGCAAGCGTGGGAAATCCGCGGGCAAACCAAGCCGCGCGGGAAAAACGCTTCCATGTCTGGAGGGGCCGCCGCCGATGCCACCACGGGGGCCGTCCACCTGGCACCCGGCACCGCAATTTCGAGGGTGGCAAGCGCGTTCGACGAGCTCGATCCGGGCGCCTTCCGAGCCCGCCGCTTGCCCGGCCATTCTCGTCACCCCGGACAGCCTATAAGAAGGCCGCTGCCGGCAATGGCTGGGATATCGATCCCACGGCTTGGTGCCCCCGGGGAGACTTGAACTCCCACGTCCTTGCGGACAACAGATTTTGAGTCTGCCGCGTCTGCCATTCCGCCACAGGGGCACCGGGCGGCGGGCAAAATAGCGGAGGGCGGCGCGGTGCGCCATGGGGTCATCCGCGCCGGCCGGGACGGCGTAATATCCGCCGTGAACCCGGATCGCCGAGACACCGCCATGAGCAGCATCGATTCGAAGCCACCGATGGGCGCGCTCAGCAGGGCCGCGCTGGCGGTGCTGCCGGTCGTCGCCGCCTCGCTGCTGGGGCAGCTCGCGACCGTGCCGAACCTGGTGCCGTGGTACCAGGGCCTTGCCAAGCCGGGCTTCAACCCGCCGGACTGGGTGTTCGCGCCGGTCTGGACCGCGCTCTACGCGCTGATGGCCTTCGCGGCCTGGCGCCTCCTCGGCCTGCCGCGCGGCACGCCGGGGCGGGCGGCGGCGCTGGGCTACTTCTTCCTGCAACTCGCGCTCAATGCCGCCTGGCCCTGGCTGTTCTTCGCGCTGAAAAGCCCGCTTGCCGCGCTGGTCGAGATCGTGCCGCAGCTGCTGGCGATCCTCCTCGCCATCGACCGCTTCCGCCGGCTGGACCGGATCGCGGCCGCCTGCCTCGTGCCGCTGGCCGCCTGGGTCGCCTTCGCCGGCGTGCTCACCTTCGCCATCTGGCGCCTGAACCCCTGAGCGGCGGCCGGCGGCCGATCACGGCCGTGTGAGTCAAACCTTTGGGCTTTCACGAAAATATGAGGCGGCTGCATAGCTGCTCCGCCCTTGCCGCGGCGCACAACGCCCCTATATCGCCATCATCGGCTGCCAGAAGAGCCGGCAAGGAGATGACGGTCATGATGAAGAAGACGATCGAGTGCGCCATCCCCGGTGCCTGCATCGCGGCCGGGTTCGGCCTCTGGTTCGCCGCGATGGCGGCGATGGCGGCCTTGCCGCAGGGCGAAGGCCCGGCGGCGCGCGTGCAGGAGCCGACCGGGCTGGTCGTGCTGTACCAGGATCCGAAGACGCTGGAGACCGTTGTGCTGCGCGAGACGCGCGAGCGCCACGCGCTCTGATCTCGGCCGGCTCGAGTCCCGCGCCCGCGGCGTTTGCCGCGGGCGGGGGCGCCTGCTAAACCCCGCCCGCGCCGATGTGCCGTTCACGTCTTCAAGGGGCGGGGGTTGATCCGGAAGCTGTACGACTGGATGATGCGCCTGGCGGGCCACCGCCTGGCGCTGTGGTGGATGGCGGGCGTCAGCTTCGTGGAAAGCTCGGTCTTTCCGATCCCGCCCGACGTCATGCTGATCCCGATGATCCTGGCGCGGCCGAACCGCGCCTTCCTGATCGCGACGGTGTGCACGCTCGCCTCGGTGGTCGGCGGCTTCCTCGGCTACGCCATCGGCTACTGGCTGCTCGAGGCGATCGGCCGGCCGGTGCTCGCCTTCTACGGCCAGATGCAGAACTTCGAGTCGTTCCAGGCGATGTTCCAGGAATACGGCTGGTGGATCATCGTCATCAAGGGCGCGACGCCGATCCCCTACAAGCTCATCACCATTGCCAGCGGCGCCGCCAGCTTCCCGCTCGCGAGCTTCGCCGTCGCCTCGGTGATCTCGCGCGGCATGCGCTTCTTCCTGGTCGCGGCGCTGCTGTGGAAGTTCGGGCCGCCGATCCGCGCCTTCGTCGAGGAGCGGCTGACCATGGTCACCACCGCCTTCGTCGTGCTGCTGGTCGGCGGCTTCGTGGTCGTGAGGTACCTGATCTGACGTCCGCGCCGGTCAGGGAGACAATTGCGACAATGCGCACAATCGGAACAATACATCCGTTCGATCGGCCGGGCCTGCGTGATACGCTTGAGCCTCCATCCTCTTTCGACGGCGCAGGCATCATGCATGACTCGTTCGCGTTCGACGCTGCGGCGGCGCGCAGCGCCTTCCTGCTCGACCCCGATTTCCTGACGGTCAATCACGGCTCCTACGGCGCCGCGCCGCGCGTGGTGCTGGATGCGCAGGCCGAGTGGCGTCGCCGGCTCGAGGCGCAGCCGACCTGGTTCATGCAGCGCATCCTGCCCGAGGCGCTGCGCCGCGCCGCCGCCGCGCTCGGCGAGTTTGTCGGCGCGCGCGGCGAGGACATCGCCTTCGTCGACAACGCGACGACCGGCTGCAACGCCGTGCTGCTCTCGCTCGACTTCTCCGCCGGCGACGAGATACTGATGCTGAACCACGGCTACGGCGCCGTGCGCAACACGGTGCGCCACGTCGCCGCGCGCACCGGCGCCGTGCTGGTCGAAGCCGCGCTGCCGTTTCCCGATCCCGACGAACAGGGCATCGTCGCCGCGGTCGGCGCGCGCGTCGGGCCGCGCACCAGGCTCGTGATCCTCGATCACATCACCTCGCCCAGCGCGTTGATCCTGCCACTCGAGAAACTGATCGCGCACTGCCGCGAGGCCGGCGTGAAGGTGCTGGTCGACGGCGCGCACGGCCCCGGCCAGGTGCCGCTCGACCTCGACGGGCTCGGCGCCGACTGGTATGTCGGCAATTGCCACAAATGGCTGATGGCGCCGAAGGGCTGCGCCTTCCTGTGGACGCGCCCGGACCGGCAGCGGGATCTGCATCCCGTCGTCATCTCGCACGGCTACGGCAAGGGGTACCTCGCCGAGTTCGACTGGACCGGCACGCGCGACCCGTCGCCCTGTCTCGCGGTTGACGCCGCCATCGCGTTCCACCGCGGCCTCGGCGGCGCGAAGCTGATGGACCGCAACAACCGGCTTGCGCTCGACGGCGCCAGGCTGCTGGTCGACCGGCTGGGCACGCGCTGCGGCGCCGGGCCGGCCTTCCATGGGTCGATGCAGATCGTCCAGCTGCCCCTGGATGGTCCCGGCACGCCGGAGCGCGCGCTGGCCCTGCGCGCGCGGCTGCTCGACGAGTTCCGCTGCGACGCGCCGCTGCATTGCCTGGCCGGCAAGGTGTGGCTCCGCCTGTCGGCGCAGGCCTACAACACGATCGACGACTACGCGCGCCTCGCCGAGGTCGCCGCGCGCCTGTCGCGGGCAGGGAACTGACCCGGGCATCACCCCGCCGCCGGCTTCCGTTCTCGGGCCGCGCGAGGGTCGGCGGCCGTTGATCCGGCCGCCGATTCAAATGTCGGGCGCGCGGATCAACGCGCGCCGGGCGGCCGCTGATCCGGCCGCCGATCCAAATGTCGGGCGCGCGGATCAACGCGCGCCGGGCGGCCGCTGATCCCCCTGAGCTTGCCGAAGGGCGCCGATTCAAATGTTGGGCGCGCGGATCAACGCGCGCTAGGATGGCCCGAACGGGTGAATCCGCGGGGAGTGTCATGAGCACGCTGTCGAACATCGCGATCAACAAGGAGCGCCTCTGGGAAAGCCTGATGGAGATGGCGAAGATCGGGGGCACGGCCAAGGGCGGCAACTGCCGCCTGGCGCTGACCGATCTCGACAAGCAGGGCCGCGACCTGTTTGTGCGCTGGTGCAGGGAGGCGGGCTGCAGCGTCACGGTCGACCGCATGGGCAACATCTTCGCGCGCCGGCCCGGCCGCAAGCCCGGGCTCGACCCGGTCGTCACCGGCAGCCATCTCGACACCCAGCCGACCGGCGGCAAGTTCGACGGCGTCTACGGCGTGCTGGCCGGGCTCGAGGTCATCCGCACCCTCAACGACCACGGCTTCGAGACCGACGCGCCGGTCGAGGTCAGCGTCTGGACCAACGAGGAGGGCTCGCGCTTCGCCCCGGCCATGACCGCGTCCGGCGTGTTCGCCGGCGTCTTCACCGAGGAATACGCCCACGCCATCCCCGACCAGGACGGCAGGAAGCTGGGCGACGAATTGAAACGCATCGGCTACCTGGGCGACCAGCAGTGCGGCGGGCGCAAGTTCCGCGCCTTCTTCGAGGCACATATCGAGCAGGGCCCGATCCTGGAGGCGGAGAAGCGCACGATCGGCGTGGTCAAGGGCGCGCAGGGGCAGCGCTGGTTCGAGGTGACGATCACCGGCCAGGAATCGCATGCCGGCACCACGCCGATGAACCGCCGGCGCGACGCGCTGCTGGGCGCCGCGCGCATGGTCGACAGGATCAACGCCATCGCGCTGGCGCACGCGCCCAGCGCCGTCAGCACGGTCGGCGTGCTGCGCGCCATGCCGGGCTCGCGCAACACCATCCCGGGCTCGGTGTTCTTCACCGTCGACATGCGCCATCCCGAGGACAAGGCGCTGTCGGCCATGGCGGCCTCGCTGCAGGCGGCGCTGGCCGCGGTGTGCGGCGAGATCGGGCTGCAGTACGACTGCAAGGAGATCTGGTACTCGCGGCCCGTCGCCTTCGACAAGGACTGCGTCGACGCGGTGCGCCGCGCCGCCGGCGAGTGCGGCTTCGAGAACATGGAGATCATCTCCGGCGCCGGCCACGACGCCTGCTACATCAGCCGCGTCGCGCCGACCGGCATGATCTTCGTGCCCTGCGCCGACGGCATCAGCCACAACGAGATCGAATCGGCCACGCCCGACGACCTCGCCGCCGGCTGCAACGTGCTGCTGCGCGCCATGCTGGAACGCGCGGTGCTGTAGGCATCCCCGCGATGGCCGGCCGCCGCGCCGGCCGTGGCGTCCTTCTTCCCCGGGGGAACACCGATGCTCGATGAAAAGGCGCTCGACGCCCTCTTCCGCAACGCGCGCACGCATCACGGCTGGCTCGACAAGCCGGTGCCGGACGAGCTGCTGCGTCGCGTCTACGAACTCGCGAAATGGCCGCCGACCAGCGCCAACTGCTCGCCCGCGCGCTTCGTGTTCGTGCGCTCGAAGGAGGCGAAGGAGAAGCTGAAGCCGGCGCTCAGCGCCGCCAACGCCGACAAGACCATGGCCGCGCCGGCGACCGTCATCGTCGGCCACGACCTCGAGTTCCACGAGAACCTGCCGCGGCTCTATCCGCAGGCCGACGCGCGCTCGTGGTTTGTCGGCAAGCCCGCCCATATCGAGACGACGGCGTTCCGCAACGGCTCGCTGCAGGGCGCCTACCTGATCCTCGCCGCGCGCGCGCTCGGCCTCGACTGCGGGCCGATGTCGGGCTTCGACAACGCGATGGTCGACGCCGCCTTCTTCCCCGACGGCAAGGTCCGGTCGAACTTCCTGTGCAATCTCGGCTTCGGCGACCCCGCCAAGCTGCGCCCGCGCAACCCGCGCATGGGCTTCGACGAGGCGTGCCGGATCGCGTGAGGACGATGCAATGACTCCGCTCGCCATCCTGGGATCGCCGCAGCGCTACATGCAGGGACCGGGCGCGCTGGACCGGCTGGGCGAGGTCGCGCGCGAGCACGGCAGGAAGCCCTTCATCGTCGCCGACGCGGTGGTCGAGAAGCTGCTGGGCCCGCGCATCGGCGCGAGCCTGGCGGCGGCGGGCTGCGCTGCCGTGACCGGGCGCTTCTCCGGCGAGATCACGCGGCCCGAGGTCGAGCGGCTGGCGGCTGCCTGCCGCGCCGCGGGATGCGACGCGGTGATCGCCGTCGGCGGCGGCAAGACGATCGACGCCGCCAAGTTCGTCAAGCTGACGCTCGGCCTGCCGATCGTCGTCGTGCCGTCGGTCGCGTCGAACGACGCGCCGACCAGCCGCGTGATCGTGATCTACGACGCGCATCACGCGATCGCCGAGATCCTGATGCTGCCGGCCAACCCGGAGACGGTTCTGGTCGACACGGCGGTGATCGCGCGCGCGCCGGCGCGGTTCTTCGCCGCCGGCATCGGCGACGCACTGTCGAAGAAGTTCGAGGCCGAGCAGGGCGCCAGGGGCGGCGCGCTCAACCTGTTCAAGGGCCGCCCGACCGCGACCGCGGTCGCCATGGGCGGCATGTGCTACGAGGCGATTCGCCGCCACGGCCTTCCGGCGATGGAGGCGGTGAAGCGGCAGGAGGTGACCGAGGATCTCGAGCGCACGGTCGAGGCGACGATCCTCTTGAGCGGCCTCAGCTTCGAGAGCGGCGGCCTGTCGGCGGCGCACGCGATGACGCGGGGCTTGACGACCTGCGCCGGCACGCGCGACGCGCTGCACGGCGAGATGGTGTCGTTCGGGCTGATGGTGCAGCTGGTGCTGGAAGGCCGCGACGATGCGTTCCTGGCCGACCTGCGCCACTTCTGCCGCGCCGTCGGCCTGCCGGTGTCGCTGGCCGGGCTCGGCCTCGCGCATCCGACGGACGCGGACTACCGCCTGATGGCCGAGCGGTCGATGACCGCGGCCTATATCAGGTTCATGACCGTGCCGGTCGACGCGGTACGGCTGGAGGCGGCGATCCGGCGCGCCGACGCGCTGGGGCGGCAGAGCGCCTGAGGCGTCAGGCGACCTTCACCGCTGCGTTGGTCGTGGTCGGCGCCTGGGCGCTGATTTCCTTGAGCACGGTGACGAGCTTCTGGCAGCGCGCCGCATCGGCCTGGTTGCCGACCTTGAGCGCCTGCGTGGCGCGCCGGTCCATCTCCTCGATCATGTTCCTCGAGTTCAGGTAGCGGTTGCCGCTCTGGCTCAGCGCATCGGCCTGGCGCGCCTCGGCGGCGACGCGGGCCATCAGCGCGTGCTCCTCGGCGCTCACCATGCCGTTGGCCTTGAGCTCGCCGGCGAGCTTCTCCAGCCGCGCCGGCGAGAGCTTGGCGGGGTCGTAGCGCTGGGCGAGGTTCTTCTGCAGGCCGGCCGAGCTGACCGAAACCTTGGTCGCCTCCGGCGACAGGCCGGCGCCGCCGATATTGCTCTTGACCACCGAGCCGGACTCGGTGTCCGCGGCCTTCTTGTCCGCGGAATCGGTCAGGGCCTCGTAGGCGGAGACGGCCAGCTTGCCGGCCATGGCACCGACGACGGACATCAGGATCGGGATCATGCGCGCGCCTTCTTGGAATGGGTGGTCCCCCGCCCGGCGTAGCAGGCCGCATGCCATGACCAAGCCCTTGGAATCGCCCGGTTCCGGCCCGATCGAGGGCGGCAAATTCTGCCGGGCGGGGCAAGAGCTGCAGGCGGGGCGGCGCATGCCCAGGCGCCGGGTTTTGCGCTCGACAGGCGGGCCCATGGCCCGTCTAGTACCGGCCCCATGCAAGCCATCGTCGACGTCGCCTTCCCGGTCTTCGCCATCATGGCTTGCGGCTGGCTCGCCGGGCGCATCGGCATCCTGGGCGAGGCCTCGAGCGAGGCCTTGAACCGCTTCGTCTACTACATCGCGCTGCCGCCACTGCTGTTCGGCGCCATGGCCAAGGCGCCGGTCGCCGAGACCTTCAACGGACCGTTCCTCGCCGCCTACATGGGCGGCGTGCTGTCGACCTTCGCGCTGGCGATGCTGGTCGCGACCTTCGTCTTCCCCGACCGCTTCGCCTGCCTGTCGCTGCACGGCCTGTCGGCGATCTTCACCAACACCGGCTACATGGGCATCCCGCTGATCCTGACCGCGTTCGGTCCGGCGGGCATGCCGCCGGCGATCATGTCGACCATCATCAACGCCAGCATCATCGTCGGCCTGGCCACCATGCTGGTCGAGCTCGACATCGGCCGCGACGGCGGCAAGAGGCTGTGGCCGCTGCTGCGCGACGTGCTGCTGGCCGTCGCCAGGAACCCGCTGGTGATCGCGCCGATCGCCGGCGTCGCGCTGTCGCTCGCCGGCATCCGCCTGCCGACGGCGCTCGACACGTTCTGCACGCTGATCGGCGCGGCGGCGAGTCCCTGCGCGCTGTTCGCCATCGGCCTGTTCCTGGTCGGCAAGCCGATCGCCGGCGACCTCAAGGAGGTCGCCTGGATCTGCGTGCTGAAGCTGCTGCTGCAGCCCGCCGTCACCTACGTGCTGGCGTTCCAGTTCCTGTCGATGGACCCGGTCTGGGCCAAGTCGGCGGTGATCCTGGCGGCGCTGCCGACCGGCACGACGCTGTTCGTGATCGGCCAGCGCTACGGCGTCTACGTGCGGCGCGCGACCGCGGTGGTGCTGGTCTCGACCGTGCTGTCGGTGCTGACCGTCTCGGCGCTGCTGGTCTTCCTCGAGGTCGGCTGAGGCCCAGGTTCCCGCCGGGGTCGGGTGCCGAGGGCGAAGGCGGTCAGGATCGCCAGCAGCTGCGCGACCGCGACGATCCACAACACGCCGACCGGGTAGCCGTGGTCGACCATGAACCCGGCCAGCGCCGGCGCGGTGGTGGAGCCGAGGTCGAGGCCGGAATAGACGAAGCCGAACACCTTGCCGGTCGACCCCTTGGGCGTCGCCCGCCGGACCAGCATGTCGCGCGCCGGCGAGGCGTTGCCGGCCATGAACCCGGCCAGGAACATCGTCGCATTGAGCGCCAGCACCGGGAGCGGGACGTAGCCGACGAAGAGGGTCAGGCAGGCGGCGCCCGTCAGCCCGATGCCGACCATCATCTCGTGCCGGCCGATGCGGTCGACCACGTAGCCGCCGACCAGGATGCCGGTCGCGGAGCCGAGCAGGTAGACCGTCAGCACGCCGGCGGCCACGGCAATCGGCGTGCCGTGCAGCGCGTTCAGCGCAGGGATCAGGAAATTCTGCAGCGCGATGGCGGCGGTCGCCAGGAACAGGAAATAGGCGAAGCACACGAGCACGGGCACCGAGAGGAGGATGCCCCAGTCCATCGCCGGCGCATGCGCCGCCGGCGCCGCGGCGCCATGGCCATGGCCGTGGCTGGCGCCGGCGCGGTCCTCGCGCAGGATGCCGTGCTGCGCGCGCACGACCAGCGCCACGACCAGCCCGACGATGCCGGCCACCAGCACGCCGGTGCGCCAGCCGCCGAAGGTCGCGAGCGCCAGCATCGCCGGAGGCGCTGCGACCCAGCCGAGCGTGCCGCCCAGCGCGTGCGCGCTGAAGGCGCGGCCCATGCGCGGCACCGACACGGAAGCCGAGAGGATGGAATAGTCCGCCGGATGGAAGACGCAGTTGCCCAGGCCCGCCGGCACCATCAGCAGCAGGATCAGCCAGTAGCTCGGCGCCATGGCGACCGCGAGCATCGTCGCGCTCAACAGCGCCATGCCGCCGACCAGCACGATGCGCGCGCCGACCCGGTCGACCACGAAGCCGGCGACCGGCTGGCCGACGCCGGACACGGCGTAGAACACGGTCGCCAGCAGCCCGAGCTCGGTGTAGCCGACGCCGAGCGAGTCCTTCATCAGGGGGAACAGCGGCGGCAGCACCATCTGGAAGAAATGGCTGGTGAAATGCGCCGAGCCGATCAGCCCGATCACGCGCCCGTCGCGCGCGCCGGCCAAGGGCGGGGGAGCGATCTCCGCAGCGGTGCTCATGCCGGGCACGATACGCGCGCTCCCGGGCCGGCCACAACTGCGCCAAGTGCATGGGTAGGCGTCGATTTCCGGTCGCGCGAGGTGGCGAGCACCACTCTTTTTTTTCTGGGGACCCCCCCCCCTGGCGGGTGGGGGTTCGGGGGCGGGGTCGTCACGACACGCGGGACGGCCAGAATAGGGGCATCAGCATCATGCAATCCACCGACCGGCCGAGCTCTGACCGGAGCGCCCCCCCCCCCAGTCCCCCTCCCGCAAGGGGAGGGGGGACGAAGAAGGTGTGACTCGACGCCACGTCGCCCGACTATTCGCTCAAGAACGCCCGCGTCTCCCTGACCGCCTCGGCGAGTCCCACGCGCCTGGGCTCGACGCCGGGCGGGAAGGCGCCGAACAGGCGGGTGGGCATCATGCGGTCGAGCAGGACGAACACGCCGATGTCGTCGGCGCGGCGGATCAGGCGGCCGAAGGCCTGCTTCAGGCGCAGGCGGGTCAGCATCTCGTCGTAGGCGCGGCCGCCGAAGGCCTGGCGGCGCGCCTTGTGCATGATGTCGGGGCGCGGCCAGGGCACGCGGTCGAACACGATGAGCCGGAGCGCCCGTCCGGGCACGTCGACGCCGTCGCGCACCGCGTCGGTGCCGAGCAGGCAGGCATTGCCTTCCGCGCGCAGGATGTCGACCAGGGTCGAGACGTCCATGCCGTCGACATGCTGGGCGTAGAGCGGCAGGCCCGCCTCCTCGACCGGCCGGGCGATGCGCTTGTGCACCTCGCGCAGGCGCGAAATCGCGGTGAACAGGCCGAGCGCGCCGCCGCCGGCGGCGAGGAACAGCTCGCGATAGGCCGCTGCGATCTGCGCCATGTCGGTCTTCTGCACGTCGGTCACGATCAAGACGCGCGTCTGCTTCGGATAGTCGAACGGCGAGGGCATCGAGGCGCGCAGCGCCGGCTTCGGCAGGTGGCGCGCGCCGGTGCGCGCCTCGGCCGCCTGCCAGTCGGCCTCGAGGTCACCCGAGCCGTCCATCAGCGTCGCCGAGGTCACCGCGAGCCCGTGCGCGCGCTCGCCGCAGACCCGGGCGAACGGCACCATCGGGTCGACCCAGTGCCGGTGCATGCCGACGTCGAAGTCGCGCCCGTCGATGCGCTCGATCGACAGCCAGTCGACGAACTCGGCCGGCGTGCCGGTACGCAGCGCGCGCAGCATGCCCTGCCAGACCTTGGCCTGCGCCTCGCCGCGCCGCTCGATGCCGCGCGCCACCGCCTCGATGCGCAGCCGCGTGTTGGTGTCGAGATCGGCCGCCTCGTCGTCGAGGCGCGCGACGAGGCGCTGGCGCAGCAGGGCGAGCGGCTGGACCAGCCGCTCGAGATGCGCGTCGAGCAGCCCGGCCGCCTCGATCAGGCCGGGCACCGGCTCGGACGTGTCGGTCTCGAGCGAGCCGCCCTCGAGCCCGGTCGCGCGCGCGCGCACCTGCTGGCGCACCAGCGCGAGGAACCGCTCGGTCGCGCCGTGCGGCTCTCCGTCGTTGATGCGGTGCGGCCAGCCCTCGCCCGGCAGCACGCGCGCGGCGGCCTGCACCGCGTCGATCGCGGCCTGCGCCTCGGCGTCGTCGAGGATCAGGTCCTCGACCCGGCGCTTCAGGCCGCGCGCGCGGCTGGAGCGGCCCTCGGCGCCCAAGAGCCAGCGGCGCAGCTCGGCCGCCTCCTGCCCGGTCAGGTCGACCGAGAAGGCGCTGTCGGCCGCGTCGAACAGGTGATGGCCTTCGTCGAACACGATGCGCGTCGGCAGGCGCCCGTCGTCGCCGGCGCGCGCGGCCACGACCAGCACCAGCGCATGGTTGGCGACCACCAGCCGCGCGCGATGGGCGCGGCGCACGCTCTTCTCGATGAAGCACTTGTGGTAGTGCGGGCAGGCGGAATAGACGCACTCGCCGCGCCGGTCGGTCAGGTTGAGCGTGCGGGCGCGCCCGACCACGTCGGCGAGCCAGGACGGGAAGTCGCCGCCGACCATGTCGCCGTCGCGCGAATGCCCCGCCCAGCGCGCCATCAGGCCGAGCGCCACGGCGTCGCGCGGCCTGGCGCCCATGCCGCGCACCGCCTCCTCGAAGTTCAAGAGGCAGAGATAGTTCTCGCGGCCCTTGCGCACGACGACGCGGCGCGCCTTCTCCGAAGGGTCGGGATAGAGCCGGTCGAGCTCGTCGTCGATCTGGTTCTGCAGGTTGCGCGTGTAGGTGCTGAGCCAGACGGCGCCCTCGTTCTTCTCGGCCCACAGGCTCGCCGGCGCGATGTAGCCGAGGGTCTTGCCGACGCCGGTGCCGGCCTCGGCGATCACCATGTTGGGCTCGCCCTCGCGCTCGCGCGGCACGAAGGCCCGGGTCAGGGCCGAGGCGTAGTCGCCCTGCTGCGGCCGCGCCTCGGCGGCCGGCCCGAGCAGCTGGGCCAGGCGCTGGCGCGCCTCCTGCGGCTCGACCGGGACGTGGCCGGGCGACGGCTCGGGCGCGTGCTCGGACCATTCCTGCAGGCGCATCCACACCATCAGCGCCGCGCCCGGCGCGGTCAGCTTCTGGTCGCCCGGGTCGACGCCGAGCGCGTCGAGCACGGCGCCGCCCCAGCTCCAGCCGGCGCGGTGCATGACCAGCGCCACCGCCACCGCGTCGCTGCGCCGCTCGCGCTCGTCGGCGCCGAGCTCGGCCAGGAGCGCGCGCGCCGCGGCGTTGAGCGTCGCCGCCGCGTCCTCGAGGCCGCGCGGCTCGTCGAGCTCCAGCGCCTGCGCCAGGCCGCGCGGCGTCGGCGGGCAGAACCGCGCCGGCCGCACGAAGGCGAACAGCTCGAGCAGGTCGAAGGCCGGGAACGCGTTGATGCCGAGCCGGCGCGCCGTCGCCGGCATGTGGCAGACCAGCGGCCGCTTGCCGTCGGCCAGGAGCCTGACCGCGTCGGCCGGCGCCAGCGTCTCGATCTCGCCGTCGGCGCTGAGCCACGCCGCGCGACTCGCCCCCGCCACCAGCGCGGGCACGCGCAGGCCCGGCGCGCTGCGCGGGAAGGGCACGACGACCGAGGTCATGGGGGGAGTATAGTCAAACCGGGGCATTTATTCCGCGGCTCTTCGGCGGTACAGTACGCGCCGACAGTGCCCCGCAACCGACGGAATCGAAGATGTCGCAGGCGGCCGGGACATTTCCAAAGCCGTGGACCGTTGAAGACTTCCTGGCATGGGAGAGCCAGCAGGAGGATCGATACGAGTTCGTCGACGGGATCTTGCGGGCGATGACCGGTGGGACCGTCGATCATGCGACCATCATCGGCAATGTCTTCGGCACGCTGCGCGATCGGCTACGCGGCGGGCCCTGTCGCGCCTACGCATCCGACTTGAAGGTGAAGGCAGGCGAGAACGTCATGTATGCCGACGTTGTCGTGGTCTGCGGGCCGTCCGATCCGAAAGCCACGGAGGTGACCAATCCGGTCGCCGTCGTCGAGGTCCTCTCCAAATCGACCTCGGATTACGATCGTGGCAGAAAATGGCTTGCGTATCAGACGATTCCCGATCTGACGCATTTCTTGCTCGTTTCGCAGGACGAGTGCCGCGTCGACATTTTCCGTCGCATGGGAAACGGTTGGTATTCGGAAAGTGTAACCGACCCCGCGAGGGAAATCCCCTTTGAGCCGATCGGCGTGCGCCTGAGCGTTCGCGACATCTACGAGGGCAGTTCGGTCGCGGCACGCCTGGCCGGTTGACGCCCCGCCGACGCGTCCCTAGGTTGGCCGCCCGTTCCTCTGCGAGACAGGCCCTTTCCCCATGAGCAGCGATCGCGGGCTGGCCGAGAAGGCGCGCGCCTGGCCGTTCGAGGAGGCGCGCAAGCTGCTGGAGCGCGTCGGCGGCAAGGCGCCGGCCAAGGGCTACGTGCTGTTCGAGACCGGCTACGGGCCGTCGGGCCTGCCGCATATCGGCACGTTCGGCGAGGTGGTGCGCACGACCATGGTCCGGCGCGCCTTCGCGATGCTGAGCGACATCCCGACAAGGCTGTTCGCCTTCTCGGACGACATGGATGGCTTGCGCAAGGTGCCGGACAACGTGCCGAACCAGGCGATGCTGGCGAAGTACGTGGGCGACAAGGCCACGAGCTTCGGCACGCCCCTGACGTCGATCCCCGACCCGTTCGGCGAACATCCGAGCTTCGGCCATCACAACAACGCGCGGCTGCGCTCGTTCCTCGACGCGTTCGGCTTCGAGTACGAGTTCCAGAGCGCGACCGACTGGTACCGGAGCGGCCGCTTCGACGCCACGCTGCTCGAGGTGCTGAGGCACGCGCGCGAGGTGATGGACGTGGTGGTGCCGACGCTGGGGCCGGAGCGCCGCGCGACCTACTGCCCGTTCCTGCCGATCCGCGAGCGCGACGGGCGGCTGCAGGTGCTGGAAGTGCCGGCGGTCGCGTTCCGGCCCGAGGCGGGCACGATCGTGTTCAAGGACGCGGTCGAGGGCGAGTTCGAGCAGAAGGTCACCGGCGGGCAGTGCAAGCTGCAATGGCGCGCCGACTGGCCGATGCGCTGGGTGGCGCTCGACGTCGACTACGAGATGTCGGGCAAGGACCTGATCTCCTCGGTCGAGCTGGGCTCGAAGATCGCGCGCGTGCTGGGCGGCAGGCCGCCGCTCAACCTGACCTACGAGCTGTTCCTCGACGAGAAGGGCGAGAAGATCTCGAAGTCGAAGGGCAACGGCCTGTCGGTCGAGGACTGGCTGAAATACGCGCCGGTCGAGAGCCTGGCGCTCTACATGTTCCAGAAGCCGAAGGCGGCGAAGAAGCTGTTCTTCGACGTGATCCCGCGCGCGGTCGACGACTACATCCAGCAGCTCGAGGCGTTCCCGAGCCAGGACGCGGCGCAGCGGCTGGAGAACCCGGTATTCCACATCCACCGCAAGCCGCCGCCGGCGCGCACGCATCTGAGCTTCGGCATCCTGTTGAACCTCGCGAGCGTGGTGAACGTCGAGGACAAGGCGGTGCTGTGGGGCTTCATCTCGCGCTATGCGCCCGCGGCGTCGCCCGCGTCCGACCCCGTGCTCGACAAGCTGGTCGAGCACGCGATCGCCTACTACCGCGACTTCGTGAAGCCGACCAAGAAGTACCGCCCGCCGAGCGGCGTCGAGCGCCAGGCGCTGGAGGAGCTCGTGCAGGTGCTGGAAAAGCTGCCGGCCACGGCCGACGAGAAGCAGATCCAGGACGAGGTGTTCGAGGTCGGCAAGCGCCACTTCGCCAAGGAGCAGCTGCGGTCCTGGTTCCAGGCGCTCTACGAGGTTTTGCTCGGCCAGAGCCAGGGCCCGCGCTTCGGCTCGTTCATCGCGCTCTACGGCCGCGACGAGACCATCCGCCTGATCCGCCGCGCGCTGGCCGGCGAGGGCCTGGCCAAGGGCTAGCGCGATTTGCCGCGCTGGCGGGCGCTCGGCTAGTCCGCCGCGAGCGCCACCGAGAAGCGGTAGAGGCGCGGCGGCGCCTTCGATCTGCCGGGCGCCCGTCTCATCGCCTCGGCGACGAAGGCGGCGGGCGACTTGTGGAAGGCCCAGGCGTCGGGGAACAGCGCGTGGTGGCCGCCGTCGGGCCATTCCACCAGCACGCCGTCGCGGCCGGGCTCGAGCGAAGCCGCGCCCGCTTCGAAACCGATCGGCTCGGGCTCGCCCAGCAGCATGACCGTGATCGCGAGCTTGACGCGATCGGCCGGCTTCAGGGCGGCGTGGCGGCGGTCGGCGAAGGCGGCGGCGAAGGCGTTGCCGACGACGTCCTCCAGCAGCGGGCGCCAGGCGCGCACGTCGCCGGCGCGCCGGCGCGGCCCGTCGGGGCCGAGGCGCAGCACGACATGGGTCGCGCGCCTCGCCATCAGCTCGACGGGCGTGCTCGCCGCGTTGAGCGGCAGCGGCCGGCCGAATTCGAACCCGTGCAGGACCGAGGCGCGGGCGGAATCGAGCAGGAGGCGGCCGTGCCGTTCGAGCAGCGCGCAGTCGGCCGCGAGGCTCAGTCGAACGCCTCTTCCCAGCTGCCTTCGGTCGCGGCCTTGGAGTATTCGGTCGCGCGGTTCTCGAAGAAGTTGGTGTGCTCGACGCCGTTCAGCATGTCGTCGAGCCAGGGCAGCGGGTTGCGCTCGATGCGGTAGATCGGCTGCAGGCCCAGCTGCATCAGCCGACGGTCGGCGATGTAGCGGATGTAGCGCTTGACCTCCTCGCCGGCGAGGCCCTCGACCGGCCCCAGCTCGAAGGCGAGGTCGATGAAGGCGTCCTCGTGCTCGACGATGGTCGAGCCCGCGACATAGAGCTGGCGCTGGAACTCCTCGGTCCAGATCTCCGGGTTCTCGGCGACGAACTCGCGGAACAGCCGGATGATCGAGTTGGTGTGCAGCGTCTCGTCGCGCACCGACCACGAGACGATCTGGCCCATGCCCTTCATCTTGTTGAAGCGCGGGAAGTTCAAGAGGATCGCGAAGCTGGCGAAGAGCTGCAGCCCCTCGGTGAAGGCGCCGAACACGGCCAGCGTCTTGGCGATGTCGGGCTTGGTGCTCACGCCGAACTGCTTCATGTAGTCGTACTTCGCCTTCATCTCGGCGTAGCGCAGGAAGGCGGAATACTCGGCCTCGGGCATGCCGATCGTGTCGAGCAGGTGCGAATAGGCGGCGATGTGCACCGTCTCCATGTTGGCGAACGACGCCAGCATCATGCGCACCTCGGTCGGCTTGAACACCCGCGCGTAGTGCGTCATGTAGCAGTTGTTCACCTCGACGTCCGACTGCGTGAAGAAGCGGAAGATCTGCGTCAGGAGGTTGCGCTCGACCGGCGTGAGCTTGCGGTGCCAGTCCTTCACGTCGTCGGCCAGCGGCACCTCCTCCGGCAGCCAGTGGATGCGCTGCTGCGTCAGCCACGCGTCGTAGGCCCAGGGATAGCGGAACGGCTTGTAGACGGGGTTGTCGAGGAGGAGGGACATGGGAACTCCAGAAGGCAGAGGACAGATGTCAGATGTCAGATGTCAGAGGAAGAAGCCGCGCAAAGCGCCGATCTTCTGTCCTCTGTCATCTGACCTCTGACTACTGGCACGCCAGGCACTCGTCGTAGTCGATCTTCAGCGCCGGGTGCGCTTCGCCGGCCTCGGCCGCGGCCATCGCGGCGGCGACCGGGTTGGCGGTGCCGTTGGGATGCGCGTTGTTCGACACGGTCTCGGCGCGCTGGATCGACTTGGAGCGGCAGTAGTACAGGCTCTTCACGCCGCGCTTCCACGCCATGAGGTGGAGCTGGTGCAGCGTGCGCTTGTGCACGTTGGCCGGCAGGAAGAGGTTGAGCGACTGCGCCTGGCAGACGAAGGGCGCGCGGTCGGCGGCGAGCTCGACCAGCCAGCGCTGGTCGATCTCGAACGCGGTGCGGAACACCAGCTTCTCCTGGTCGCCGAGGAAGTCGAGGTGCTGCACCGAGCCCTCGTTGACCGTGATCGAGGACCAGATCTCCTCGGTGTTGCGGCCCTTCATGTCCAGAAGCCGGGCCAGGTACTTGTTGCGCACGTTGAAGCTGCCCGACAGCGTCTTGTGCGTGAAGCTGTTGGCCGCCATCGGCTCGATGCCGGGCGAGGCGCCGCCGCAGATGATCGAGATCGAGGCGGTCGGCGCGATCGCGATCTTGTTGGAGAAGCGCTCCATGACGCCGTAGTCGGCGGCGTCGGGGCACGGGCCCCGCTCCTTCGCCAGCCGCGCCGAGGCGGCATCGGCCTGCTTCTTGATGTGCTCGAAGATGCGCCGGTTCCACACCTTCGCCATGGCCGATTCGATCGGCACCATCTGCGACTGCAGGAAGGAATGCAGCCCCATGACGCCGAGGCCGACGCTGCGCTCGCGCATGGCCGAGTACCTGGCCTTCGCCATCGTGTCGGGCGCGTTGTCGATGAAGTCCTGCAGCACGTTGTCGAGGAACCGCATCGTGTCCTCGATGAACGTGGGATGGTCCTGCCACTGGGTGAAGGTCTCGAGGTTGAGCGAGCTCAGGCAGCAGACCGCCGTGCGGTCGTTGCCGAGGTGGTCGCGGCCGGTCGGCAGCGTGATCTCGCTGCACAGGTTCGAGGTCTTGACCGTCAGCCCCGCCATCTTGTGGTGCTCGGGGATGGCGCGGTTCACGTGGTCGATGAAGACGATGTAGGGCTCGCCGGTCTCGACCCGCGCGGTCAGGATGCGGATCCACAGCTGGCGCGCCGAGATGCGGCGGATCGCCTGGTGGTCGCGCGGGCTCAGGAGCGCCCATTCCTCGTCGTTGACGACGGCGCGCATGAAGGCGTCGCTGACCAGGATGCCGTGGTTGAGGTTGGGCGTCTTGCGGTTGGGATCGCCGCCGGTCGGGCGGCGGATCTCGACGAACTCCTCGATCTCGGGATGCGAGACCGGCAGGTAGACGGCCGCGCTGCCGCGCCGCAGGCTGCCCTGCGAGATGGCGAGCGTGAGGGAATCCATCACGCGCACGAAGGGAATCACGCCCGAGGTCTTGCCGTTGAGGCCGACCTTCTCGCCGATCGAGCGCAGGTTGCCCCAGTAGCTGCCGATGCCGCCGCCGCGCGCCGCCAGCCACACGTTCTCGGTCCACAGGCCGAGGATGCCGTCGAGGCTGTCGGTCGCCTCGTTGAGGAAGCAGGAGATGGGCAGGCCGCGGCTGGTGCCGCCGTTGGAGAGGACCGGCGTCGCCGGCATCAGCCACAGGTTCGAGATGTAGTCGTACAGACGCTGCGCATGGTCGTGGTCGTCGCCGTAGCGCGAGGCGACGCGCGCGAAGAGATCCTGGAAGCTCTCGCCGGGCAGCAGGTAGCGGTCGGACAGCGTCGCCTTGCCGAACTCGGTCAGGCGGTTGTCGCGCGTCCGGTCGATATCCACACGCGGCCCGTGCAGGGTCTGTACTGAGTCGAACAACTTCCCCCTCCTGTTCCCGCCTTCCACGGCTTGTGGAAAGACGCCTTCCCCCTCTTTCACAGCCCGGTATACAGCCCCTGTGCACAACATCTTGTGTGTTGGTCCGTGGACGATACCCATATGTCGCAGCTCTGCCAATCAGAACAAAAATCGAACGAGCGTGCATGGTAGCCGATTGTTGCGCGCGTGCAAGGCGCTGGGCGGTGGGTAAACTGGATCGATGTGCGGACGCTTCCTCCTGACCTCGCCGGTCGACGCCCTGCGCCGTCTGTTCGGCGTCGTCGACAGCCCCAACTTCCCGGCGCGCTACAACATCGCGCCGACCCAGGACTCGGCGGTTGTGCGCCTGAACGCGGAGGGCGGGCGCGAGCTGGTGCTGATGCGATTCGGCCTGGTGCCGTCCTGGGCCAAGGGGCTTTCGATCGGCGCCAGCCTGATCAACGCGCGCAGCGACGGGGTGGCGGCCAAGCCGTCATTCCGCGCCGCCTTCAGGCAGCGCCGCTGCCTGGTGCCGGCCGACGGGTTCTACGAATGGAAGCCGGGCGCAGCCAAGGGACCGAAGCAGCCCTACCTGATCCGGCGCGCCGACCGCGCCCCGTTCGCCTTCGCCGGCCTGTGGGAGCGCTGGCAGGGCGAGGGCCAGACGATCCACAGCTTCTGCATCGTCACCACCGACGCCAACAGGGCCCTGGCGCCGATCCATCACCGCATGCCGGTCATCCTCGACCCTGATGACTACGCCGCGTGGCTCGACCCGAAATACGACCGGGCCCAGGCGCTGCTGCTGCCGGCGCGAGACGACCTCTTGCGGGCGATCCCGGTGTCGACCCGCGTCAACGCCGTGCGCAACGACGACCCGGCCTGCATCGAGCCCTTGGCCCAGCGCGACGAGAAGCCGAATGCGGCGGCGCCGGCGCAGGGCAGCCTGTTCTAGCGCCTGCCGCCTCCGCGCTTGACCCCCGCCGGCGCAGTTCCTAGCCTCCCGCCGGCATCGAGGAGAACGAGACCATGGTCGCACGGGCCGTTCACGCGGTCGGCAGCAAGTCGGACGACCGGCGCATGCGCGAGGACCTCGCGGCGTGCCACCGGCTGATCGCCCGCTTCGGCTGGACCGAGCTGATTTACAACCATGCGACCGCGCGCGTGCCGGGCCGGCCCGGGCACATGTTCGTCAAGCCCGATCTTCTGCTCTACGAGCAGGTCAACGCGTCCAACCTGGTCGAGAGCGACCTCGACGGCAACGTGCTGGACGGCGGGCCGGCGATCAACCGCACCGTGCCGATCATCCACGGCGCGATCTACAAGGCGCGGCCCGAGCTCAACTGCATCCTGCACACGCACACGCCGGCCGGCATGGCGATCTCGGCGCTGGATTGCGGCATCCTGCCGCTGAACCAGACGGCGATGCAGTTCCACGACCGCATCGGCTATCACGAGTTCGAGGGCGTGGCGGACAACCGGGACGAATGCGAGCGCCTGGTGCGCGACCTTGGCCGCCACGGCGCCATGATCATGCGCAACCACGGCCTGCTCACCGCCGGCGCCACGGTCGGCCAGGCCTTCGTGCGCATGTACTACCTGGAGAAAACCTGCCAGGCGCAGCTCCTGGCGATCAACGCCACGGCCGGCGGCAACGCGAGGCTGCACCTGCCGCCGCCGGAGGTCTGCGAATCGACCGCGCGCTGCTGGGACGAGGACGACTTCTCGCGGGAATGGCCGGCCTACATCGCGCAGCTCGAGCGCGACGAACCCGACTTCCGCGATTGATGCCGTCCCGCCCGCCCGCATGAGCGGGACCCCGCGCGCGGCTCCCGGCACCACGTCGGGCGCGCAGTACCGCGACACGAGCGAGGCGCTGCACCGCGACACCACGGTGCACCAGCGCAACTACGACAACCTCGTGATGTTCGGCGCATGCGGCTACAACAGCCTCATCCGCGACGACTTCTACCGGCTGTTCGACTTCGCGCCCGACGGCGGCGAGCGGCGCGGCAACGTGCTCGACGCCGGCTGCGGCTCGGGCGTCGACCTGATCAATCTGGGCCGGCTCGCGCCCGGCATGGCGCTCTACGGCGTCGACGTCTCCTCGGTGCTGCTGGGCCAGGCGCTGCAGCGCCCGTCGCCGCGACCCTTGAGCGTGCACCAGGCGGCGCTGGAAGCGATTCCCTTCGCCGACGCCAGCTTCGACGCGATCGCATCGCACGAGGTGGTCGAGCATGTCGAGGATCCCGCCGTCGTGCTCAAGGAGTTCTTCCGCGTGCTCAAGCCCGGCGGCGTCGCCGTGATCGCGACGCCGAACGGCGCCAGCCTGTGGTCCGAACACCTGCGCCAGCGCCTGGCGCGCCTGATGGGCCGGCGCGGCGCGCCGGTCGGCGCCGACCACACGCGGCCGCCCGGCTTCTGGCGGCGCGCGTTCGCCCGCGCCGGGTTCGTCGTCGAGCGGCAGATCTTCGACGCCGCCGCCATCGAGTTCCAGACCTATGTCGCCCCGGCCGCCTGGATGCCCTGGCTCGGCCGCTGCCTCGAGCCGCTGCGCGACGTGCCGGGGCTGCGCCTGCTGGTGTGCGACCGGGTGAAGTTCCGCCTGCGGAAGCCGGGCACGCCGGCGCCGGCGGATGCAGCGCCGGTCGCGTGCTGCACCGTTTGCCGCGCGCCGGTCACCTTCACCGACGAGGGCGCGCATTGCGGCAATGGCCATCGCTTCATCCGCACCGCGTCCGGGCCGGTCGACTTCACCGAGGCGGTCGGCGCCGCGCCCGCCGCCGCCGCCGCCGCGCCCGCCGCAACAAGAGCGCAGCCGGGCTGGGCGTTCCAGGTCGAGCGCTGGCTGCGCCGCGCCGCGATCCTCGTCTATGCCGCCTGGCTGCTGCCGCTGCTGCCGTTGGGTTTCCTCGCCGGCCTCCGCCATCAGCCGTTCGACCGCGTCGCCAAGGACGCGTGGAATCTGTGACCGCGCCGCGGGACATCCTGGCCGGGCTCTGGCGCTCCCTGGATCTCCCCGCCTCCGCGCTCGACCGCGTCGCGCTCACGGGAAGCGAGCCGGTGCTGCCCTCGAGCTTCCGCGTCGACGCCTCGGCGCAGGCGACCATCGCCGCGGTCGCCGCCGCCGCGGCGATGACGTGGCGCCGGCGCGGCGGCGCCGCGCAGGACGTCGCGGTCGACCTGCGCGCTTCCGCCGCCGAATTCCGGAGCGAATGCCTCATGCGCATCGACGGCGCGGACCCGCGCGCGTTGTGGGACAGCATCGCCGGCGCCTATCGCTGCGGCGACGGGCGCTGGGTCAGGCTGCATACCAACTTCGCGCATCACCGCGACGGCGTGCTGCGCCTGCTCGGCTGCGCCGGCGACCGCGTGGCGGTCGGCGAGGCGTTGCGATCGTGGCAGGCCGAGGCGTTCGAGAATGCCGCGACCGAGGCCGGCATGGTCGTCGCGATGATGCGCAGCTTCGCCGAGTGGGACGCGCATGCGCACGCGCCGGCGATCGCGACAGCACCGCTGGTCGCGATCCGGCGCATCGGCCCGGCGCCGCCGGAGACGCTGCCGCCGGCCGTGCGGCCGCTCGGCGGTGTCCGCGTGCTCGACCTGACCCGCATCATCGCCGGGCCCGTGTGCGGCCGGGCGCTGGCGGCGCACGGCGCCGACGTGCTGCGCGCGATCGGTCCCGCCCTGCCGACCATCGAGGCACTCGACACCGACACCGGCCGCGGCAAGCTGTCCGCCATGCTCGATCTGGGCAGCGACGCGGGGCGAGAGACGCTGCGCCGGTTGGTGCGCGCGGCCGACGTCGTCGTGCAGTCATACCGGCCGGGCGCGCTGGACGCGCGTGGCTTCGGGCCCGCCGACGCCGCCGCGCTACGGCCCGGCATCGTCTACGCGTCGCTCTCGGCCTACGGCGCCGACGGTGTTTGGGGCGGCAGGCGCGGCTTCGACAGCCTGGTGCAGACGGCGACGGGCTTCAACCACGCCGAGGGCGAGGCCGCCGGCGTCGACGGGCCGAAGCCGCTGCCCTGCCAGGCACTCGACCACGCCTCGGGCTATCTGCTGGCGCTGGGCGTGCTCGCGGCGCTCGAGCGGCGCGTCGCGGAGGGCGGCAGCTGGCGCGTCGACGTGTCGCTCGCGCGCACCGCCCATTGGCTGCGCGGCCTCGGCCGGCTGGAGCAAGGTCTCGCGGCGCCCGATCCGCAAGCAGACGATCTCGTGGATGCGCTCGAGCTCGGCCCGTCCGGCTACGGCCGTCTCGCCGCGGTGCCGCACGCGGCGCGCCTGTCGGCGACGCCGGCGCGCTGGGAGCGCCCGTCCGCGCCGTTCGGCACGCACCCGCCGGCCTGGCCGGCGCGCGCAGGGACTTGGGCATGCTGAGGCGCCGGCGCAGGCGGCTTCCGGCCGCGCTCGTCTTTCACGCGCTTCTCGTCGTGCTGGGCGCCGTCGCCGCCCACGCGTGCCTGCGCGCGCTCTACGGCACGCCGGCGCCGGCGGCGGACGATCGCCTGGCGTTGTCCGTGCTGGCCGGCCTTGCGATCGTGCTGGCGCTGGCGCAGCTCTGGCCGCGCCGGCTCGCGGTCGTGACCGCCTGCGTGCTGCCGGCGCTGGGCGCCGCCTATGCCTACGAGGCCGTCTTGACCTGGCGCTCGGACGCGGCTGGCCAGTGGCGTTTCACGCGCGAGCTGCACCGGCTGGTCGCGTCCGTCCCCAATCCGGCGATCCAGTATTCGCCGACCAACTTCGCGTGGAACGGCGCGTCGCTCGACCTGCCGGGCGGCGGCAAGGTGCTGCCGCTGAGCGAGGTGGCCAACGCGCGCACGCTGATGTGCCAGGAGGGCGACCGGCCCTACGCCATCTACGACTCCGACTCCTGGGGCTTCAACAATCCGGACTCCGCCTGGCAGGATCCGCGCATCGCGCTGATCGGCGACAGCTTCACCTACGGCGCCTGCCTCGACCAGCGCGACCACTTCGCGGCGAAGCTGCGCGCGCGCGTGCCGGGCACGGTCAACCTTGCGCATGGCGGCAACGGGCCGCTGCTCGAGCTGGCGATCCTGCGCGAGTACGCCGCGCCGCTGAAGCCCGGCTACGTGTTCTGGTTCTACGACGAGAACAACGACGTCTACTCGATCGCCCCCGGGCAGCCGTCGGACCTGGAGTACGAGCTGAAGCACCCGATCCTCGCGCGCTATCTCGACGATCCCGGCTTCACGCAGAACCTCCGCGCGCACCAGGGCGAGATCAACGCGCGGCTGAAGCGGCAGTCGGACGACTGGATCGCGCACCGCCTGAAGAACGACACGGTGGCGAACCGCGTGCTCGAGTTCCTGACGGCGCCGCGCATTCGCGCGCTGCTGCCGAAGGGGCTCGCGGGTCCGCGCGCGCTGCTGCCCTGGCCGGCGCCGGCCTTCGCCGCCGCGCCGCCGCAAGGCGACCTGACCCAGGTCTTCCGCCGCATCGTCGCGCAGGCGGCGGCCGAGACGCGCGCCTTCGGCGGCCGCTTCGTCTTCATCACGATCCCGGCCTGGACGCGGCTCTGCCTCGGCCGCGACTACCCCTGGCGCGACGCGATCCTCGCCGTCGGCGAGGCGGAGGCCGACGTGGTGATCGACCTGCATGACGACTTCCTTTCCGCCGCCAGGGAGGTCGGCGCGAAGACGCTGATGGCCATGACCGTCTGCGGCGGCCATTTCAGCGAGCGCGGCTACGACCTGATCGCGCGGCGGCTCGACGAGTTCCTGGACATCGAGGAAGGCAGGCGCGCCCTGCCGCTTCCGGGCTGGACGCGCCGCGACAACGGCAGGCTGGTCTATACCGGGCGGTAGCGGCGCCTGTCCCGGCCGCGGCACGATGCCCAGATGGGACCTCGGCGCGCCGTGCTGGAACGAGACGCGCTACGGCCCGCCGCCGTCGACCTGGCGGGCCGGCGCTGCCGGCCGGGTATTCCGAGCGCGCCGCCTCCATCGCCGCGGGCAAGGTCGAGCTCTTGCGCCGGACCTACGATGTCGGCCGCATGCTGGCGTTCGCGCCGGGCCAGCCGATCCTGTTCACCGCCGTGACGCCGGCGATCGTCATGCCGCTGGGCGGCGAGCCGCTCGGGTCCCGCTCCATCGAGCGGAACTTCGTGTCGTCATCGAAGGAGCGCATCGCGCCGGCCAAGGAGGACTGGCGCGCCGGACGCACCTCGTCGGGCAAAAAAAAGCCCCGCCACGAGGGCGGGGCTTAGGTGAACAGGGAGGCTTCACGTCTGGGAGACGTGTAGCATTCCGGCCGCACCCGTTCGCCTCCATTCGCTCGCACCCCGATCATGCTTCAAAATCCTCATGAAATATGGCATATAGTGAATGCCGCTGTTCGCGACCGTTCGCGACAAGACCTTGCCAGATTAGTGCCCGGTTAGTGCCCGGCGGCCTTACGGACCTGGAGACCCACCATGCCCCGCCGCGCCGCCCGCAACCTGACCGACCGCTTGCTAGCCGCGCTCAAGCCGCCAGCCGCCGGCCGGCGCGTGTTGACCGATGCCGCCGCACCGGGCCTGACGGTCAGGGTCACGGCGAAGGGGGAACGGACCTGGGCAGTACGCTACTCGCCCAAGGGCAAGGGGCAGCAATGGGCGACCCTGGGCAGCTATCCCGGAATGAAGCTGGCCGAAGCCCGCACGGAAGCCTTGGCAATCGCGTCGGCGGCAAAGAAGGGCACCGACCTGCCGGCCGAGCAAGCGCGCGCCAGGGACGAAGCGCGGCGCGCGGAAGGCCGTCCGGCGACCGTCGCCGATCTGCTGCGCCGCTACGTCGCCGACTACTGCAAGGCCAATCAGCGGCGTTGGGCGCTGACCGAGCGCATGTTCGAGTCGCACGTCATCCCGGAAATCGGCGACAAGGCCTTGACCGAGCTGCGCCGCGCCGACGTGGTGGAGTTGCTGGACGAACTGCGGAACGGAAAGAAGCTGGCGGCGCAAGTGAACCGCGTGCGCTCGCAGATCATCGCCGCGCTGAATTGGGCGGTGGAGCGCGAGTTCCTGCCCGGCAATCCGGCGGCGGCGATCAAGCGCGTCAAGGGCATCGAGCAACCCCGCGCCCGCATCCTGACCGATGGCGAATTGCGGGCGATCTGGAATGCGGCCGATGGCGTCGGCTATCCCGGCGGCGCGTTCGTCAAGCTGCTGATCCTGACCGGCCAGCGGCGCGACGAAGTGCGATGCCTGCCCTGGACGGAGTTGCGCGAGAACGGCGCGGTTTGGCTGTTGCCCGGCGCGCGCAACAAGTCGAAGCGCGATCACCTGTTGCCGTTGCCGCAGGCCGCGCGCGACGTGTTGAAGGCCGCGACGCGGACGGGCGCTTTCGTGTTCTCCGCGAATGGCAAGAAGCCCTATGCCGGTCAGAAGCGGTTGAAGGAAATCCTCGACCGCGAGGCCGGCGTGCATGGCTGGACGCTGCACGATATTCGCCGCACCGTCCGCACGCGCCTGGGCGAAATGGGCATCGCGCGCGACGTGGCGCAGCGCGTGTTGAACCATGCCAAGCCCGGGCTGGATCGCGTGTACGATCATGGCGACTATCGCGAGGCGATGGCGGAGGCGTTGGAAGCCTGGGCGCAGCGCGTCATGCGCGTGGTTGCGGCCGACTCCAACGTGGTGACACTGGCGCGGCAGGCTTGAGCAGCGGGGGGCCTACCACCACCCCCTATCACTTCGCGTCGTCGCGACGGAGGGACCCGCTCTTGTTTCGGAGCGCGGTTAGGGCATGATCGAATCACGCGTTTCCGACAACAGGCGTTTGAAGATGCGGTTTGGATTTCAGGCTGCCGTCTTTGTCGAGCTGCTGGCGCTGGCGAGCCTTCCCTTCACGATTGTCGCGGCCAAGAAGAACCACGAGTCTGTCGAAGGATTCTTCATGGCAACCTGGGGCCTATTTGTCCTCGGGATCATCATCGCCGCGCTCACCGGACTGTGGTGGCTCGCCGGTCGGCTGATCGGTTGATGGATCGGAAGGCGATGGATCGATGAACTGGCGGCGCGGTTTGCTCAGGCTTTGGCTGACTTTCTCACTCCTATTCGCCGTCGCTGTTTCTGGCATTTCCTACAACCGGATAGAGGAAGAATTCAAACAGGCAACGGTCGATCGGATCCGATCCGATTGGCTGCCAACTGATTGCAGTGAGCTGCGTGGCACGGAAGGCACGGACTACTTAAACCTCCACCTCCACGACGGATCGGCTCCCCTTGAATCAATGTCCGCAGATGAGCTGTTCTTGGCCTTAATCGATGCCAAAGTAGGCTGTTGGTACAAGCGGGCGCGATTCCGAATGCTGTTCCCCGAGTATCGGGACTTAGCGGATGACGACTTACTGCGCCGCGCCTATGCGAAGGCCAGTATGGAACTGAAGCAACCGCACCAGCCATGGAAGCTTCTCGGGAGTGTCGTTGCAGTAGCCTTCGGTGTGCCGCTTGTCGTGCTTGGCGTGGGGTCGGTGCTGTACTGGGCATTCGCAGGCTTCAAAAAAGATACTTGATCGCCAGACTCGCAGGATGCCCCGCCACCACAAACCCTCGACGTGGCAAGCGTTCGCCATCGGCAAGCCGCCGGACCCGCTGGTGACAGATGAAGCATGGTTGCACGTGCTCGCGCGCGTCGGCATCTCGCCGCGACGCGCGAAAGCGTGCGAAGCGTTCAAAGCCGCTATCACGGACGCGCTGTTGCGATTGGGACTCGACCTGCACGACGGGCGGCGACCGACCGACGCGCAAGTGCGCGCCGAGCTGAAGCGGATCGAGAAGGCGCTGGCGCACTTGTTCGGCAAGCCGGAAGCGGATGGGTTGGTTGCCATCGACAGGGTATCTGATTTCGCCAAGGCATTGCTCGCCGATGCCGCGTGCGGCGGCCGAGCGAGCGCAGCGCAGGGGAGGCGACCGCATCCGGGCCTGGCGATGGTCGCTCCCTTGATTTCGGGGCTCGTTCACTTGCACCGGCTGATTCGCATTGCGCTGGATTCGATGCCGCCGCCCCGCCGGCGCGCCAATCTCGCCTACCGCAACTACGCCGAAGCCGTGCGCGACGCGTGGAAAGCTGCCACCGGCCGCGAGCCGACGCTGACGCCGTTTCTCGAGGTTCTTCGCGCCACGGCGGGTCGCAGCATCCAGGCGCGACGCGGCGACGTGCGCTCGCTCGACCGGGCCGCGCGACGCGCTCTGTATGGATGAAAGCGGGGCATCGACTCGCCCCGCTTTCGTCCAGCCTACTTTGAGCCGTGTCTCCCTGTGGATACCTACGCCTGCGCCCGCACGCGAGCGGGCAGCATTGAACCGCAGCGGAGCAAGCCATGAGCACGAACCGCCTGGAATCAGCCTCGCACGATGTTGCCAGCGCGTTGGCCGTTGGCATCAACGAAGCCGCACGGCGCGCGGGCATCGGCCGCGTCACGCTCTATGCCGCCATCGGTCGCGGCGAGCTGAAGGCAATCAAGTGCGGCCGGCGGACGCTGGTCAAGGTTGCGGACCTGGGCGCCTGGCTGGATCGCCTGCCGGCGCTGGCGACGCGCGGCGGCTGAAGCCGATGGAGCGCGATGACGAAGCGGGCGACTACAGCAAGCCAGGCTGGTATGCGCGCGCGTCCGTAGCGGCAATTTTCGACAATCGCCTGACCGACCGACAATTTCGCGCCCTTTGCGCTGTCGCGGCATTCACGAGCGCCAAGACCCAAAGCGCATTTCCTGCTCTCGGCACGATCGCGCGGCTATGGAATTGCACGCGCCAGAACGTGCAAGCCCGACTCCGCAAGTCTATCACCCTGGGCTACCTTGAGTGCTCGCGCCGACGACGGCCGAACGGCGCGGATAGCACCAACATGTACACGATCCGATTTCCGGCAGTGCCCTTTCCCGTCGCGGAGAATGAGCCGGGTGACGCGCCAAAGAGCAATGGCGCTGGGGGGATACCGGAAGAGCTATCGGCGCACCGTGGGGCAACCCACGGCGATTGAGCGCGGAGCAATCCGATGCGGTTGCACCCCCCTGTCCATCGGTCTTGCATGGCGTGCCTCGCCGCTGCAACGCCATCGAGTGGCCCCGCGTGCAGCCGAATGCGATTGCTCCCCTGCAATCGAATGGCGTTGCCCATATCAGAGTCCCCTATCATCGGTCAGCGATCACTCTGCTTTCCAAGGTAAGACTGTGACGGCGCGGCGATGAAAATTCATTGGCAGGCGATCTTGCGCGCGACCTTGCACCGCGACCCTGGCGGCGGACCCGTGCTCGCCATCGTGCGCGCGGCGCTGGGACGCGAGCCGACGCATTCCGAGCACGTCGCGGCCTTGCGGGCGGCGCGCCTGTTGTCGCGGCATGGCGGTTTCGCTGCGGAGCTGACGCGCACCCGCGACGCCATTGGGCGACAAAACGCGATGGTCGCCCTCAGACGTGTTGAAGCGCATGGCGGCGAAAGCGCAACGAGCGCCTTTGTTTCATGCACCCCGCCAAAGACCACCCCATGACCGGCGAGGCGCGGCGGCTAGGATGCCTCCGCAACGGCAACCCGCCGGCCGACCTGGCGACGCTTCAACAATGCCGCGCGCACGCGCGCACGACAGGCAAGCCGTGCAGGCAGCCGGCCATGCGGAACGGCCGATGCCGGCTGCACGGCGGCAAGAGCACCGGCGCGCCGGGCAACAGGAACGCGCTCAAGCATGGGCGCTGCACGCGTGCGGCCATCGCCCGCCACCGTTTGCTGTGTTTCGAGCTTCGCCGGATCGAGCGCGATCTGCGGGAGCTTGAGCGGCAGCAACGCGAAGCGGCGTGTGGCGACGGCAAGCCCTGAGTCTCGGCCGCGTTAGTGCCCCTATAGTGCCCGGCGTGCCTCGCGAACAAATCAGGACACGCCGCACTGGCAGCGCGGAACGCGTAAGCCATTGATCGAAAAAAAGCCCCGCCACGAGGGCGGGGCTTAGGTGAACAGGGAGGCTTCACGTCTGGGAGACGTAGGGTCCGAAGACCCCATCCCGGACCCGTGAGGATCCGGAATCTCTGGAAACTCGCCGGTCGCGTCGCGCTATCGCGCCGCAACAACGCTTTGTTATTAGGCGAGCACCGCCCGAATTAACATCAGTGATTCATCAGTGGTCTCATGTCGCTACTGCATGGCTACGCAAATGGCGGGCACTGCTCGGTTTTCGGTGCACGGCGAAAATGCAGTGCAAATCCGGGAATTTCACGGCGGCGTGAACACGACGCCTGGCGCCAAGAAAATGTCGCGCCGCATCGCGCGGTCCTGCGCCGCTCAGCGGCTGCTCGACTCCGCCACCTGGCGCACGAGGAAATCGCGCAGCACGGCGATGCGCTTGGAGTGGCGCAGCTCCTCGGGATAGACGAAGTAGGCCTGCACCGTGGGCCCGGAGAGATCGGGCAGCACGCGCACGAACGGCGCGTCGGAGGGAATCATGTAGGGCGGCAGCGCGCCGATGCCGAGGCCGCTGCGCACCGCGCGGTAGATGCCGTAGACGTTGTTGACGCGCAGGCACGGCCGGCGCGGCCGCTCGGGGCTGGCGCCGACCTCGAGCAGCCAGTTCACGTGCGGCACCGGCAGGTTGCTGGTGTCGCCGTAGACGACGATCCGGTGATGGTCGAGGTCCTCGGCCTTCTCGGGCTTGCCGTGCTTCTGCACGTAGTCGCGCGAGGCGTAGACCTGCGACTGCATGGTCAGGAGCGGCCGCTGGATCAGGTCGGCCTGGCGCGGCGGCGTCATGCGGATGGCGACGTCGGCCTCGCGCATGCCGAGATCGAGCTCGGCGTCGTCGAGCAGCAGCGTCAGGTCGATCTCGGGATAGAGCTCGAGGAACTCGCGCATGCGCGGCGTGAGCCAGGCGGAGCCGAAGGCGACCGTGGTGGTGACGGTCAAGGGCCCGCGCGGACGGTCCTTGCTCTCGCTCAGCATGGCCTCGGCCATGGCGAGCTTGTGCACCACGTCGCGCGCGGTGTCGTAGAGCAGCTCGCCCTGCTCGGTCAGGATCAGGCCGCGCGCGTGGCGGTGGAACAGCGGCACCTTGAGGCTTTCCTCGAGCGCGCCGATCTGGCGGCTGACCGCGGACTGGCTCAGGTTCAGCATCTCGCCCGCGTGGGTGAAGCTGCCGGCCTCGGCCACGGCGTGGAACACGCGCAGCTTGTCCCAGTCCATC
>CAZLBB010000054.1:0-32914 GCA_964557415.1 uncultured Rhodospirillaceae bacterium
CCAGCCGCACCGGCGGGCCGATCAACGGCCATGCCCAGCTCAACGCGCAGGGCGGGGGGCGGGGCTTCGGCGTGCACTTCGTCGACCTGAAGGTCGACGCCGACACCGGCATCGTCACGGTCGACCGCTATACCGCGGTGCAGGACGTCGGCACGGCAATCCACCCGTCCTACGTGGAGGGCCAGCTCCAGGGCGGCGCGGCGCAGGGCATCGGCTGGGCGCTGAACGAGGAATACATCTACGACGCAACGGGCAAGCTGCAGAACCCGGGCTTCCTCGACTATCGCATGCCGGTCGCCTCCGACCTGCCGATGATCGAGACCGTGCTGGTCGAGGTGCCCAACCCGGCGCACCCCTACGGCGTGCGCGGCGTCGGCGAGGTGCCGATCGTCCCGCCCATGGCGGCGATCGGCAACGCGATCGCGCGCGCGACCGGCGTGCGCATGGTCGACCTGCCGATGTCGCCGCCCCGGCTGTCGGCGGCGTTCGACGCGGCGTCGCCGAAAATGGCGGCCGAGTAGCGTGGCGCGCGTCGTCCTGACCTACTCGTTCGCCCGGCAGTACGCGCGCGGGCAGACCGAGATCGAGGTGCCGGGCCGCACGGTCCGGCAGCTCATCCGCGGGCTGGAGGCGCGCTTCCCGGGCATCGAGCGGAGGCTGGAGCACGACGTCGCGGTGGTGATCGACGGCGTGCTGCACCAGAACGCCTGGCTGGAGGAGGTCGGCGAGACGGCGGAAGTCGCCTTCATCCCGCCGATCGCGGGCGGGTGACGACCGCGCCGATGGGCGCTGACATGGCCATGCCAAACCGGCGCCGTGATGACGCGATCGGCGAAATCGGTTGTCGGCTTGAACGGCATGGGTTCCTCGCCGATACGAGGGGCGAGGGCGTTCCACCGCGTCACCGCGCGAGACCCGGGCACGAATTGCGATATGAGACCGGCAGGCGCGGCGTGTCCGACAGGACCGGCGCGCCGCGCAGGACCTGCGTGAAGCCGCTCGCGGCGAAGCCGATGACGCCGCCCGCCGGCCAGTTGAGATCGATCCGCCAGCGATAGTAGGGCCGGTCCAGGCAGACCTTCTGGTCCCGGACCTGTTCGCGCGTAATTCGGTCGATCGACCATTCGTGCAGGGCGGCCTGCCCGCCCGTGTCGCCGCAATCGACCGCGACCGACAGGTCGGCCGCGTGATGGAACGTCAGCGTGGCGGGTGCGACCTGGAACTGGCGCGCTTCCGCGCCGCAGGCCCAGGACGCGATGTGGTCGATATCGAGCACCAGATCGCTGCGCCAGTCCCCGGCATCGGGGTCGCCGATCGCGAGGCGGAGCGCGTAGATCGGGTTGTCGTGCCAATGGTAGGGCGCGAACTCGTCGGGTTTCGTCAGGGCCGTTGCTCCCGCAGCGCTCACGCGGATCGTCGCGCCATGGCCGCCCATGCCCGCGCGGCCAGGCGCACCGCGCCGCCCGTTCCGACCAGCTCGCCGAGCCGCGCCTTCAGCCTTGCGCGCCGGTCCTCGGGCAGGCTGGCGCAGTAGCCCGGCGCGGGCCCGGCGCCGAGCGTGAAGGGCTGCCAGAACGCCGCGAAATCGGGGAAAGCGGTTTCGATCTCGATGGGCTCGATCCGCGCCGCGCCGAAGCCGGCTTCGCGGCAAATGGCGGCGAGGCCGTCCCGCGAGCAGAACGGGAATCGCTTGCCCTCGTCCAGCGCGGCGGCTCGCGGATCGGTTTCGGCCGCCGCCTTCCAGAACGCGTCGATGAAGCCGACGCCGGCGCCGGGATAGTCCCAGACGTAGAACGACAGAAGCCCATTGGGCTTCAGGACCCGACGCATCTCGGCAAGGGCAGGCGGCCGGTCGGGAATGAAGTTCAGGACCAGGCCCGAGGCGACGACGTCGACGCTGGAATCCGCCACGGGAAGCTTCGCCGCGTCCGCCACCTCGAAGCTGGCGCGCCGGTCGTCGATCGCGGCGCTTGTATGGGCGAGAAAGTCCTTCGAGGAGTCGACGGAGACCAGCGATCGCGGCGCGGCCCGGACCAGGATGGCCTTGGTCAAGGCGCCCGTGCCGCATCCGATCTCGAGCCAGGCGGCATCGCGCGGGGCCGCGAGCCAGTCGACGAACCGCGCCGCGATCAGGCGGCTCCAGCGGCCCATGTAGTGCTCGTAGCTTTGTCCCGCGCTCCACGCGTCGAACTCGGCGGAGGTCTTCATGCTCCCTCCACGCAGCTACGCGATCGCCCCGTTCCTTCGGATTTGGGCAGGGCACTATAACGTGGCGGACCACCGATCGACAACGCGACGCGCCGCGAGAATCCGCGCCGATCCTCCGCTACGACCCATCGCCCGAAGGCGCGGCGTCCATCTCCTTGAACGAGACCAGCCGCCTGCCCTGCTCGTCCCACACGGCCTTGGCGGCGCAGCCCAGGCTCTGCCGCAGCGTGAGCCGGCCGACCGCGGCGAGCTGCGGATGGTCGCGCAGCACGTCGGGGAGCCGGTAATACGGAATCCGGCTGCAGAGATGGTGGATGTGGTGCAGGCCGATATTGCCGGTGAACCAGTGCAGCACAGCCGGCAGGTCATAGTGCGAGCTGCCGTAGAGCGCCGCCTCGTGGAAATCCCAGCCCTTGCGCCGCGCCCAATAGGTGTCCGCGAACTGGTGCTGCACGTAGAACAGCCAGACGCCGATCGACATGGCAAGGAGCGCGATCGGCACGGCCAGCTTCAGGAAGGGCCCGACGCCGACCAGCCAGATCAGGAAAACGGCCAGGATCGCGACCGCGAGATTCGTCGCCATCGTGCTGAGCCAAGGCTGCCAGCCGTTGCGCAGCATGCCCATCGGCAGGCGATGATGCAGGACGAACAGGTAGGCCGGCCCGACCCCGAACATCACCAGCGGGTTGCGGTACAGGCGATAGAGCAGCCTGCGCCAGCGCGGCAGGGCGCGAAACTCGCGCACCGTCAGCATGTCCATGTCGCCGATGCCCCGGCCGTCGAGATTGCCCGAGGTCGAATGGTGCAGCGCATGGGTGCGGCGCCAGAAGCCGTACGGCGTCAGGGTGAGGACGCCGATGGCGCGGCCGACCCAGTCGTTCGCGCGGCGGTGGCGAAAGAACGCGCCGTGGCCGCAGTCGTGCTGGATGACGAACAGCCGCACCACGAGTCCCGCGGCCGGCACGGCCAGCAGCAGGCATAGCCAGTAGCCGATGTCGAGCGCGAGCCACATCAGCAGCAGGATCGCCGCCAGGGGAATCGCGGTGATCGCGAGCTCGAGCGCGCCGCGCGCGTAGCTCGGCGTCTGATAGAAGGCCAGCATCTGCGCCAGGGCGCGGGGATCGGGGATTGCGCGGGCGCCCGGCGCCTTGTCATCCATCCCTGGGGCATCCATGTCCGGGTCATCCATGCCCGGACCCCCTTGCGGCCGCAGCCCGGCGGTCGTCGGCGCGGGACCCGGTGGCCCGCGGGGCCGGCATTCTGCGAATCGGCAATATCGGCTCGCTTCCGTCGTTTCGGGATTTGGCGAATCCGGCCGGTATCGATGGGCGGGAAGCCTGCTGCCGGTCCGAAGGCAGCAGCGAGGACCATACAGGCAGATGGTGCTGCGTCCTACGGGAATGAACGGGGCCGGCCGGGTTTCCCATCGCGCGCGGTGCGGCAGATCGAAGCATCCGGGCCGGTCGGCGGACGCTGCGGCCGACACGGGGGGTGGAGATGCGGACCGGCGCCGATCCGTGTGACAATGACCGGCCAGCAAACGGACGGAGCCCCATGACCGCCACGCAGAACGCCGCCGAGATCTGGCGCCTGGTCGATGCCAAGCGCGAGCACTTCTGCGCGCTGAGCGACCAGGTCTGGGACACGCCCGAGCTCAACTTCGTCGAGTACCGCTCGGCCGCGGCGCACCGCGCCTTGCTGGCGCGCGAAGGCTTCCGCGTCGCCGACAAGGTGGCCGGGCTTTCGACCGCGATGATGGGCGAGGCCGGCGAAGGCGGGCCGGTGATCGCCATCCTCGGCGAGTACGACGCGCTGCCGGGGCTGAGCCAGCACGCCGGCCAGTGCGAGCACGCGCCGATCGAGCCGGGCGGCAACGGGCACGGCTGCGGCCACAACCTGCTCGGCGCCGCCGCGATGCTGGCCGCGACCGCGGTCAAGGACTGGCTCGCGGCGCACCGGCTGCCGGGACGCGTGCGCTACTACGGCTGCCCGGCCGAGGAAGGCGGCTCGGCCAAGGGCTTCATGGTGCGCGCCGGCGTGTTCGGCGACGTCGACATCGCCATCTCCTGGCATCCCGCCGCCTTCACCGGCGTCAACAAGCCGGTCTCGCTCGCCTGCAACGAGATCGACTTCCACTTCACCGGCCGCGCCGCGCACGCCGCCGCTGCGCCGCACCAGGGCCGCAGCGCGCTCGACGCGGTCGAGCTGATGAATGTCGGCGTCAACTACATGCGCGAGCACATGCCGAGCACGGCGCGCATCCACTACGCCGTGCTCGACGCCGGCGGCCCGGCGCCCAACGTGGTGCAGGCCAAGGCGACCGTGCGCTACCTCGTGCGCGCGCTGGACCTGCCGCAGCTCCACGCCCTGGTCGGGCGCGTGCGCAAGGTCGCCGAGGGCGCCGCGCTGATGACCGAGACCGCGGTCAAGGTCCGCATCGTCAACGGCGACGCCAACCTCGTCGGCAACGCGCCGCTCGAGGCGCTGATGCACGCCGAGCTCGAGCGGCTGGGCCCCGTCCCGTTCGACCAGCGCGACCGCGCATTCGCCGTCGAGATGCAGCAGACCATGACCGAGGAGGACGTCGTCTCCGCCTTCGCGCGCTACGGGCTCGAGCCGAGGAAGGACCTGGCGCTGGCCGACTTCGTCTACCCGCTCGGCAGCGGCAACGACAGCCTGGTCGGCTCGACCGACGTCGGCAGCGTCAGCTGGGTGGTGCCGACGGTGCAGATGCGCTGCGCCACCTACGCGATCGGCACACCGGGACACTCGTGGCAGCTCGTCGCCCAGGGCAAGGCGCCCGCGGCGCACAAGGGCCTCGCGCATGCCGCCAAGGCGATGGCCGCGACCGCGCTCGCCCTGATCCTCGACCCGCGCCAGGTCGCGCGCGCCAAGGAGGACTTCCGCCGGCGGCTGGACGGCAAGCCGTTCGTCAACCCGATCCCCGACGACGTCGACCCGCCGGCGATCGCGCTGGCGTGACCTTCGGCTGCTTCCGGATGAGGGTTCGGCGCCCGGGCGCTACGCCGCGCCGTCGCGGCCGCTCTGGCTGGGCTTCGCCGGCGCGATCGCGGCGAGCGCGTCGCGCAGGAGGCGCTGCGCATCCGCCGGCATTCCGGCGAGCGTCAGGGCCAGGCGCAGCTTGACCGCGGCGCCGGCGGCGCCGGCGGCCGGGTGCTCGATGATGAAGCGGCGCGCGCTCTCGGCCTCGGCCATGTAGCGCGCCACCAGCTGGCGCTGCAGCGACAGGCCCTTCTGCTGGTCGAGGTCGGACGCCACCACGTCGACGCCGGCCAGCTCCTCGACCCGCGCCTCGACGTCGAGCGCCAGCGCGACGAAGTCGAGTTGCCCCTCCGCGTCGTGGAGCGCGGCGTCGGCCTGCTGGGACGCCGGCTTGAACGGCTTCGGCGCGGCCGTGGCGGGGCGGTCGCCGCGCGCCGTCCGGCGCGCCGCGCGAAACGCTTCCAGGGAGACGATCTCGTTGCTCACGACCGGCCTTCGCTCGTGGAGCCGGCGCGGGGTCACGCCGGCAGAGCACCATCGCGCCGGCCAGTTAGGAAATTCTTAATGCGGGCCCTTTGTCGCGGCCGCGGGCCCGCTGCGCCCATGCTCCGGGCGCATCCGCCCATGCCTTGACAGCATGGGCGCGCCCTGGCCAAGCTCGTCTGCACTCACGAACCGGGTTCATAGACATGAACCAAGAGGTAAAATCCGCCGCTCGGGTCCTCGACGTGCTCGAGCTTCTGTCGCGCAGCGCGGCGCCGCTGGCGCTCAAGGACATCGCGCAGGCGCTGACCCTGCCGAAGAGCAGCGCGCACGGGCTGCTGCACACGCTGCTGGCGCGCGGCTATGTCGAGCGCGACACCGGCGACCGCTACGCGCTGCCCGCCTCGCTCAGGCAGTCGCCCGGCTGGATCGGCGGGTCGGACGCGCAGCTCGCCGCCCTGGCGCGGCCGGTGCTCGAGCAGCTGCGCGACGCCCTGGATGAAAGCGTCTTCCTCGGCGTGCGCGCCACCGGCGGCAATGTCAAGGTGATCGCCAAGGCGGTCAGCCGCGCGCCGATCCGCTACGACTCCGACGATCCGGGCCTCCGGCCCGCCTATTGCACCGGCATGGGCCGCATCCTGCTGGCGTTCTGGGACGACGCCGCGGTCGACGCCTATTTCGCGCGCACCAGGCTCAAGGCCTACACGCCGCGCACGGTGACGGACGGGCGCAAGCTGCGCGCCATCCTGGACAAGATCCGCGGCGACGGCTACGCCGTGCTCGAGGAGGAATACGTGCTCGGCGGCTCGGCCACGGCGGCGCCCGTCTTTCGCGGCGACGGCGCCGTGATCGCCGCGTTGAACGTCGGCACGGTGTCGTCGCGCTATCCCGCGGCGAGGGAGCAGATCATCGGCGGCGTCGTGCGCGCGGCGGCCGCCATCAGCCAGCGCCTCGGCTACCGCCGGGCGGCGTGAACAAGGGGCGGAGAGACACTGTGAGCTATCGCATCGGCGTCGACATCGGTGGCACGTTCGCGGATTTCTGCGCGCTCGACGAGGCGACCGGCCGGCTCGCCACGCTCAAGGTGCTGTCGACCCCGGACGAGCCCGGGCGCGAGGTGATCATGGGGCTCGAGGAGCTGGAGCGCCGCTTCAAGATCCGCCCGGACGAGATCGGCTACTTCACCCACGGCACCACGGTCGGCATCAACTCGGTCATCCAGCGCAAGGGCATCCGCCTGTGCCTGATCACGACCGAGGACTTCGTCGACGTGCTGGAGCTGGCGCGGCTGAAGATGCCCGACCCCTATCACCTGATGTCGAGCCGGGCCGAGCCGCTTGTCACGCGCGACCGCGTGCTGGCGGTGCGCGAGCGCATGCTGGCCGACGGCAGCGTCGAACAGCCGCTCGACCCCGCGAGCGTGCGCGCGGCCCTCGACCGCGCCAAGGCGCTGGGCGCCGAGGGCATCGTCGTCGCCCTTCTGCACGCCTACCGCAATCCCGCGCACGAGCGCGAGGCCAAGCGGCTGATCGGCGAATGGGCGCCCGGCCTGCCGGTGTTCTGCTCGAGCGAGATCTGGCCGATCATCCGCGAGTACGAGCGCACCACCACGGCCACCATCCACGGCTATGTGCAGCCGCGCGTCGCGCGCTATCTCGCCTCGCTGCAGCGGGCGCTGAAGGCGGGCGGCGTCGCGGCCGAGCCGATGGTGACCAAGTCGAACGGCGGCGTCATGACGGCCGAGCTCGGCAAGCAGGCCTGCCTGCAGATGCTGCTGTCGGGCACCGCGGCGGGCGTGATCGGCGCCAGCCTGGCGGCGCGCCAGGCCGGGCTCGACAAGGCGTTGAGCCTCGACATCGGCGGCACCTCGGCCGACGTCGCGATCATCATCGACGGCACGCCCAGCTATGGCATCGGCGAGAAGGTCGGCGAGTTCCCGATCTTCATCCCGACCGTCTCGGTCACCTCGATCGGCGACGGCGGCGGGTCGATCGCGCGCGTCAACGAGTTCGGCGTGCTGTCGGTCGGGCCCGAGAGCGCCGGCTCCTCGCCGGGGCCGGCCTGCTACGGGCGCGGCGGCACCAGGCCCACCATGACCGACGCGTTCGCCGCCTGCGGCTTCATCGGCCACGGCAACCTCGGCTACGACGCGGTCACCGTCGACGTGGCGAAGGCGCGCCAGGCGATCGAGACGATCGGCGAGAAGCTCGGCCGCGGCGTCGACGAGGCGGCCGAGGCGGTGATCCAGGTCGCGGTCGCGGGCATGTACCGCGAGGTCTCGAAGCTCGCCTCGCGCCAGGGCATCGACCCGCGCGAGTTCGCGCTGCTCGCCTTCGGCGGCGCCGGGCCGATGCTCGGCTGCTTCCTGGCGCGCGAGCTCGGCATGAAGCAGGTGCTGGTCCCGACCGCGCCGGGCGTGCTGTCGGCCCTGGGCGGCCTCATCGCCGACATCAAGAACGACTTCATCAGCACGGCCTACTACCCGCTGGCGGCGGCGGAGCTGCCGCGGCTCAAGCGCGAGTTCGAGGCGCTGGCGGAGCAGGCCCGGCGCTGGATCACCGAAGAGCAGAAGTTCGCCGGCACCTACGCGCTGCAGCCCTCGGCCGACATGCGCTACCAGGGCCAGTCCTTCGAGATCGAGGTGCCGCTGCCGATGGAGGCGATCCTGGCGGGCGACCTCGGGCGCGTCGCCGCCGCGTTCCACGCCGAGCACGACCGCATCTACGGCCACAGCGACGCCAAGATGCCGGTGCACGTGATCAGCCTGCGTATGGTCGTGGTCGGCGCCTCGCCGCAGCCGCACTTCCCCACCCAGCCGAAACGGAGCGACCAGCCGAAGCCGAGCAAGGAGATCGAGGTCTGGCTCGACGGCGCCAGGCGCCGCGTGCCGCTCTACCGCCGCGCCGATCTCGGCCACGGCCACCGCTTCGCCTGCCCCTGCGTCATCGCGCAGGAGGACACCACGACCTGCGTGCCGGCCGGCTTCGAGGGCCACGTCGACGCCTACGGCAACATCGTGCTGACGCGCGTGCAATGAAGGACATGACAATGCGCATCGACCCGGTCACGCTGCAGATCTTCGCCAACCACGCCCAGGCGGCGGCGGACAGCACCGCGTTCACGCTGTTCCGCACGGCGCACTCGACCTTCGTCAAGGAGACCGAGGACTTCACCACGGGCCTGGCGACGCCGGACGGCATGACCTTCGCGAGCCCGCGCGACCTCGGCGCCACCTGGTTCATCGGGCTCGACTACGCCAACGCCGTGAGAATGATCCCGGACTACAAGCCGGGCGACATCTGCATCACCAACGACCCCTACTCCGGCTACGTGTGCACGCACACGCCGGACCTGCACATGTGGAAGCCGATCTTCTGGGAAGGCGAGCTGATCGCCTTCACCGTCAGCCACATCCACAACACCGACGTCGGCGGAGCCGTGCCGGCCTCGCTGTCGCGCCAGCTGACCGAGGTGCACCAGGAGGGCATCCGCATCCCGCCGGCCAAACTCTACGAGGCGGGCAAGCTCAACCAGGCGCTGCTCGACGTCATGCTGACCAACGTGCGCATGCCCGAGCAGAACTACGGCGACCTGCAGGCGCAGATCGCGGCGATGAACACCGGCGAGCGCAAGGTGCACGACATGGTGCGCAAGTTCGGCATCGACGTGTTCCGCCAGGGCGTCAAGGACCTGCTCGACCTGGGCGAGCGCCAGGCGCGCAACCTGCTCCGCCGCATCCCGGACGGCGACTACTTCTTCGCCGACTACCTCGACGAGGACGCGCCGGGCGGCGTGCCCGTGCGGCTGGCGCTCAACCTCAAGATCCGCGGCGACGAGGCGGTGCTCGACTTCACCGGCTCCGACCCGCAGCTGCAGTCCTCGCTCAACGTGCCGACCGGCGGCGCCGAGCGGCATATCCTGCTGATGGTCGGCTACACCTACTGCATGTACAGCCTCGACCCGTCGATCCTGCTCAACGGCGGCATCACGCGGCCGGCGCGCTGCGTCATCCCCGAGGGCACGATCCTCAACCCGAAGTTCCCGGCGGCGGTCGGCATGCGCAGCATGACCTGCGGCCGGCTGCAGGGCGTGACCATCGGCGCCTTCCAGGCGGCGGTGCCCGACCTCCTGCCCGCGGGTCCCGCCGGCAGCAGCGCCATCATGAACGTCAAGACCATCGACAACCGCACCGGCCGCACGATCATGGCCTCGATCGACCCGATCACCGGCGGCGCCGGCGGCTGGTCGGGCTCGGACGGCGCCGACGGATCGGGCGCCAACTCGAGCTTCCTCAAGAACACGCCGGTCGAGATCAACGAGACCGAGGTGCCGATCAAGGTGCTGCGCTACGGCCTGGTGCCCGATTCCGGCGGCGCCGGCAAGCACCGCGGCGGCCTGGGCACGTTCCTCGAGTTCAAGGTGTTCACGCCCAACACCGTGGTGACGGCACGCAACCGCGACCGCACGCGCTTTGCCGCCTGGGGCTCGAACGGCGGCCTGCCGGGCAAGACCTCGGGCTTCTGGCGCAACCAGGGCACCCCGCGGGAGGTCGATCTCGGCAACACCGACGTGGTGGCGCTCGACCCCGGCGACGTGATCCTGGTCAGCTCCTGCGGCGGCGGCGGCTGGGGGCCGCCCTGGGAGCGCGACGAGAACGCGGTGCTGTTCGACGTGCGTCAGGGCAAGGTCTCGCTCGAATCCGCCGCCGACGACTACGGCGTCGTGATCCGTGACGGCAAGATCGACGGCACGGCGACCGCGGCGCGGCGCGCGCGCCTGGCGGCCAAGGCCAAGCCCGGCCAATTCGCCTTCAACGACCAGCGCGTGGACTTCGAGCGGCAATGGACCGACGCCAACTACGCCGCGCTGACCGAGGTGCTGGCCACCCTGCCCGTGCACTGGCGCCACTACATGAAGAAGCGCATCTTCGCCGCGATGGAGGAGCTGCCCCAGCACCAGCGCCGCGGCGACGGCAGCGAGGTGCGCCGCGCCTTCGCGCTGGCGGTCGAGGAGTTCCCGCAGCTGCGCAAGGCCGAGGCGGCGGAATGACCGCGGCGGCGTGACCTTCCCGGAGTGACGCGCGCGTGGACATCCATTTCGACGGCCAGACGGTCATCGTCACCGGCTCCGCGCGCGGCATCGGCGGCGGGATCGTCGAGGGATTCGTCGAGCGCGGCGCAAAGGTCTGGGCCTGCGACGTGCTGGCGGACGGGCTGGCGGCGCTCGAGGCCAGGGCGAAGCCGGCGCGCGGCGGCCGGCTGGAGACGCGCAAGGTCGACCTCACCCGGTCCGCCGAGGTCGACGCCTTCGTGCGCGAGGCGGAGGGCGCGGCCGGGGCGGTCGACGTGCTGGTGCACGTCGCCGGCGGCGTGCGCGGCCAGTCGAAGCGCCCGGTCGAGGACGTCAGCGACGACGACTGGCGCGCGATCTACGCGGTCAACGTCGAGGGCGCCTTCTACGCCAGCCGTGCCGTGGTGCCGGGCATGAAGAAGAAGGCGCGCGGGCGGATCGTCGTCATCTCCAGCCGCGCCGGGCTCGGCGTCAGCCTGACCGGCATCCAGTCCTACGCCTCGGCCAAGGCGGCGCAGCTCGGCCTCGTGCGCCAGCTCGCGCATGAGCTGGGGCCGCATGGCATCACCGTCAACTCGGTGGCGCCCGGCTTCCTGCGCACCAGCCCCGACTACGAGCGGCAATGGCAGTCCTACGGGCCCGAGGGGCAGAAGGCGATGATCGAGCGCGTCGCCATGCGCCGCCTGGGCGAGCCCCAGGACATCGCCCACGCCGTCATGTTCCTGGCAAGCCCCTACGCGTCGTGGATCACGGGCCAGGTGCTGCCGGTCACCGGCGGCCCGATCGCCTGAGCATCAGGAGGAGGAAGCATGTCCGCAGCACGCCCCGCCATCGTTACCCCTGGCGTCGTTCCGAAGCCCGAGGAGCAGGAGCAGCCCTGGCAATGGACCGAGCAGCGCTGGCGCCGCATCGTCGAGCGCGTGCGCGCCGGCAGGACCTTGCGCCCGGACGCATGGCCGAACGGCGCGCGCTGCGCCGTGGCACTGTCGTTCGACAGCGACCACGAGACCGGCGAGCTGCGCGAGGGCGGCGAGTCGCCCGGCCGCCTGTCGCAGGGCCAGTACGGCAACCGCGCCGGCATCCCGCGCATCCTGAAGCTGCTCGGGAAATACTCGATCCCGGCGACCTTCTACGTGCCCGCCGTCGCGGCCATGCTCTATCCCGACGAGCAGCGCCGCGTCGCGGCCGAGGGCCACGAGATCGGCATCCATGGCTGGATCCACGAGCGCAACTCGATCCTGCCGGAAGCCGCCGAGCGCGAGCTGCAGATGCGCTCGGCCGACACGCTGGAGAAGATCTCGGGCCAGCGCCCGGTCGGCATCCGCACGCCGTCCTGGGACTTCAGCCCGCACACGCTCGCCATTACGCGCGACATGGGGCTCCTCTACGACTCCTCGCTGATGGCGGACGACGACTGCTACGAGCTGCTGCTCGACGGCAATCCGACGGGCGTCGTCGAGCTGCCGGTCGAGTGGATCCGCGACGACGCGGTCTACTTCAACATGAACCGCTTCTCGGCGCTGAGGCCCTACACGCCGCCGTCCGCCGTGCTCGAGGTGTTCCGGCGCGAGTTCGACGCGGCCTATGCCGAGGGCGGGCTCTACCAGCTCACCATGCACCCGCACATCATCGGCCACCGCTCGCGCATGATGATCCTGGAGGAGCTGATCCGGCACATCCGCGCGCATGCCGGCATCTGGTTCGCCACGCACGCCGACGTGGTGCGCTACGCGAAGCAGAAGGGGTGACGCTGCGTCCTGGTCCCCCTCCCCTTGCGGAAGGAGGAACAGGAAGAGTCTTGGGGACAAACAGAGGAGGCAGGGAGATGAAACGGACCACACTGGCATTGCTGGCAGCCGTCACCTTGGCGGCGCCGTCGCTGGCGTTCGCGCAGGGCAAGTACGTGCATGCCAACAACAGCGGCTACGACAACTTGGATCCGCACGCGATCTTCGACGTCGGCCGCGCCGCGTCGCGCATCAACTTCTACGACGGGCTCTACCGCTGGGTCGACAACCCGCCGAAGCTGATCCCGTGGCTGGCCGAGAGCCACGAGGCCTCGGCCGACGGCAAGACCTACACGTTCAAGCTGCGCAAGGGCGTGAAGTTCCACGACGGCACCGAGATGACCGCCGACGACGTGATCTACAGCATCGAGCGCATGCTGGCGACCAAGAAGGGCGCGTCGTCGCTGTTCCTGCCGATCATCGCGCCCGGCAGCACCAAGGCGCCCGACAAGCACACGGTCGTCTTCACGCTGAAGGAGCCGTCGGCGATCTTCATCTCGACGGTCCCCGAGATCCTCGTGGTCAACGCCAAGCTCGTGAAGAAGAACGAGAAGGACGGCGACTGGGGCGCCGCGTGGCTGGCCAAGAACGTCGCCAGCACGGGCTCGTACAAGCTGAAGCGCTACGACCCGGCGGTGGGATTCATCGGCGAGCGCTTCAAGGACCATTTCGGGCCCTGGCCGGCCAAGGCCTTCGACGAGATCGAGTTCCGCACCGTGCTCGAGACCAACACGCGCGTGCAGGGGCTGATCAAGGGCGACTACCACGGCACCGACGGCTACCTGCCCTACGACCAGATCCTGCGCCTGAAGCAGGAGAAGAACGTGCAGATCCTCGAGCAGGAATCGATGCGCGTCTTCTACTTCTCGATCCACAACGGCCGCTCGCCGCTGAGCGACGTGCACTTCCGCAAGGCGCTGGCCTACGCCTTCGACTACGACGGCTTCATCAAGGACATCCTGAAGGGCGCCGTCGCGCGCAACCCGGGCCCGAACCCGAACAACCTGTGGGGCGCGCCCAAGGACCTCAAGGGCTACACCTACGACCTGGAGAAGGCCAAGGCCGAGCTCGCCAAGGTCAAGGAGCCGCTCCGGCCGATCACGATCGGCACGCTGGCCGGCTTCAGCGAGACCGAGCAGGCCGCCACCCTGCTGCAGAACGCGGCGCGCAAGATCGGCATCGAGATCAAGATCGAGTCGGCGCCGTGGCAGGTGGTGCAGAGCCGCATGCAGGACCGCGACAAGAACTACGACATGGTCCCGCTGTGGAAGAGCACCTACTACGTCGACCCCAACAACTGGGTCGGCGAGCTGTACGGCACGCGCTATCTCGGCACACGCAACTACTCGTACAACAAGGACGAGGAGCTGGATAAGTGGATCAACGAGGCGCTCAAGATCACCGACCAGGAGAAGCGCCGCGTGCTGTACGAGAAGGCGGCCACCCGGGTGACCGAGGAGGCCATGGGCATCTTCGTCTACAATACCAAGTGGTACGGGCCCTACGCCGCCAACCTCACCGGCATCCGCTTCTGCCCGATCGGCAACGCCCAGGACATGCGCTGGGCGTCGTTCAAGTAGGCTCGGCGTAGTACACCGTTGTTTTGTCCCCCTCCCCTTGCGGGAGGGGGACTGAAGCAGACTCCGCGAATGCGCCGCCTCGAGATGATCCTGTCGCGACTGGCCTGGTTCGTGCCGACACTGGCCGGGCTGATCGTGATCGTGTTCCTGATCTCCAACGTGATCCCGACCGACCCGGTCCGCATCATGCTGGGCGAGAACGCGACCCGGGAGCAGATCGAGGCCATGCGCGTGAAGCTCGGCTACGACAAGCCGATCCCCGTGCAGCTGGCCAACCACTTCCGCGACGTGCTGACGGGCAATCTCGGCACCAGCATCTACAGCCAGCGGCCGATCTCCGAGGACCTCGCCTCGCGCGTGCCGGCGACGCTGGAGCTCGCGCTCTGCGCCATCGTGCTGGCCGTCCTGATCGGCATCCCGCTCGGCGTCGTCTCGGCGCTCAAGCGCAACTCGGCCCTCGACCAGGTCGTGCGCCTGGCGAGCGTGTCGGGCCTCGCCATCGCCGCCTTCTGGCTGGCGATGCAGCTGCAGTTCCTGTTCTCGATGAAGCTGCGCGCAGCGCCCTTGAACGGGCGCATCGACGGATTCGGTCCGGACACGATCACCGGCATGATGATCCTCGACTCGATCCTCACCGCCGACTGGGAATCCCTGGGCGGCGCGCTCCGCCACATCGCCCTTCCCGCCATCACGCTGGCCCTGCCGGCGGCGGCCACCATCGTGCGCTTCACCCGCGCCGGCGTGCTCGAGGTGATCAACAGCAACCACGTGCTGTACCAGCGCGCCATGGGCGTGCCGCCGCGGCTGATCGTGTGGAAATACGTGCTGCGCAACGCGCTGATCTCGACCGTGACGCAGATCGGCCTCATCTTCGGCGTCCTGATCACCAACTCGGTCGTGGTCGAGACGGTGTTCGACTGGCCGGGTCTCGGCACGTTCGTAGTCAACTCCATCCTGCAGTCCGACCACAAGGCGATCATCGGCTTCACCATCTTTACCGGCGGGCTGATCGTGATCGTCAACCTGCTGGTCGACATCGTGCACACGCTGCTGGACCCGCGGGGCACGCGATGACCGGCGCCAGGAGCCTGCGCGCGACCGTGCGGCGCATCGCGCAGGACCGCGCGGCGCTGATCGGCATCCTCTTGATCGCGCTGCTGCTGTTCGCCGCGGTGTTCGCGCCCGTGCTCTCGCCCCACCCGGAGGACGTCTACGAGTTCCACACCGAGAACCGGCTCAAGCCGCCCGACGCCGCCAACTGGCTCGGCACCGACCGCATGGGCAGCGACGTGCTGACGCGCATCCTGTTCGGCGCCCGCATCACGCTCGCCATCGCGCTGATCGCCGTCGGCACAGCCGTTCTCGTCGGCGTGCCGATCGGGCTGGTCGCCGGCTACTACGTCGGCTGGCCGAGCAACCTCCTGATGCGCGTCTCGGACATCTTCCTCGCCGTGCCGCAGATCGTGCTGGCGATCGCCATCGCGCAGACGCTGGGGCCCTCGATCGAGAACGTGATCCTGGCGCTCAGCATCACCTACTGGCCGTTCTGGGCGCGGCTGGTCTATGCCGAGACGCGCTCGCTCAAGAACGAGGTGTTCGTCGAATCCGCCATCGCCCTCGGCGCCTCGCCGGCGCGCGTGATGCTGCTGCACGTCCTGCCCAACATCGCGTCGGCCATCATCGTGCGCACGTCGATCGGCATGGGCGCCACGATCCTGACCGCGGCGGCGCTCGGCTTCCTCGGCCTCGGCGCGCCGCCCCCGGCGCCGGAATGGGGCCGCATGATCGCCGAGTCGCGCGAGTTCCTGCCCGAGGCCTGGTGGTACGCGACCGCACCGGGCATCGCGATCTTCCTGGTCGTGATGGGCTTCAACCTCCTGGGCGACGGGCTGCGCGACATCCTCGACCCGCGAATCCGCCGCGGGAGCGCCGCGAAGTGACGGCACTGCTCGCGGTCGAGGACCTGTCGCTCGGCTTCTCGACCGAGGCGGGCTTCGCCGCCGTTCTCGACGGCGTCAGCCTCAGGGTCGCGCGCGGCCAGGTGCTGGGCCTGGTCGGCGAGAGCGGCTGCGGCAAGACCACGCTGGCGCGCGCCATCCTGGGCGTGCTGCCGCCGCATTCGACGCGCATCGCCGCCGGGCGCATCCTGTTCCGCGGCCAGGACCTGCTGACGGCCGATCCCGACACGGTCAACCGCGAGGTGCGCGGCCGCGCCATCACCTTCATCCCGCAGGACCCGTTCTCCAGCTTCAACCCGGTCTTCACCATCGGCGCACAGATCATGGAGATCATGAAATGGAAGTCGCCGCGCCGGGACGGCAACGGACGCCGCGACGCGGCGCGCCGCCGCGCCGACCGCGAAGCGGTGCTCGAGCTGCTCGACGCCGCGCAGCTGCCGCAGCCCGAGCAGATCCTGAAGAAATACCCGCACGAGGTCTCGGGCGGCCAGCGCCAGCGCCTGATGATCGCGATGGCGCTGCTGCCCGAGCCGGACCTGGTGATCGCCGACGAGCCGACCACGGCGCTCGACGTCACCATCCAGGCGCAGATCCTGGGCCTGATCCGGCGGCTGGCGAGCGAGCGCAACGTGGCCGTGCTGCTGACCACGCACGACCTCGGCACCGCCTACGAGATCTGCGACGCGATCAACGTGATGTATGCCGGGCAGGACGTCGAGTCGGCGCCGGTCGACCGCTTCTTCGCCCGGCCGGCGCATCCCTACACCACCAGACTGCTGGCGAGCCTGCCGCGCGCCGACGGCATGGCGACCGGCATCCCGGGCGAGGTGCCGAGCCTGCTCCGGCCGCCCGGCGGCTGCCGCTTCCACCCGCGCTGCGAGCGCGCCGACGAGCGCTGCGGCCGCGAGCGCCCCGCCGTGGACGCGCTCGAAGACGGGCACTGGGTACGCTGCCACCATCCGGTCGGGGCGCCGGCATGACGGACCGATCGATGACCGGCCCGATCCTGAGCGTGCGCCGGCTCAAGCGTTCCTTCCCCGTGCTCGGCCCCTTCAACCGGCGCGTCGGCGCGATCAAGGCGGTCGACGACGTGTCCTTCGACCTGATGTCGGGCGAGATCTTCGGCCTGGTCGGCGAATCGGGCTGCGGCAAGTCGACCCTCGGCAAGACCATCATGGGCATCCACCGCCCCGATGCGGGCGAGATCTGGTTCGGCGGCCAGGAGATCGCGCAATTGCCGCCGGCCAGCCACCGCGCCGTGCGCCGGAACCTGCAATACGCCTACCAGGATCCGGGCGCCTCGCTCGACCCGCGCTGGAAGATCCGCCGCTCGCTGCACGAGCCGCTGGTCATCCACACCGATCTCGGCCCCGCCGAGCGCGAGGCCCGCATCCGCGACATCCTCAAGGCGGTCGGCCTGCCGGAGACGCATCTCGACCTCTATCCGCACGAGATCTCCGGCGGGCAGCAGCGCCGCGTCGGCCTCGCCCGCATCCTCACCCTGCACCCCAAGGTCGTGATCCTGGACGAGCCGACCTCGGGGCTGGACGTGTCGGTGCAGGCGACCGTGCTGGCGCTGTTTCGCGCCTTGCGCGAGACCTTTCAGCTCACCTACATCCTGGTCAGCCACGACCTCGCCGTGGTGCGGATGATGTGCAGCCGCGTGGCGGTGATGTACCTGGGGCGGATCGTGGAAATGGGGCCGACCGGCGCGATCTTCGACCGGCCGCAGCACCCCTACACAAGGTCGCTCCTCGCCGCGATCCCCAAGATCGGCGGCGCCCGCGTCACGCGCGACTTCTGGCTCGAGGGCGAGCCGCCCGACCCCGGCAACCTGCCATCGGGCTGCCGCTTCCGCACGCGCTGCCCCAAGGCGGCCGATGTCTGCGCGCGCGAGGAGCCGGAATTCCGCGCGAGCGACGGCCAAGCCGTCGCCTGTCATTTTCCGGGCTAGGGATCGTCAGCGATATACGGAAGCGCCGAAGAAGACGCGTCCCCCCTCCCCTTGCGGGAGGGGGGGCGGAAAAGATAGTGCCTCGAAAAGCCGCGCTGGCGACGCAAAGCCCTCGAGTCGCAAAGCGATCAGGCGATCAGACGGCTTCCTTGAGCTCCTTGGAGGCCCGGAACGCCACCTTCTTGCTCGCCTTGATCTTGATCGCCTCGCCGGTCGCCGGGTTGCGGCCCATGCGGGCGGCGCGCTTGCGCACCTGGAGGATGCCGAGCCCCTGGAGACGGATGCGCTCGCCCTTCTTCAGGTGCTTGACGATCAGGCCGACCAGTTCGTTGAGGGTTCCTTCCGCGTCCTTCTTCGCCACGCCCTTCTTCTCGGCGATCGCCGCGGCGAGGTGCTTCAGGGTGACCGTTGTCGGCGTAGTCTTAGCTGCCATTGGATGTCCTCTCGTGTTCCTGGGGCCGATTAGGCCGCAGTGGCGCGAAGAGAACACAAGGCCTGACGCGACGCAACAGTCCTTTCGATGCGAATTGTGACTGTGGCCGTAAGCGAATCACGTTGTCCACAGGCTGAGGACTGATTCGCCCGCGCGGCCCGGGCAATGGTCTAGTGCAGGCTGGCGACCGCCGCGGACGGCGCTCCGGCGCGCAGCGCCGCCATGTAGCGGCGCGGCGTCACCCGGTGGATGCGCTTGAAGTGGCGCCCGAAATGGGTCTGGTCGACGAAGCCGACATCCGCCGCCGCCCCGGCGATCGGCTCGCCCCGCGCCAGCATCGCCGTCGCGTGGTGCACGCGGATGCGCACGAGCAGCGCGTGCGGCGTGACGCCGAGCTCCTTGCGGAAGGCGCGGATGAGCTGGAACGTGGTGCGCCCGGTCAGCGCCGCGAGCTCGCTGAGCGGCACCGGGTCGGCGTAGCGGCCAAGGAGATGGCCGAGCGCGCGATGCACCGGCTCGGAGAACGGTCCGCCCGGCATGCGCCCGAGCACCAGCGCGGCCACGTCGATCATGGCGTTCCTCCCATCGCCGCGAGCGGCGATCCCTTGCTTGCTTGCCTTTTCCTCTATCAGTCGACAGGCCGGGTTGCACGGCAATGCGAATTTATTCATATTCGCTTGAGCAAAAATCAAGCGAGGGGCAATGCTGCGCCTGCCGCCGCTGAACGCGCTGCGCGCGTTCGCGTCCGCCGCAAGGCACGCGAGCTTCAAGCGCGCGGCCGAGGAGCTGTGCGTGACGCAGGGCGCGGTCAGCCGCCACATCCAGAAGCTCGAGGACAGCCTCGGCGTGCGCCTGTTCACGCGCCGGCACCGGCAGGTGATCCTGACGCGCGAGGGCGAGGCTTATCTCGCCGTGGTGCGCGACGCCTTCGCCCGCATCGCCCAGGCGACAACCGAGCTGCGTTCGCGCGGCGACGACCGCATGCTGCGGGTCAAGCTGCCGATCACCTGCGCGGTCCGCTGGCTGGTGCCGCGCCTGGCGCGCTTCCACGCGCAGCATCCCGACCTCTCGGTGCAGATCACCACCTCGCACGACCCGGTCGACTTCGACCGCGAGGACATCGACGTGGCGGTGCACTACGGCGCCGGCATCCCGCCGGCGCTTTCAGGGGAGAAGATGTTCGGCGAGGTGCTGATCCCGATCTGCAGCCCGAAGCTGCTGGCGCGGCGCACGGCCCTGAAGCGCCCGCGCGACCTGGCGAATCACGTCCTGCTGCACTCGATTCGCCGCCCGAACGACTGGAAGCAGTGGCTCGAGGCGGCCGGCGCCGGCGACGTCGAGGGCGAGCACGGCCTCACCTTCGAGAACTCCAGCCTCACCTACCAGGGCGCGGCGCAAGGGCTGGGCCTCGCCGTCGCCCAGCTCGCCTTCGTCGCCGACGACCTGTCCGCCGGCCAGCTCGCCGCCCCCTTCAAGCGGCGCGTGCGCAACGACGTCGCCTACAACCTCGTCTACCCGCGCGAGCGGGCGAACCTGAAGAAGATCCGCGACTTCCAGACCTGGATCGCGCGCGAGGCCGCCGCCACCCGCGCCGTCATTGGCGGATGAAGAAGATCAACCAAAGAGACACAGAAGAGAGAGAGAGAGAGAGAGAGAGAGAGAGAGAGAGAAGAAAGAGACGGAGTCGATTCCTTGGGGCGGCCTTCGGCCGCCAAAAAATTCTCCACTCTTCTTTCTTCCTCTCTGTACGACTAACCCGCAAAATCCTCGCAAGCTGCGAGGAATTCCGGTTCACGCGGAGCCGCGGAGCACGCGGAGCCGATCGCGAGGTGCGCAACTCTTCTCCGCGTCCTCCGCGTCTCCGCGTGCCAATACTTTGGTTGCGGCCCTATGGCCGCGCTGTGTCTCTGTGTCTCTTTGGTCGATCTTTTCCGTCCTACACCCGCCGGTGCAGGCGGTGGTCGATGGCGAGCAGCAGGACGTTGACCGAGCCGGCGAAGGCGACCAGGAGGAAGGTCAGCGACATGATCACCTCCATGTTGTGCAGGCCGATGGCCTGCATCAGCACGAACCCGATGCCGCGCTTGGAGCCGAACATCTCGCTGAGCAGGGTGCCGATCAGGGTCAGCGAGAAGCCGACGCGCAAGCCGGTGAACACCTCGGGCAGCGTGGCGGGCAGCAGCACGCTGCGGAACAGCGCCCAGCCGCCGACGCGCATCACCCGCGCGCTCTTGATGTAGACCGGCTTGATGTTGCGCACGGCGTTCATGGTGAACAGGATCACCGGGATGACGCCGTGCAGCGCGCCGAAGGCGACCTCGGCGGCGATGCCGATGCCGAAGAACAGAAGGATGATCGGGTAGAGCGTCACCTTGGGAATCGAGTAGATCGCCACCAGGATCGGCTCGGCCACCTCGCCCGACAGGCGGTGGAAGCCCAGGATGGCGCCGATCAGGATGCCGCTGCCCGCGGCGATGGCCAGCGCGATGAGGAAGGCCGAGATCGTGGCGTAGGCGTGCGGCCAGAACTCGGCCGAGGCGAGCGTCTTGGCCGTGAAGACGAGCGTGCCGAGCGGCGTGGTCATCGCCACCTCGCCGCCCCACAGATGCGCCCCCTGCCACAGCGCCAGCACCAGGGCGGCGAACACCGCGGTGTCGAAGCCGCGGCTCGCCAACCAGCCGGGCGCGCGCGGCCGCTGCGCCTCCAGCACGCTCATTGCAGCCCTCGCCTGGCCATCAGCACCTTCTCCCAGGCGTGCAGCGACATGTTGACGATCAGCACCGTGCCCAGGATGAACAGGATCAGCGCGTACATCGTCTTGTTGTTGAAGTCGTGGTAGGCGAAGCCGATCTGGTAGCCGAGCCCGCCGCTCGACAGGATGAACTCCGAGCCGACCACGCCGATGAAGGAGTAGGCGATCGCCAGCTTCACGCCGGTGAAGAGATAGGGCGCGGCCGAGGGCAGCACGACGCGCAGCGTCGTCGACGCCCAGTTCATGCGGAACATGCGCGCGGTCTTGAGCAGCACCGGCGACACGCGGTCGAGCCCGTTCAGCGTGTTGATGGTCATCGCCGCCACGGCGTAGAGGAAGCCGATCATGATCTTCGGCCGGTCGTTGAGGCCGAGCATCACGATGAACATCGGGTAGAAGACGAAGACCGGCACCGAGTAGTAGGCCGCGAGCAGCGGGTCGGCCGTGCGCCGGACGCGCGGCAGGGCATGGATGACCGCCCCCGCCAGCGCGCCCACCGTCACCGCCCCGCCGAAGGCGATCAGGACGGCCGTGAGCGTGCGCGCGATGTCGTTGTGCAGGCGGCCGCTCGCCAGCAGGTCCCACAGGCTCGTCACCATCAGCGACGGCGGGATCATGGTGAAGGCCCCGATCACGCCGGACCGGCACAGCAGCTCCACCGTGGCCACGGCGGCCGCCAGCACCGCGATGCGCAGCCTGGTCGCGCGCTTCATCGGCCGTCGCTTCCAATATGCGCGGCCGAAGGCCGCAGGACAGAAAACTCACGCGGAGACGCGGAGACGCGGAGCAAGGCAGCCGGCGTCTTCTCCGCGTTCTCCGCGTTCTCCGCGTCTCCGCGTGAGTCCCTTTCCGTCACGCCTGCGCCCGCGCCTGGTGCTGCATCGCCTTCAGCGATTCCGCCCGCAGCAGGGTCCACAGGCGGCTGGCCACCGCGCCGAACTCGGGGCTGGAGACGATCGTGCTGTCGCGGTCGCGCGGCCAGCGCGTCTCGACGATCTCGAGGAAGCGGCCGGGCCGGGCCGACATCACGCCGACGCGGTCGGACAGCATCGCCGCCTCGTCGAGCGCGTGGGTGATGAGCAGGATCGTGGCGCCGGTCTTGCGCCACAGGTTCAGGAGCTCGTCGCCCATCAGCAGCCGGGTCTGCTGGTCGAGCGCGCCGAACGGCTCGTCGAGCAGGATCAGCCGCGGCTGCAGCACCAGCGTGCGGGCGATGCAGACGCGCTGGCGCATGCCGCCGGAGAGCTGCGCCGGGTAGGCGCGCGCGAAATCGGCGAGGCCCATCAGGCCGAGCGCGTCGGCGACGCGGCGCCGCACCTCGGCCGCGTCGAAGCCCTGGCGGCGGAGCCCGAAGGCGATGTTGTCCTCGACCGTCAGCCACGGGAAGCTGGCATCGTCCTGGAACACGACGCCGACGCCGGGCGGCACGCTGCCCGCGACCGTCTGGCCGTCGATGCGTACCGCGCCGTCGCTGACGGCGGAGAGCCCGGCGATGGCGTCGAGCAGGGTCGACTTGCCGCAGCCGGACGGTCCGACCACGGCGAAGAACTCGCCCCGGCTGAGCGCCAGGTCGATCGGCCCGAGCGCGTGCAGCGGCTCCTGCGCGGCGCGCGCGAAGACCCGCGTCACTCCGTCGAGGACGACATGTGCCTCGCTCACCGGACGGTCCCCTTGGGGCGTTGCCTCCCGCGCCCGCTCTCGGGCGGGCGGCGCCCCCGCGGCTTCGCCGCGGAGGCGCCCAGCATGTGCGCTCAAAGCTTGGTGCGCAAGTCTTCGGGCAGGAACGACTGGTCGACGATCTTGGTCCAGTCGACCTTGCTGGCGTCGTGGCCCAGCAGCTTCTGCGCCGCGATCAGGTTGTCGAGCGTCTCGACATAGATCCGGCCGGGCCCCCAGTGCGGGATCTTGAGCGACGTGGCCGGCTTCATCATGGTCTTGATCACGTCCTCGGCGACGTCGACCGTGACCTTGTAGTCGGCCGCGATCGCCTCGGCCGCCTCGCGCGGCTTGGCCGCCATGAAATCGACCGCCTTGCGCCGCGCCGCCAGCATGTTCTTGAGGAAGTCCGGCCGCGCCTTGGCGGTGCGCTCGGTCGTGATCGCCAGCGTGTCGACCAGCGCCGGCAGCACGTCGGTCGACCACACCAGCAGCCGGTACTTGGCCTTGTTCTTGGCGTAGAGCGGCTCGGCGAACGGCGCCGCGTCCAGCTCGCCGTGCTCGAGCGCGGCGAGGCCGGGACCGAAGCCGCCGGTCGAGATCGTGGTGGCCTCGTTCGGCTTCAGGCCGGCCTTCTCCAGCAGCATCAGCGCAAGCGCGTGCGTGGTGGAGTTGGGATTGGTGAAGCCGAGCTTCTTGCCCTTCAGGTCCTGGATGGTCTTGATCGGCGAGTTCGGCATCACGACCCAGCCGATCTCGGCCGTGGTGTTGGTCGTTCCCGCGATGATCCGGATGTCGCCGCCGCCGCGCACCGCCGCCACGATGGCGGTCAGCCCCGCCTCGGCGAAGGGCAGGTTGCCGGCCAGCATGTTGCGGATGGTCGGCGCGCCGCCGGGCGAGCTGCGGATGCCGGTGATGTCGATGCCGACCTCCTTGAAGAAGCCCTTCTTCCAGGCGACGCCGTACGGCATGCCGTTGGTGCCGACGCCGTAATTGGAGATCTCGATCTCCTCCGCCCGGACCGCGGCGGGCGCCAGCGCCAGCGCGATGCCCCCCAGCGCAATGCCAACGGCTACGGCCCGCAACCCGTGTCGGTGCAGTGTCATTGCTTCCTCCCTTTGGTGGCCTTTGGGTCGATGATGACAGCTTGTTCCCCCGGCTCTAGTAGCAAATTGCAGCGTGTCCGGTCCCCGGACCCTTCGCAATTTCCTCCTATCGAGCGCCCTCGCCCGCTCCTTAAATCCGCGCGATGACGGCGGGGAACGGCGACGGCAATGCGGCGGGTCTCGGCATGAGGGTCTCCGAGCAGCCCGAGCCCATGCGCGCCAACGCGCCGGGCTTCGGCAGCGACCCGATCGCGGAACTGCTGCGCGCGCTCGGCATCGAGTACATCGCGCTTACCCCCGGCGCGAGCTTCCGCGGCTTCCACGACAGCCTGGTCAACCATCTGGGCAACCGCCGGCCGGAGCTGCTGCTGGCCGTGCACGAGGAACACGCCGTCGCCATCGCGCACGGCTGGTTCAAGGCGACCGGAAGGCCGATGGCGGTGGCGCTGCACAGCAACGTGGGCCTGATGCACGCCACCATGGCGATCTTCAACGCCTGGTGCGACCGCGCGCCGATCCTGATGTTCGGCGCCATGGGGCCGATGGACGCGGTGCATCGCCGGCCCTGGGTCGACTGGATCCACACCGCGCGCGACCTCGGCGCGCTGGTGCGCGGCTACGTCAAGTGGGACGACCTGCCGGCCTCGGTGCCGGCGGCGCTGGAGTCCGTCCTCCGCGCGCACATGATCGCGACCACCGCGCCGCAGGGGCCGGTCTATGTCTGCCTCGACGCCGGCCTGCAGGAGCAGCCGGTCGACGGCGCGGTCGAGCTGCCGCCGGTCGAGCGCTTCCGCGCCCCGCCGCCGCCCGACCCGGCGCCGGAGACGATCGCGCGCGCCGCCGAGATCCTCGGGCGCGCGAGCCGGCCGGTCATGCTGGTCGGCCGCGTCTCGGGCGACAAGGACGACTGGGACCGCCGCGTCGCGCTGGCCGAGAAGCTCGGCATGCTGGCGATCACCGACCTCAAATGGGGCGCCGGCTTCCCGACCGCGCACCGGCTGCACCCCTTCCCGCCCGGGCTCTACATCAACGCCGACGCGCACGCGGCGATCCGCGAGGCCGACGCGATCCTGAGCCTGGACTGGATCGACCTCGCCGGCACGTTGCGCCAGGCCTGCGGCGGCGGCCTGCCGAAGGCGGCGGTGATCCAGTGCTCGGTCGACCAGTACGTGCACAACGGCTGGAGCATGGACCACCAGGGCCTGCCGCCGGTCGAGGTCGGCATCCTCGCCGGCCCCGACCGCGCCGTCGCCCGGCTGCTGCCGGCCGTGGCGCCGCGCCGCGCCGCGCCGACGCCGCGCCCCTTCCTGGCACCCCCGGGCGTCGCCACGACCCCGGAGCCCGCGCCGGCGCCGAACGGCGGCGCGATGGCGGGGGCCGGCATGGCGCGCGTCTGCGCCGAGGCCTTCGCGCCCCACAACCCGAGCTACATCCGCCTGCCGATCGGCTGGCCGGGCGAGTTCTGCCGCTTCGCGCACCCGATGGACTTCCTCGGCTACGATGGCGGCGGCGGCATCGGTTCCGGCCCGGGCATGGCGGTCGGCGCGGCGCTCGCGCTGCGCGGCGGCGACCGCCTGCCGGTCGCCATCCTCGGCGACGGCGACTACCTGATGGGCGTCACCGCGCTGTGGACGGCGGTGCACGACCGCGTGCCGCTGCTGGTCGTGGTCGCCAACAACCAGTCCTTCTTCAACGACGAGCTGCACCAGGAGCGCGTCGCCCGCGCGCGCGGCCGCCCGATCGAGAACCGCTGGATCGGCATGCGCATGAGCGACCCGCCGATGGACCTCGCGATGCTGGCGCGCGGCCAGGGCGCCGCCGGCTTCGGCCCCGTCGCCACGGAAGCCGAGCTGGCCGCGGCGCTCGGCCAGGCGATCGCCCGCGTGCGCGCCGGCGCGGTCGCCGTCATCGACGCGCATGTCGCCCCCGAATACGCCCGCGCCACCTCGGCCGCGCTGTTCCAGAAGAGCGCGTCGTACCGGTCGTAGCGCCCATCGTCCCTACAGCGCCGCCACCACGGCGTCGCCCATCGCCTCGGTGCCGACGCGGCGCGCGCCCGGCTGGTCGATGTCCGCCGTGCGGTAGCCCCGGCGCAGCACCGATCCGACCGCGTCCTCGACCCGCCGCGCCGCCGCCTCCTGGTCGAAGCTCAGCCGCAGCATCATCGCGGCCGACAGGATGGCGGCGAGCGGGTTGGCGACGTCCTTGCCGGCGATGTCGGGCGCGGAGCCGTGCACCGGCTCGTACAGGCCCTTGCGGTCGTAGCCGAGCGAGGCCGAGGGCAGCATGCCGATCGACCCGGTCAGCATCGCCGCCTCGTCCGACAGGATGTCGCCGAACAGGTTGCCGGTGACCAGCACGTCGAACTGCCGGGGGTCGCGGACCAGGTTCATCGCCGCCGCGTCGACGTAGAGATGCGTCAGCTCGACCTCGGGATAGCGCCTGCCCACCTCGCCCATCACGGCGCGCCACAGCCGCATCGTCTCCAGCACGTTGGCCTTGTCGACCGAGCAGACCTTGCGCCGGCGCTTCAGCGCGGCGCGGAAGGCGACATGGGCGATGCGCTCGATCTCGGACTCGGTGTAGCGCATGGTGTTGATCGCGGCGCGCTCGTTGCCGGCGGCGGGATCGCGCCCGCGCGGCGTGCCGTAGTAGATGTCGCCGTTGAGCTCGCGCAGGATGACCATGTCGAGCCCGCGGATCACCTCGGGCTTCAGGGTCGAGGCGCCGACCAGCTCGTCGTAGAGCTTCACGGGCCGGAAGTTGGCGAACAGCGCCAGCGCCTTGCGCAGGCGCAGGAGCCCGCCGCCCGGGCGTTGCTCCTCGGGCAGCGCGTCGAGCGCCGGCGAGCCGGCGGCGCCGAACAGGATCGCATCCGCCTTGCCGGCGAGCTCCAGCGTCTCGGCCGGCAGCGACGTGCCGGTCTGCTCGTAAGCGGCGGCGCCGATCGTCGCCTCGGTCATCTCGATCGCAAGCCCGTCGCGACCGAGCGCCGCCAGCACCTTCTTGGCCTGTGCCGTGACTTCCGGTCCGATGCCGTCGCCGGGAAGAACGAGCACGTTCATGGCGCGCCCGGCCCCGCGACGCCCGCCGCCTGCGTCTGCCACCGCTTGTCGTCGAGGATCTTCACGCCTGGCCGCCCCGCGCCTGCCACGGGACTATAGCCAGGGCCTCACCGGTGGTGGCTTCGTCTTTCGGAATTCACCAATCGCGGAAGGCGATGGCCGCAGGCGATCCGGCCAGGCGCCTACCGCCTGCTCAGGTGCCGCACCAGCAGTCCCGCCGCGGCGGAGAGCGCGTTCATGTCGCGCACGCAGATGTTGAGCTGGCGCGCGGCCCAGGGCTCGTCCAGCTTGACCATCTCGATCGCCATCGCCGGCGTGTAGTTCAGCGCCACCAGGTCGGGCATCACGCCGACGCCGAGGCCGGCCTCGACCATGCGGCAGACCGCGTCGAAGCCCGAGGCGCGGATGCGCAGCTTGACCGGCTGCTCGAGCTCGGTCGCGGCCTTGACCACCAGCGTGTCGATCGAGCTGCCCTTCTGCACGCCGACCAGGTCGTAGGGCAGCGCGTCGGCCAGCTTCACCGACGGCCGCCCGGCGAGCGCGTGGCCGCGCGGCACCACCAGGATCAGCTTGTCCTGGCGGTAGGGCAGCACCTTGAGACCGGGCGCCGGGATGTTGGCGCCGTAGATGCCGATCTCGGCCAGGTTGTCGGCCACGGCGCGCACTGTCGCCGTGCTGATCGCCTCCTCCAGGTCGACGCGCACCAGCGGGTGCAGCGCGAGGAACGAGCTGAGGTCGCCCGGCAGGTACTGCACCAGGGCCGAGATATTGGCGTAGATGCGGATATTGCCGCGCACCCCTTGCGCATACTCGACCAGCTCGCTTTCCATCTGCGCCACGTCGCGCATCAGCACGCGCGCGTGGTGCATCAGCGCGTGCCCGGCCGGCGTCGGCTGCAGCCCGGTGCGGTGGCGGTGGAACAGCTCGACCTTCAAGGACAGCTCGAGATCGGCGATGCGCTTGCTGATCGCCGACGCGGCGATGTGCTCGCGCTCCGCCGCCTTGGCCAGGCTCTCCTCCTCGAACACGGCGACGAACAGCTTGAGGGTCAAGAGGTCGATTCGCACGAGCGGCCAGCCTCCTTGGCGCGCGCATCATAGCCCGAGGCCCTGCACCGCCGGCAACCACGACATGGTGCGCGGACAACGCCGCGGAATCTGGTAGAAAGTTGCATGGGGAGGACCAGCGCATGACCACGATCGTCGGCAGCGGCGACTACACCTACAAGGTGGCGGAGGCGCAAGGCGCCGAAGGCTGGGGCAAGCTGCCGCCGGGCTGGCAGTTCGGCGACGTCGCCGCCGTCGGCGTCGACCGGCAGGACCGCGTCTACTGCTTCAACCGCGGCAAGCACCCGATGATCGTGTTCGACCGCGACGGCAACTTCCTCAAGTCGTGGGGCGAGGACGTCTTCAAGCACGCGCACGGCGTGCACATGGCGCCGGACGACACGATCTGGTTGACCGACGACGGCGACCACACCGTGCGCCGGTGCACGCTCGACGGCAAGGTGCTGCTCGAGATCGGCATCCCCGGCCGCCCCGCCGAATTCATGCGCGGCAAGCCCTTCAACCGCTGCACCCACACCGCCCTCTCGCCCAAGGGCGAGATCTATGTCAGCGACGGCTACGGCAATGCCTGCGTGCACAAGTACGATCCGACGGGCCGCCTGCTTCGGTCGTGGGGCGGGCCGGGCTGCGATCCGGGCCAGTTCAACCTGCCGCACAACATCTGCTGCGACGGCGACGGCTGGGTCTACGTCGCCGACCGCGAGAACCACCGCATCCAGGTGTTCGACGGCAACGGCAGGTACGAGACGCAGTGGAACAACATGCACCGCCCGAGCGGACTCTACATGACGCCGGGCAAATGCCCGATCTGCTACATCGGCGAGATCGGCCCCTATCTCGACATCAACCGCGACTACCCGAACCTGGGCCCGCGCATCTCCATCACCGACCACAAGGGCAAGCTGCTCGCCCGCCTCGGCAAGCTGCCGAACGCCGGCACCGGCCCCGGCCAGTTCCTCTCGCCGCACGGCCTCGCGGTCGACTCGCGCGGCGACCTCTATGTCGGCGAGGTCGCGTACACGGCCTGGCCGTCGATCTTTCCCGACCAGCCCAAGCCGAGCGTCATCCGCAGCCTGCAGAAGTTCGTCAAGGTGAAGGCGGCGAGCTGACTCAGGCCCGCCTGCTCCTGTCGTCGTCGCACTCAAAGGTCCTCGCATGCCCCGCGATCCCCGCTTCGATCCGCTGTTCGAGCCCGTTAGGGTCGGCCCGAAGGTCGCGCGCAACCGGTTCTTCCAGGTGCCGCACTGCACGGGCATGGGGCGCTGGTATCCGACCGCGAGCGCGGTGATGCGCGGGGTCAAGGCCGAGGGCGGCTGGGCGGTGGTGTCGACCGAGCAGTGCGACATCCACCCGACCGGCAACGTGATGCGGCAGATCCGGCTGTGGGACGAGCAGGACATCCCGGCGCTGGCGCGCACGGCCGAGCTGATCCAGGCCCATGGCAGCCTCGCGGCGATCGAGCTGGTGCACAACGGCTACAAGATGGCCAACCTCGAGTCGCGCGAGATCCCGATGGCGCCCTCGGCGCGGCCGGTCTACGGCATCCTGCCGGTCAATGCGCGGTCGATGGACAAGAGCGACATCCGGGCGGTGCGGCGCTGGCACCGCCAGGCGGCGCTCAACGCCTGCAAGGCTGGCTTCGACATCGTCTACGTCTATGCCGGCCACGACCTCGCTTTGCCGATGCATTTCCTCGCGCGCCGGCACAACCGGCGCACGGACGAGTACGGCGGCAGCCTGGAGAACCGCGCCCGCCTGCTGCGCGAGCTGCTGGAGGACACGCACGCGGCCGTCGGCGACCGCTGCGCCGTGGCGCTGCGCCTGGCGGTCGACGAGCTGCTGGGCCCGGACGGCATCACCTCCGGGGGCGAAGGCCGCGAGATCGTCGCGATGCTCGCGGACGTGCCCGATCTGTGGGACGTCAACGTCAGCGCCTGGGAGAACGACAGCCTGACCGCGCGCTTCGGCGACGAGGGCTTCCAGGAGCCCTACACGGCGTTCGTCAAGTCGCTGACGACCAAGCCGGTGGTCGGCGTCGGCCGCTACACCTCGCCCGACCGCATGCTGGCGCTGGTCAGGAAGGGCGTGCTCGACTTCATCGGCGCGGCGCGCCCGTCGATCGCCGACCCGTTCCTGCCGAGGAAGATCGAGGAAGGCCGCATCGACGACATCCGCGAATGCATCGGCTGCAACATCTGCGTCGCCGGCAACAACCTGTCGACCCCGATGCGCTGCACGCAGAACCCGACCATGAGCGAGGAATGGCGCCGGTCCTGGCATCCCGAGCGCGTGCCGGCGCGCGGGCGCGACGAGAAGGTGCTGGTGGTCGGCGCCGGCCCGGCCGGGCTCGAGGCCGCGCGCACGCTGGGGCAGCGCGGCTACCGCGTGATGCTGACCGATTCCGGGCGCGAGCTGGGCGGCAGGGTCGCGCGCGAATGCCGCCTGCCCGGCCTCGCCACCTGGCGCCGCGTCACCGACTGGCGCCTGGGCCAGCTCGCCAAGCTGCCGAACGTCGAGATCTTCCGCGAAAGCCCGATGACGCCCGCGGACGTGCTGCAGGCCGAGTGCGGCGTCGTCGCGATCGCGACCGGATCGCGCTGGCGCGCCGACGGCGTCGGCCGCCGGCACAGCTTCCCGGTCGACGGGATCGGCAACCTGCCGGTGCTGACGCCGGACGACGTGATGGACGGCGCGCTGCCGCCCGGGCCCGTGCTGGTCTACGACGACGACCACTACTACATGGGCGGCGTCGTCGCCGAGACGCTGCGGCGCGCGGGCCTCGCCGTCACGCTGGCAACACCCGAGAGCCTGGCGTCCGCCTTCACGCAGTTCACGCTGGAGCAGGCCCGCATCCAGGGCCGCCTCCTCGAGCTCGGCGTCGCGATCCTCACCGCGACCGATCTCGTGGCGCTGCATGCGGGCGAGGCCGAGATCGCCTGCGTCTACACGAACAAGACACGGCGCATCGCCGCCGGCAGCGTCGTCATGGTGACGGCGCAGACGCCGGAGGACGCGCTCTACCACGGCCTCATGGAAAGGCCGGACGCGCTCGCCACCGCCGGCATCCGCAAGGTGGCGCGCATCGGCGACGCGCTCGCCCCCGGCCTGATCGCCGCCGCCGTCTGGTCCGGCCACCGCTTCGGTCGCGAGATCGACCGCGAGGACAGCGACGCCGTCGGCTTCCGGCGCGAGAACGTCGAGCTGGCGGCGCTGTGAGAGCGCTACCGCCGCTGCGCCTGCCAGCGGAGGAACGTTTCGAACAGCTCGTCCTGCTTCTGGCGCGTGAATGGCGCGCCGGCCGCGGCGGGATGCTGCTCGACGAATGCGCGGAAATTCCGGCGCAGCTGCGCATCCGACGCGCTTGCGGCCCGCCTGAGCCACTGATCCGCCACGTCGAACCGATGCCAGCCGGGCACCTCGGCCGCGAGGTTGACCTCCTTCCATTTCGGATGGCGCGGCGCGGCGAGGAACTTCCCGAAATCGGCGAAGAAGGCATCGACGAAGCGCTTGACGCGGCGGTGGCGCTCGGTCTCCGGCGCCCAGTTGTACACGGCCATCACCGCGCCGACCGCGATCGTCTCCACGCCCGCATCGTCGGCGATGAGCTGCGGATAGTCCTCGCGCGACAGCCGCGCCGGCAGATAGGTCTCGATCAGCGACGCCGCCAGCGGCACGGGCAGGAAGTGCACGCCGTCCGCGGGCGCGATGTCGCGGAACAGGCGCGTCGGCTTGCCGGCGACATAGGCGATCGCGGCGATCTCGCCCCGGCGCAGCTTCTCCAGCGCCAGCTGTTGGTCGTCATGGACGGGCTGCACGGGAATCTTCAGCAGGTTGAACAGCAGCGTGCCGGTCAGGAACGTGCCGCTGCCGCGCGTGTCGAGATTGACCCGCTTGCCCGCCAGGTCGGCGATGCTGTCGATGCCGGCCGCGGCCAGCAGGTGGAACTCCTCGTTGTAGAGCTTGGCGATGTAGGCGATCGCGCGGTCCGACAGGATGAGGCGCTCGCGCCTGGCATAGGTCAGCGCGTCGTGCTGCACGATCGCGATGTCGACACCGCGCAGATACAGCAGGTCGGAGAGGTTCTGCAGCGAGCCCTTGCCCAGCGTCGGCAGCACGCGCAGCTCCGGCCCGTCGAGCACCGAGGCCAGGTCGGCGGCGATGCGGACATAGGTACCGTCGACCCCGCCCGAGACGATGCCGACCGCGCCGCGGTTGGCGCGCTCCTTCGCCGCCTCGTGCGCCGAGGCGGCCTCGGACGCGGCGCCGCCCTGCGCCCGCGCCGGCGCGGCGAGCGCACATGCCAGGATCAAGCCGAATACGATCGGCCGCGCGACCAACGCCATCATGCTGTCCCTGCCCTTCTTCGGTGGAATGCGTGTTCGCCGGATTGGGGCCGCTATCGCGCCGCGCCCGTGTCGGCGGGATCGGCCATGGCTTCCGCGCGCCCGTACCAGTACGCCGCGCGCGCCGGATCGGCCTGCGCCCCATATGCCTTGTGCTGGCGCAGCCAGCCCGGATCGTAGCTGCGTGCCAGGGCCAGCGCGGCCGGCCGGTGGCCGTCAAGCGCGAGCCGCTCGTAGAACAGCCGCGCGGCGCCGAGGTCGTTGACGGCGATGAGCTGGTCGGCACGCCGCATCATCGCCTGCACCAGATCGGGGGCCGCGCGCTTCGCCGACGGGGCGATGACCGCGGCGACCTGGCGCAACCCCGCCGGCGGCGGCACCTCGGCCGTGGCCGGTGGCGCGGGCGCTGGTTCCGCGGCAGGCGGCGGCTCTGCCGCCGGCGCGGCAGC
>CAZLBB010000055.1:0-32831 GCA_964557415.1 uncultured Rhodospirillaceae bacterium
ATCCAGGCCTATGTCGGGCGCGCCGCCGATTTCGGCGCATCGATGCCGAAATCGATCCGTTCCGTCGAATCGCTGGCGTCCTTTGTCGTCGTGCGCGTCGATGCGGACTCGGTCGCCGTCAAGGACGCGGGCGGCGCGTGTGCCGCCGCCGCCGACGTTGTCGGCAGCCTGGCAGCCGGCGCGGCGGGCTTCGTCCGGCATCCCTATCCGGTGACCCCGTATCACGCCGACTACCTGCACCACGCCGACCTCGCCGATGCCGCGCGTCAACGTTTGCCGGGCAAGCCGTCCATTGCCGGGCTCAAGCTGCGGACGTCCGGGGCATTGGCGTCACGGCTCGTTGGGCGGGCGCCGGCGGACTCGGGCTGGGACGTCGACGTCGAGGAGATCGACCTTCCGGCCCTGCTCGCGCCGCATGCCTATGCCCTCAACGGCTGGCTCGGGCCGCCCTGGCTCAAGTCGGGCTGGTTCCAGTCCTTCCTGCTGCTGGGCCAGCAATCGCACGAGGCGGCGGCGCACGTCGAACGCCTGCAGACCGGCGCCTTCGCCGGCGCTGCGGAACGGATCGAGCTGGAGCGTGCGCTGGTGCGCGGGCTCGTCGCCGATTGTCGCACGATGGTCGCCGGATACGGGCTCAGGACCGAGCACTACAGCGGCGAGTACTCCGACGGGCTCGAGAATGTGGCGCACGATTCCCACGCGGGCCTCGACGCGGCGATCTTCCTGCGTACCGCCAAGCTCAAGGACTTTCCATGGAACGGCTGGCTTGCGCTCGGCGCGCCGTCGCCGCCGGCGGCCGCGTGGAACCCGTTCGGAGGCTTCGGCGACGAGGCCGGCCGGCTCGTGTGGTCGGCGGTCGGCGACGCGGGCCTGTTCCCGGAACCCTACGGCGCGGGCTGGACCATGAACCGGTTCGGCGACGTCCGCGCGTCGTCCGGCCGGTGAGCGCGCCGACGTGGGACGCCGACGCCTCCTCGCGCTGATCCCGGCGATTGCCGTCGCGGCGACGGCGTCGGGCGCCGCGGCACAGGAGCGCGTCTTTGACCTGCACGTCGTCGGCGGCAGGCTCGAGGGCGGGCAGCGCACGATCCGCGTCGAGCAGCAAGCGGCGGTGCGCCTGCGCTGGACCACGACGACGCCGGTCGAGCTTCACCTGCACGGCTACGACATCGCGCTCACGCTCGTGCCGGGCGCGGTGGCGGAGATGGCGATCACGGCGCGTGCCGCGGGTCGGTTCCCGATCCATGTCCACGCCGCCGGCACTGCCGCGGGCGGCCATCACCACGCGGCGCCGCTGGCCTATCTCGAGGTGCGCCCGCGATGAGGCGGATCGCGGCGCTCGCGGCGGCGATGCTCGCCGGCGGCGCCCGCGCGGCCGACGCCCACGCCTTCGGCGAGCGCTACGACCTGCCGCTGCCGCTCGAGCTCTACCTTGCCGGCGCCGCGGCGGCGGTGGCCGTCTCTTTCGTCGTCATCGGCCTGTTCGTGCGCGACGCGGCATGGCTCAGGCCCTATCCGCGCGTCGACCTCCTGCGCTATCGGGTCGGCCGCGCACTGGCGCGTCCCGCCGTCATTCGCGCGCTCCAGCTGGCGGCGGTCCTGGTCTTCGTGCTGGTGATCGCCACCGGTCTGCTCGGCAACCAGGATCCCTTGCGCAATCTGGCGCCGGTGCTGGTCTGGATCGTCTGGTGGGTCGGCATGGCGATCGTGAGCGCGCTCGTCGGCGACGTGTGGTCGGTCGTCAACCCGTGGCGGACCGTCTTCGCCTGGGCCGAGGCGCTGTGGCGCCGTGCGCGCGGCCGGCCGCTGTCCCTCGACCTGCCGTATCCCGCCGCGCTCGGCGTCTGGCCGGCGGTCGCCCTGCTGCTGGGCTTCACATGGTCCGAGCTGGTTTCGCCGCGGCCGGCACTTCCCGCCTATATCGCGTCCATGGCCATCGCCTATTCGCTGCTGACCTGGGGCGGCATGACGCTGTTCGGCCGCGAACGGTGGCTCGCCAACGGCGAGGTTTTCTCGGTGCTGTTCGCGCTGCTGGCGCGCTTCGCCCCGGTCGATATCCGTCTCGCAGGCGCGGCGCCCGCCGAGCGAGTCCTGGCGATCCGGCCCTACGCGGTCGGCCTGCTGCGCGACGAGCCCGTCTCCGCTTCGATGGTTGCCTTCGTGCTCCTCTATCTCATCGGCGTGGTCTATGACGGACTGCTGGTGACGCCGGCCTGGGTCTGGCTCGAGGGGCTGATGGCGCCGCTCGGCCCGATCGCGATCCGGACGTTCGGGCTGCTGGCGCTCTGGCTGCTGGCGACCAGCCTGTATCTGCTGACGTGCCGCGCCATGGCCGCGCTTTTCGGCGACGCCGCGCGGACGGGCGGCCTTGCGCGGCGTTTCGTGTTCACGCTGGTGCCGATCGTCATCGCCTATCACCTTGCGCACTACCTGACCTACCTTCTGATCCAGGGGCAGTATGCGATCCCGTTGGCGTCGGATCCGTTCGGCCGGGGATGGGACCTGTTCGGTACCGCGGGCTACCGCCCCGACATCGCCGTCATCGGGGCGCGCTTCGCCTGGTACATGGCGCTCGTCGCCATCGTCGCCGGTCATGTCGTGGCCGTGTTCCTGGCGCATCTGCGCGCCGTGCAGATCTTCGGCACGGGCCGCCCAGTCATCCTGAGCCAGGGCCCGATGACGGCGCTGATGGTGCTGTTGACGGTGGCCAGCCTCACGATCCTGGCCGAGCCGATCGTGCAGGCGGCGCCGTCCGTGCCGGCGGCGGGCGCCGGTCGGCCGGGCGCGGTGGCCGTGCCGGCGGACGCGCTGCTGCCCGAGCCCGGCAGCGGCCGGCTGCTGCCGGTCGGCGCGGGGAAAACGGCGGCGGCGAAGCTGACCTACGGCGCCATGGCCTCGCCGTTCCACGACGGCACCGCCATGACGGCGGCCGACCTGCTCTATCCGTTCGCCCTGGCCTATCGCTGGGGCGCGCCGGCGCAAGCGGCGGGCGCGACGACGGACCCGGCGATCGCCGCCGGCACCGCGTTGCTGCGGCAGAGCCTCGCGGGCCTGAAGTTCGTCGGCGCCGACGCCACGTCGCGCACCATCAGGTTCGGCGACCTCACCTATGCGCGCGAGCGGCTGCTGGTCGACGTCTATCTCTCCGTGCCGGCCGACGACGTCTCGTCGGCGGCGGTGCTTGCGCCGCCCTGGAGCCCCTTGCCCTGGCATGTCATCGCGCTGATGGAGGAAGCTGTGGCGCGCGGCTGGGCAGCGTTCTCGCAGGCCGAGGCCCTGCGGCTCGACGTCGAATGGCTCGACCCGGTGCGCTCGGAGCCGCTCAAGCGGCGTCTGCTGGCCCTGGTCGAGGAATTTGCCCGCGACGGCTACGTGCCCGCGGCGCTGGCAGGGCTTGCGACGCCGGACGACGCGCGCGCGCGCTGGAAGGCATTGGCGGCGTTCCATGGCGAGCACGGTCATTTCCTGGTCACGAACGGTCCCTACCGCATCAAGTCCTGGGCGGACGGCGTCGCGGTGCTCGACGTGGTGCGCGATCCCCGCTACCCGCTCGGCGTCGGCTCGTATGACGCCTACGCGGACCCGCGACGAGCCTTCGTCACGGATGCGAGCGCCGGCGCCGATGCCGTCACGCTGACGGTCGAGGTGGAGACGGTCGAGCGGGTCATGCGCGACCGCAACATCGTGCGCCGCCCGCTGCGCGATGCCGTCGCCGCCTACGGCCGGCGCGCGATCCCGGACTGCCGGTTCGTCATCGTCGACGCCGCCGGCAAGATCGCGCTGGCCGGCGCCGGCAGCTACCGCGAGGACGGCGCGATCGTGCTCGATCTCGGCGGCAAGCTGCCGGCGGGACGCTACACGGTCTCGGTCGGCCTCTATCCGAGCGGCAACACGGTCGACGCGGAGATCAGGCGCATTCCCTACGAGGTGCCAGCACGGTGATGTGGGGCGTCATCGCCGGATCGTCGCTCTTCCGGCGAAAGGCGCGCTTGCGGCGACACGCTACTGCGGCTGCGGAATCGGGATCGGTGTCGCCGGCTGCGGCTGGGGAATCGGGATCGGCGTCGCCGCCGTGCCGCCCACGCAGCGCCCGCTCTGCGCGTCCCAGTGCTGACCCTGCGGGCATGCGCGGCCGAGCGTGCGCGGATCGACCTGCGGGCGCTGCACCGACGGCGCGGTCTTCTGCGCGGGCTGCTGCGGGATGGTCTGCGCCAGCGCGACCGTCGCCGCCAGCAGCATGCCGGCAGCAGCGATGGGGAGGGACGATCCGAGCGGCTTCGGTACGATCATCTGAGTCATCCTTTCCTTCACGTCGCTTCCTGCCGACGACGAACCGGGCTCGTCGCGATCACTTCCAGTCCGGCTGCACCGGCAGCAGTCGCGGCTGCACCTGCAGGAACTGCGTCGATGGCGACGGCGCCGGGCCCGGCCGCACGCAGTAGCCGCGCATCTCGACCGTGCCGGAGGGGCAGACGCACTGACCGCCGACCGGCACCTTGCCGCCCGTGCATTGCAGCGTCGGCGCTGCCGGGACGCTCGGCGGCGGTTGCACCTGCGGCACGGGTGCTGCGGCCGGCGCCGGCGGCGGCGAAACCGACGGTGCCGGCCCGACCTGCGCCGGCGGCGACGGCGGCGGTGGCGACGACGGTGCCGGCCGCGCGCGGCCGGGCATCACCTGCTGCAGCTGCGGCAGGATCGTCTGCCACGGCTCGACCTGCTGTGTCGGCGGCGTTGTGCTCGGGGCGACCGCGATGCAGGTCTGGCGCCAGGCATCGGGTTGCTGGCCCGGCGGGCAGCACTGGCCGCCGGTCGTGGCCTGGCTCGCCAGGCAGCACATTCCGCTCGGCAGCAGCGTGTAGCCGGCGGCACAGGTCGGCGCCAGCGGTGCCGCCGGCGCCGCCGGCCGCGCCAGCACCATGATCGCCGCGCAGGCCACCGCCGTGCGCCTGCCGCTCTGCTGCTCGATGCCGTCGCCGCTGGGCGGCGCATTCCATTCCAGCGCGCCGCAGGCCGTCTTCTGGATCGGCGCGGGCGGCGGCTCCGTCAGGTCGGGCGCGACGCTGCCTTCGAGCCTGATCGTCACCTGCTCGCCCTCGCGCAGGGTGCAGTCGTCGATGTGGCAGGTGAACTCCCCCGCCGGCCCGGTCCCGGTGCGGGTGCAGGACCAGCGCGCGGCCGGGCAGGCCGGCGGCGCCTTGATGACGCGGATGTCGTGCATGGCGGAGCCCGATGGCGGCGTGATGCGCTGCGTCACCGGCCCGCTCCCGTAGGGGTTTCCTTCCGTGAAGGTGAAGTCGTAGTGCGAGCAGTTCGGCGGGTAGCACGGACCCGACCCGGTCGCATCGTAGAATACCAGGTTGTGGTCCAGGTCCTGGATTTTCTGCTTGTAGCAGGCTTCCCAGTGCCTGCCCGGATGCACCTGACCCTTCGCCGGTGGCAGCTTCGGCTCCTTCTGGTACTGCTTCGGATCGTCGTAGATGACCTTGGCGCAATTCTGCGCGAACTTCAGGGTCTTTCCTCCCATGTAGACCCCGTAAATGGCATGCGCCGTCGAGAACGTGGGAATCTTCGTGAACACGAGGAGTTCCAGCAGGTCCTTGTTCGTGAGATTGGCCGGGGGGTGCGTGCAGATCAGCTTGTACGGCGGGCCCGAGCACTTCCAGTTGGCCGGCCCAGGGCCCTTGGGCGCGTAGTCGACCAACTCGAAGCCCTCCGGCAGCCGCTCCTCGATCTTGATCGGCTTGGTATAGGGCGCGTCGTCGCGGCCCGAGATCTTGATCTTGAAGGCGCAGGTGGCTTCCACGAAGCACGTCGGCTTCTTGCCCGGCTCCCAGGGGGTGTCGGCCGGCCAATCCGCGGGCTTGTAGGGCTCCTTGTAGACCAGCAGGCCGGGCTCTTTGGTCTGCACGAACGCGCAGGCCGAGAACGAGTCCTGGCCCGATTCGTCGGGCAGCTGCGGCAGGATGCCCGACAGCAGCTGATCGGTGATCTCGCCGGAAGTGTCGGCCTTGCCTGACGCGTCCTTGAACCCGGGTTGGCCTGCCTTGTATTGGCCCAGCCATTTCTGCTCGTCGGCCGTCAAGGAGCCCGACGTCGTCTCGGGCTTCACGGGGTATCCCTGAAAGGTAAGGAATTCCCGGACCAGCGCGGCCTTCTCCCAGGATTCCATTTGCCAGGGCTTCTTGCCGAAACTCGTCAGAACGCCGCAGTTCGAGACGACCTTCTCGGTCGCGTCCTTGCTGATCTTGCCGTTCACGAGGAATTCGGCCGTCGCGCCGGCCTTGAGCCCCATCGTACGGCAGGCGAATAGCCCGGTCTGGGTCGCCGACGGCGAGACGAACTTGGTGCACTTCCAATCGGGCGGCGCGACCATCCCGCCGGTGTAGGTGAACTTGTCGGTATCGGTCATGTCGAAGAGCGCCAGGAGACCGGTATGCGCTCCCTTGCCTTCGTTCTTGACGACGATCTTGAACCCGCAGACTTCGTCGGGCGCGCACGTCGTCTCGTCGAACTTCTTCGTGATCTTCAGCTTCGGCGGGTGCGCGACCAGGACCTTTGCGCAGGCGACCTCGATCGTCTGGCTGCTCTGCCCCGGCGCCGGCGGCAGGGTCGCGTTCACGCAGTTCTCGACCGTGCCTTGCTTGGCGTTCGCCGGCACCTTGAAGGCGATGTTGGTCTGCAGCACCGGGCCCTTGGCCGTAAGGCCGTTCTTCGGCCATTGCGCGTGCTTGGTGACGTTGTAGGTGCAGTTGGCCGCGGACGGGCAGCTCCAGTTCGGGCCGCTCGCGCCGGCGACGTAGGTCCAGCCCGGCGGCGGGACTTCCCTGACTTGGAAGACCTCCTTGTACGGCGTCGCGCTGGCGCCCCGGATCGCGATGGTGAAGTCGCAGGTCTTGCCGGGTGCGCAGGTGGCCGGCCCCTTCTTGCTGATCTTGATGCCGGCGCCCGTCACCACCGTGGGCAAGGGCTGGTCGCCGCCGACCGCGGGCGGCACGGCGCCAGGGCCGGCGCCGACAACGCCCGGAGTGCCCGGGGGCGTCAGGATGACGATCCCGCCTCCGGGCGTCGGCGGCGGCTGTGGGGGTTGTGGTGGCTGTGGCGGCTGCGCCCCCGCCTGGACCGGCGGCTGTTGCGGCGGCGGTTGTTGCGGCGGCGGCGGTTGCGGCGGCTGCGGCGCTTGCACCCCAACCTGGACCGGGGGCTGCGCCGGCGGCTGTCCTGGCGGCGGTTCCACCGCCAGCACGCCCGGCGCCACGACCGCAAGCCCGGGCGGCTGCGCCGGCGGCGGCCCCGCTGGCTGTGCCGGCGGCTGAGCCGGCGCTTGCGCCGGCAACTGCCCCGGGGCCGGCGGTTGCGCCGGTGCCTGTACTGGTGGCGGTGCGGGCGGCAATCCCGCCAGCGGTGGAATCGGAAGCGGAACCGGAATCATCAAGGGCGGGCCCGGTGCGGCGAGGCCGGGCGGTGCGGCGGGGGCGGGTGGCGCAGCTGGGACGGGCGCCGGCAACCCGGCGACCGCGCCACGCGCGCACGCGCGGAACACGACGACGTCGCCCATGTGACCGCGCGCCTTGGGATCGTCGAAGCGGTCGTCGAAATCGACGAAGTAGCCCTGCAGCGGCGGCGCGGCTGCTGCTGCGGCCGCGTCGACGGAAAGCCCCTGCAGACCGTTCACGTTTGCCGGGCCGCGCGGCACCAGCTGGGCGGCAAGCGCCGGATCCTGCGGCACGCGCAATTGCTCGCCGGTCGCCCACACCATTCCGCCGCAGGCATTGCGGTCGAGGCCGCCCGCCGCGTCGTAGCCGTAGCCGAGCGCGACGCCGCCGTTGCCGCCGCGCGACCGCGCCGCGAAGCCGATGGCGTATTCCTCGGCCATGGCCTGCCATGCCGGGCCCGCGGCTGACGGCGCCGGCGCGTAGCGCAGCACCCGCCCGCCGCCTTCCTCGGTCAGCGCGGCGAAGTCGAAGGCGCCGCTGGGCGCCGCGCGTTCGGCCAGCAGCATCGCGCCCCGGTCGTCGAAGGCGATCCTGGAAATCTCGCTCGTGCCCTGGCCCGGCGGAACCGTGATCTCGACGCGCGTGTCGCTCCCGAACGTGCCATCGGGTGCGAGCGCCACCGACCAGACCTGCAGGCCCTCGGCGACCGCGTAGTAGAGCCGGCCGTTGCGCACGGCGAGGCCGAAGACGCGCCGCGGCGGCGGCGCCAGGCCCCACGACCCCGGATTGGCGGGCTGGAACGGCGGGCGCCTGATGCTCAGGCGCCCGGCCGGGTCGAACGGCAGCGGGGCAAGGCCGGCAGCGCGACGGCCCGTGGTGCCGTGGTCGTAGCGCGCGCGCTCGGCCCCCGCCATGTCGAAGCGGTGGATCATGCCGGTTTCGCGGTCGGCGACGATGAGCGAGCTCGAGGCGGGATCGAACGCCAGCCCGCCGAGCGCAGGCCCCGCATTCGGCACGCCGTCGAGCGCGACATTGGCGAACAGCCGCACCGCGCCGGTCGTCCCGTCGATGCGCCAGATCGACCCGGGACCGCCGCGCGCCGCGGCGGGCCCGAACAAACCCGGCATGAAATAGGCGTTCGCCGTTCCTTCCTCCCAGCGGTCGGGTAGGCCGTCGTTGTCGACGTCGGGCACGACGATCGGCAAGCCATAGACGGAAGTCGCGGCGGCATAGACGTTGGGCGGCGTCGCGTTGTCGAGCGCGATCGCGAAGGCCTGCCCGATCTGGCGCGCGGTGATCGCGAACGGCTTCGGCGCGAACACGAGTTGCGCCTGCGGCGCGGCGCCTGGCGCCTGCAGATCGATCACGCGCAGCACCGGCCCGTCGAGATCGATCGTGGTCATCGCGGCCGGATCGACGCCGGGACGCACCTGCGCCGGCGGCCGCGCGCCGGAGAAGCCGCTCACCACGGCATTGCCGTCGCCGAGGATGCCGGGCGCCGCCGCGGTCTGCGCGGCGGCGTGGCCGAGACCGGCGGCGCCCGTGGCGACGACGGCGCAGGCCGCGGCCAGGATGCCGGCCGCGAGATTCGACCGTCGGCGAGCGCGCCCGCCGGGTCGTGCGACGAGGCGTGCAACGCTCCTACCCATATCGTGCTCCATGCGCCGGCAATGCTCCATCGCCGCGACTGGAGCGGGACAATGCGCCCGCCATGGCGCGTTGGCTTTGATTCAGATCAACAAGCTTCTGCCGCGGTCGCGGCAAGCACGCTCGACCCTTCTAACGTTCGACCCCCGCGGGCGTTTTTTCCGCGGCGGTGCGGCGTGGCGCCGCGGCCGATTCGGCAGCCGGCGCGGCGACGGGAGCGGGGCTCAACGGCAGCTCGAGGCGGAACGCGGCGCCGCCGCCATCATGCGCGCCGCAACTCGCGCGGCCCCCATGCGCCGCGGCGATTTCGGCGACGATAGCGAGGCCGAGCCCGCTGCCGCCCGCTTCCGCGCCGGCGCCGCGCCAGAACGGCTCGAACACGCGGGCGTGGTCGGCTTCCGGCACGCCGGGGCCGCGGTCGCGCACCGTGACCGAACCGTCCGGCGCGACCGCGACCTCGACCGGCTGCCCGGGCGGGCCGTGGCGCAGGCCGTTCTCGACCAGGTTGCGCAACGCATCCTGCAGCGCCGCGCTGTTGCCGCGGACCATGACCGGCGCGGGCGGCGCGTCGAGCGCGACGCTGCGCCCCTCGGCGATCGCCAACGGCGCCATCTCGGCGACGACGTCGGCGGCGAGGCGGCGGAGATCGACCGACTCGGCCAGGGCGATCTGCTGGCCCTCCAGCCGCGCGATCGACAGGAGCTGCGCCACGACGCGGGCGATGCGGTCGCAATCGGCCTTGAGCGCGCGCACGTCCGCGTCCTCGCGCATGCCGTCGAGCCGCGCGCGCAGGATCGCGAGCGGCGTGCGGAGCTGGTGCGCGGCGTTGGCGGTGAACCTCCGTTGCACCAGGAAGCCCTTGTCGAGCCGCGCCAGCGCGGCGTTGAACGCCCGCACCAGCGGCACCACCTCGCGCGGCACGTCGCGCTCGGCCAGGCGCAGGCCCGTGGTACGCGGCGTGATCGCCTCGGCCTGGCGCGAGATCTCGGTGATCGGCCGCAAGGTGCGCCGGATCGTGACGGCGGCGACGATCAGGGTGGCGATCGCCAGCGGCACGCCGATCGGCAGCACCTCTTCCGCCAGCTCGTCCAGCGCCCAGTCGACGAAAGGCCAGGCCGATTCCTGCCGCACGACCACGGCCGCGCGCACCGTTCCGCTTGGGCCTTGGCGCTCGACCACGTAGCCGACGATGCCCTTGACGGCCTGGCCCGGCCCCGGGTCGACGGCGAACGCCATGCGGCGCGGCCCCGTGCCGGGCGGTTCCGGGATCATGCCGGCGAGCGAGGCGAGGCTGCCGGCCAGCACGCGGTTGGTCGCGACGTCGAGCACGACGTGACCGAGATGCGGCCGGCCAAGCTCGGCCGCCAGCGCGGCGTCCGGCGCGAAGGTCCAGGACCCGTCCGATGCGAGCGCGGCCCGGGCCGCCAGCCGGTCGGCCAGCGCGGCCACGTCGTCGTGGATCTCGATGGTCGGATGCCGCCACGCCAGCACCAGGAAGAGGACGCAGGAGCCGACGAGCGCGGCGGCGAAGACCGCCAGGAGGCGCCGGACCAGCCGGTGCGCGAGCGAGGGTTGGCCCCTCATGTCGACGGGGGGCTCACGCGGCGCCGCGCGCGCTGGCCGCGCCGATCATGTAGCCGACGCCGCGCACGGCGTGGATCGCGGTCTCGGCGCCGGCCTCGGCCAGACGGCGGCGCAGGCGCGAGATGTTGGCGTCCATCGCGTTCGAGCCGATCTCCTCGCCGAGCGCGTAGACGCCCTGCTCCAGCAGCGCGCGCGCCACCACGCGGCCGGCGCGGCGCATCAGCATCTCGAGGATCGCCAGCTCCTTGCGCGGCACCGGCACGGTGCGGCCCGAGACGGTCACCGAGCCGGTCGCGGGATCGAGCTCGAGATTGGCGAGCGTCATGCGCACCGCCAGCGCCTCGGCCGGGCGCCGCAGCACCGCGCGCAGGCGCGCCACCAGCTCCTCGGTCGCGAACGGCTTCACCACGTAGTCGTCGGCGCCGAGGTTGAGGCCGAGGACGCGGTCGTCGACCCCGTCGCGCGCCGTGACGGCGATGATGGGCGTGCGGTCGCGCCGTTCGCGCAGCCGTTTCAACAGCTCGATGCCGTCGCCGTCCGGCAGGGTCAGGTCGAGCAGCACGGCGTCGAAGCTGGCCGCCTGCAACGCCGCCTCGGCCTCCTCGATCGTGCCGGCGGTGTCCGCGGCGAAGCCGGCGGCAAGCAGGTTGCGCCGCACGAGCTCGCGCAGCGTCGGATCGTCCTCGATCAGCAGAATGTGCATTATGCGCGTAGCGTAGCGCGCGCCGGCTAGAAGCGGAAGCCGAGCTGGAGGCCGCCGCCGCCGGCCACCGGCAGGGCCGCGGCCATGACGGCGCCCTGCTCGCGGAACAAGCTGAAATGCGCCACCAGCTTGCCGATGGCATAGCCGAGGCCGGCGCCGACCACGACGTCGCTCGCCCAATGCGCGTTGTCGTTCAGCCGCGACCAGGCGACGAGGCCGGCGAGGCCGTAGGCGAGGGGCGCGACCCAGACATCGTCGTACTGCTCGGTGACGACCGCGGCGACCGCGAAGGCGTTGGCCGCGTGGCCCGACGGGAAGGACTTGCCGCTGCCGCCCGGTCCCTCGAACAGCAGGTGATTGTCGGTGTAGCCGGGGCGCTGCCGGCCGGTCAGGTACTTGATGCCCTCCGTCGCGCCGGCGGTCAGCGCCCAGCTCTGCACGACCAGCAGAGCCGTCTCGCGCAGGCGGCGGTCATCCGCCGCGTAGCCGGCGGCGTAGGCGATGGCCGATCCCGCGAGGATGGTCTTGTAGTCGCCCAGGCGGTAGCCGACCGCGGCAATGTCGTCGCCGACATGGCTGCGATTGTGACGGAAAAAGCGGCGCAAGCTCTCGTCGGCAAGGAACGCGCCGCCGGCCGCGACGACGAACGCGCCGCTCTTGATCCAGTCCTGCGTGTCGAAGCGCGCCGGCGCCGTGAAGAAGCGCGGAATGGCGAGCGGATAGCCAAGCCAGTAGTTGGAGTCGAGCAGGGGCTCGCCCCGCGCTCCGTCTCCGCCCGGCGCGCCGGCATCGGCACGCTGCGCCGCGTCCTCGGCATAGGCCGCGTGCAGCCCGGCCACGGCATCGGTCTCGGCCGTCGGGGAGACCGGGCGCGGCGGCGTCTCCAGTGCGCCGCCCGCGACCCACTCGGCCGGCTCCGCGGCCGCGGCGGGGCGCAGCAGGCAAAGGGTCGCGACCAGGGCGACGGCGGCGAGCGATTTCTGGCGCATGGAGTGCCCGGGCCGGCTCCCTTCGGCGGAAGGCGGCCGGATGTTCGTCCCGCGGGCTGACGGCAGCATTACGCGAATGGGGCGGCAATCGGTCGCGCCGGCGGGTTCGCCCTCGACAGGCGGCAATGTCCGCGCCACCATCGCGCCACGGCGGCAACAGGGCGCGGCAGTCCTTCTCCGCCGCGGCGGCACGCGAGGCGCTATCCGGCATGACGTTGCAGCAGCAGGTGATGGACGACCCGGCGGCGCTCGATGCCGTCGCCATCGCCGACCATGTGGCGGGCCGGATCGACGCGGCGCCGCTCGAGACACGGCCGTTCGACCACGTCTATGTGCGCGACGTCCTGCCGACGGAGGTCTATCGCCGGGTGCTCGCCTTGCGGCCCGCCACCGGCTTCTACCGCGAGCTGCGCAAGCGCGACTCGCTGCGCCCGGACGGGCACAGCCCGCGCCTCAAGTTCGAGCTGCTGCCCGAGTACATTTCCCATCTGCCGGACGGGCAGCGGGAGTTCTGGCGCGATCTGACGAAAGCGCTGGTCTCCGACGCGATCCTGGCCGCGTTCCGGCGCAAGTTCGCGGCCGCGCTAGAGCGGCGCTTCGGCGCCGCGGCCGCCACCGTCGGCCTCTATCCGATCCCGATGCTGCTGCGCGACGAGCCCGGATACCGCATCTCGATCCACTCCGACACGCCGCGCAAAGGCATCACCGTGCAGCTGTACCTGCCGCGGGACGAGCGCCAGGCGCATCTCGGCACCATCTTCCACGCGCCCGGTTCCGATGGCCGGCTCGGCGAGGCGACGCGCATGAAGTTCCTGCCCAACAGCCTCTACGCCTTTGCGGTCACGCCGGCGAGCTTCCACAGCCTGGGCGATATGACCGAGGCGGACGGCGTGCGGCACAGCCTCATGCTGACCTACTACGTCGAGCAGGGGCTGATGGACACGCTGCGCCGGCACGGCAAGCGCGTGCTAAACGCGCTCAGCGACCGGGCGCGCGCCGTGGCGGCGCCGCGCGCGGGTCCTTGAGGTTCAGTAGCGGTAATATTCGGGCTTGAACGGCCCTTCCTGCTTCACCCCGAGATACTGCGCCTGCTTGTCGGTCAGCCTGGTGAGCTTCGCGCCGACCTTGGCGAGGTGCAGCGTGGCGACCATCTCGTCGAGGTGCTTCGGCAGCACGTAGACCTTGCGCTCGTATTTCGTGTGGTTGTTCCACAGCTCGATCTGCGCCAGCACCTGGTTGGTGAAGGACGCGCTCATCACGAAGCTCGGATGGCCGGTGGCGCAGCCGAGGTTCACGAGGCGGCCCTTCGCCAGCACGATCAGCCGCTTGCCGTCGGGGAAGACGACCTCGTCGACCTGCGGCTTGACCTCTTCCCATTTCATGTTCTTCAGCGAGTCGATCTGGATCTCGCTGTCGAAGTGGCCGATGTTGCAGACGATGGCGCGATCCTTCATCGCGCGCATGTGGTCGAGGGTGATGACGTCGACGTTGCCGGTGGCGGTGACGAAGATGTCTCCCTGGGGCGCCGCGTCCTCCATCGTCACGACCTGGTATCCTTCCATCGCCGCCTGCAGCGCGCAGATCGGGTCGATCTCGGTCACCATCACGCGCGCGCCCTGGCTGCGCAGCGACTCGGCGCAGCCCTTGCCGACGTCGCCGTAGCCGGCGACCACCGCGATCTTGCCGGCGATCATCACGTCGGTCGCGCGGCGCACGCCGTCGACCAGGCTCTCGCGGCAGCCGTACAGGTTGTCGAACTTCGACTTGGTGACGGAGTCGTTCACGTTGATGGCCGGGCAGGCGAGCTTGCCGGCCTTCTCCATCTCGTAGAGCCGGTGCACGCCGGTCGTGGTCTCCTCCGACAGGCCGCGCACGTGCTCGATCAGCTTGGCGTACTTGCCGTGCATCATCAGCGTCAGGTCGCCGCCGTCGTCGAGCAGCATGTTGGGCGTCCAGCCCTTCGGTCCCTCGATCGTCTGCTCGACGCACCAGTCGTATTCCTCCAGCGTCTCGCCCTTCCAGGCGAAGACGGGGACGCCGGCGGCGGCGACGGCGGCGGCGGCGTGGTCCTGGGTCGAGAAGATGTTGCAGCTCGACCAGCGCACCTCGGCGCCGAGCTTCACCAGGGTCTCGATCAGCACCGCGGTCTGGATCGTCATGTGCAGGCAGCCGGCGATGCGGGCGCCCTTCAGCGGCTTCTGGCCGCCGAACTTCTCGCGCAGCGCCATCAGCCCCGGCATCTCGGTCTCGGCGATGCTGATCTCGCGCCGGCCCCAGTCCGCCAGCTTGATGTCCTTGACCTTGTAGTCGTGGTGCTTGGCGCTCATGGCTCGTTCCGCTGCGTTGATGGGAAGGCCGGCCCTATACCAGCCGCCCCCCGAAGTCGCAAGCATAAAGATATCTTTATGTAGGTATATGCCATCGCCCTTCGACAGGCCCAGGGCGAGGCAACAGCAGGAAATCATTCAACAAAGGGAGTCCTCACCCTCAGCTTGTCGTAGGGTGAGCCCGGCTAGGCCCCGTCGTTGAATTCGTCCAGCAGTGCGGCGATCCGGACCGGGTCGGCCTGCTCCATGATCGAGCGGGCGCGCCTTGCGGCGGCGTCGAGGTCGAGGGCGCGCAGGCGCTGCTTCACGCGCGGCAGGTGGATCGGCGACATCGACAGGTCGCGGATGCCGAGGCCTAGGAGCAGCGGCGTGAAGCGCGGATCGCCGGCCATCTCGCCGCACACCGAGACCGGGATGCGCGCGCGCAAGGCCGCCTCGATCGAGAACTGGATCAGGCGCAGCACGGCCGGGTGCAGCGGGTTGTAGAGATGCGCCACCTGCTCGTCGCTGCGGTCGATCGCCAGCGTGTACTGGGTCAGGTCGTTGGTGCCGAGCGCGAAGAAATCGGCCGAGAGCGCCAGCGAGTCGGCCGACAGCGCCGCGCCGGGCACCTCGATCATGGCGCCGAGCGGCGGCGGCTCCTCGGCGAAGCGGACGCCGCGGCGCTTCAGGCGCCGCGCGACGCTCTTCAGGACCGCGCGCACCTCGCGGATCTCGGCGGTCGAGGTGATCAGCGGCAGGAGGATGCGCACCGGCCCGTGCGCGCCGGCGCGCAGGATGGCGGCGAGCTGCGTTTCCAAGAGCTCGCGGCGGACCAGCGACAGGCGGATGGCGCGCAGGCCCAGCGCCGGGTTCGGCGTCGACGCGGCGTCGGCCTCCGGGCCGTTCAGGAGCTTGTCGTTGCCGATGTCGAGCGTGCGGATCGTGACCGGCTTGCCGCCCATGCCGCGCACGATGTCGCGCAGCATGCGGTACTGCTCCTCCTCGTCCGGCAACTCGTCGCGATTCATGAACAGGAACTCGGTGCGCAGCAGCCCGATGCCCTCGGCCGCGGCGGCGACCGCGAGATCGACCTCGATCGGCAGCTCGACGTTGGCCTCGAGCGTCACCGGCGTGCCGTCGCGCGTGACGCTGGGCAGCTTGGCGACGCGCTGCAGCTGGCGCTGCTCCTGGCGCAGCGCCTCCTGGCGCTGGCGCGCGCGCTCGATCGTCGCCGGGGTGGGCGCGACCGTCACCTCGCCGCGCACGCCGTCGACGATCACCATCTCGCCCTGGCGGATGCCCCCGATCAGCCCCGACACGCCGACCACGGCCGGCAATCCCAGCGAGCGGGCCATGATCGCGGTATGGCCTTCCGGGCCGCCGAGCACGGTGGCGAAGCCCGCAACCAGCTTGGGATCGAGCAGCGCCGTGTCCGCCGGGGTCAGGTCCTCGGCGATCAGCACGGCGCCTTCCGGCACCTGGCTCAGCTTCTGGAAGGGCGTGCGCGTCAGGAGGCGGATCAGCCGCTCGCCGACCTCGCGGATGTCCTCGCCGCGGCCGGCCAGGTAGGCGTCGTCCATCTTGGCGAAGCTCTCGAGGATCGCGTCGATCTCTGCCTGCACAGCGCGCTCGGCGTTGATGCGCTGGCCGGCGATGCGCTGCTCCACGCCGCGCACCAGGCGCGAGCCCGCCAGCATCTGCAGGTAGGCGTCGAGCAGGTAGCCGACTTCCTCGGCGGCCGAGCCGTGCAGCGCGCTCGACTTGGTCTTGAGCTTGGTGATCTGCCGGCGCGCGGCGGCGACGGCGTCGGCGAAGCGCTTCTGCTCGGCCGGCACCTGTTCCGCGCCGATGGCGAAGTCGGGCACGGCCACGGCACCGGCCTCGCTGACATGCGCCGGGCCGATGGCGATCCCGGCGGCGACGCCAAGCCCTTCGAAGACGCGTTCGCCTTCGCCGGCGCCCTTACGTTTCATCGAAGCCCGCCTCGACCAGCGCGGCCAGGGCGGCGATCGCGGCCTCGGCATCGCTGCCCTCGGCGCGCAGCTCGATCGTGACGCCCGGTCCGGCCGCCAGCATCATCAATCCCATGATCGACAGACCCGAAACCATGGTCTCGTTGCGCAGCACGCTGACCGTGGCCTGGAACTGGCCCGCCAGCTTGACGAAGCGCGCCGCGGCGCGCGCGTGCAGGCCGCGGCGGTTCTTGATCGTCACGGTCCGGCGCAGTTCGCCCGTGACCCGCGCGGCGCCCGAAACGCCCTCGGCGGGCGGCGGGGCCATCAGCCTTCCCCGTTCAGCAGCCGCGAAGCGACGTTGATGTATTTGCGCCCGGCATCCTGGGCGCAGTCCACGGCGTTGGCGAGGTCGAAGTTCTGCCTGACCGAGGCCAGCTTGATCAGCATCGGCAGGTTGACGCCGGCGATCACCTCGACCTTGGCCTTGTCCATGATCGAGATCGCGAGGTTCGACGGCGTGCCGCCGAACATGTCGGTCAGCACCACGACGCCGGAGCCGTCGTCGACCTTGGCGACCGATTCCAGGATCTCGTGCCGGCGCTGCTCCATGTCGTCCTCGGGCCCGATGCAGACCGAGGCGACGTTGCGCTGCGCGCCGACGACGTGCTCGAGCGCGGCCACGAGCTCGGCCGCGAGCCGTCCGTGGGTGACGAGAACCATGCCGATCAAGGGCGCCCTCCAGCAGGATCACCCTCGCCGCCGCGCGCGATGTCGCGGTGCGTCAAGGTGACCGGATATCCCAAATCGTTCAGCCATGCCGCCAGCCGCTCGGCGACGAACACCGAGCGGTGGCGCCCGCCGGTGCAGCCGACCGCGATCGTCAGGTAGCTCTTGCCTTCGTGCACGTAGCGCGGCAGCAGCGGCTGGAGCACGCCCGACAGCCCGTCGAAGAACGGCTTGTAGCCCGGATCGCGGGCGATGTATTCGGCGACCGGCGTCTCGCGCCCGGTCATCGGGCGGAGCATCGGATCGTAATGCGGGTTGTCGAGGAAGCGCACGTCGAACACGAGGTCCGCCTCGCGCGGCACGCCGTGGCGATAGGCGAAGGACACGACGAACAGCGCCATGCCGCTCTGCCGCTCGAGCGCGAAATGTCCCTGCAGCAGTCGCCGGAGGTCGCCGGGCGTGAGCATCGTCGTATCGACCACGAGGTCGGCGCGCGCACGCACCGGCTCGACCAGCCGGCGCTCGTGGCGCACGCCGTCGGCGACCGGCCGGTCGGCGGTCAGCGGATGGCGCCGGCGCGTCTCGGTGTAGCGGCGGAACAGCACGTCCTCGTCGCAATCGAGGAACAGCAGCTTCACGTCCAGCTCGCCGCGCTCCTGCAGGCGCTCGAGCTCGGCGATCAGGGTGCCGGCGCTGAAGCCGCGCGTGCGGATGTCGATGCCGATGGCGAGCGGCCGCGCGAAATCCGTGCCCGGGCGCGTCAGGCTCTGCAGCAGCGACAGCGGCAGGTTGTCGACCGCCTCGTAGCCCAGGTCCTCGAGCGCCTTCAGCGCCGAGGAGTGCCCGGCGCCCGACATGCCGGTGACCAGGATCACGCGCGTGGGCTTGGGCATCGCAGCGGCTTCCTCGGGCGCGCGCTGCTCCTCGCGCTCGGGCGAGCGCGCCGCGGGGGCGATCGTTGCGGTGGCCATGGTCATCGCATGGGTCGGTTAGGGGCGGCGATTATATGCATTTTGCAGCAAACTGCAGCCAGACGTAGTTTTGCCGGGGTGGAGCCCTCGAACGCCGCAAGCCGCAGCAGGCGGAGAGAAATACCCAGCAATTCCAGCCGGTTATCGGCAGGGATGCGTTCCACTTGCTGGGGCGGCACCAGGTCCACGACCAGGCCGAGGCGGCCGGCCGGCACCGCCGGCACGCTCACGATCCCGAGCCCGCGCACCTCCAGGAGCCCGGCGATGCTGGCCGGCGCCCGCGCCTCCAACGTCCGGCCCACCCGCGTGAGCTCGGTCTGGTCGTCGGCGATCAACCGCGCGCCGCCGTCGATCATGCGGAGCGCCAGGTCCGACTTGCCGCTGCCCGAGGGCCCGCGGATGAGGACGCCGACGTTGTCTACCAGGATGGCGGTGGCATGGACCAGCTTCATGGCCCGATCTAAGTGGCGCGGGCGCGCGGTGGCGTCAATCGGCCGGCGCGCCCGCGGCGGTTCCGGTCCCATCGCGCCGGTGGCCGGCGCCAGCGCGTTCTTCGCCGGATGCGTCGCGACCTGGTGATCGCCGTGCCCGGACCCATGCCGGCGCGCGTCGCGCAGGCCTTCGCGCCGCCGGCCCAACTTTGATCTGGATCATGGTTTTGCCGCGCCGGCGCGCGCAATCTGGCGGCCATGACGCGGCCCGACTCCATCTCGTGGAATATCGCCCAGGCGCTCGATGCGGCGCGGCCCATGCAGCGCCCGTTCCGCCATTGGCTGCTCGAGGACGCGCTGCCGCCGGCCATGCGCGACGCCATCGTCGCCCTGCCGATCGGGGCGGCCGAAATCCGCGACACCTGCGGCCGGCGCGAGACCAACAACGACACCAGGGTGCACTTCGGCGTCGAGAACCGCGGCCGGTTCGCCGTGTGCGACCAGCTGGCACGCGCGCTGCAGGACGGTCCCGCGGTCGGCGCGGTCGAGCGCGCCGCCGGCATCGACCTCGCCGGCACCAGCCTGCGCATCGAGTACTGCCAGGACCGCGACGGGTTCTGGCTCGAGCCGCACACCGATATCGGCGCCAAGCGGCTGACGCTGCTGGTCTACCTGTCCGACGAGCCGGGCAGCGCCGACTGGGGCACGGACCTGATGGACGAATTCTGGTTCCCGGCCGCGCGCGCGCCGTTCGGGCCCGGACGCGGGGCGATGTTCGTGCCCGGGCCGACGACCTGGCACGGGTTCCGGCGCCGGCCGATCGCGGGCGTGCGCCGCTCGGTCATCGTCAACTATGTCGGCCCGGAGTGGCGCGCGCGGCACGAGCTCGCCTTCCCCGACCGGCCGGTCGGCCCGGCATGACCGCGGCCACGACCATGATCGATCTCGACGCCTTCCGCGCGGCGCCGCTCGGGCGCGATCCGTTCGACCACATCGTGGTGCCCGGCTTCATCCGGCCGGAGGCCGTGCCGGCGATCCAGCGCGACTATCCGCGGCTCGACATCGCCGGCAGCGTGCCGCTCGGCCTCGTGCCGCAGGGACCTTCCTTCGACCGCCTGATGCAGGAGCTGCGCGGCGGCGCGATCGAGCGCGCCTTTTCCGACAAGTTCGGCCTCGACCTGGCGGAATTCCCGCGCATGTTCACCGTGCGCTCGGTCTGCCGGCCAGGGGACGGCCGCGTGCATGTCGACGCCGCCAACAAGGTGGTGACCGTGCTCATCTACATGAACCCGCCCTGGCAGGCCGAAGGCGGCCGGCTCAGGCTGCTCAGGTCGCCCGACCTCGCCGACAGCGCGGCCGAGGTGCCGCCGCTCGCCGGCACGCTGCTGGCGTTCCGCCGCAGCGAAACGTCCTGGCACGGGCACGCGCCGTACGAAGGGCCGCGCCGCGCCATCCAGATGAACTGGGTGCGCCGGGGCTTCTACGCCTGGCAGGAACAGGTGCGCCACCGTGCCATCGCGTGGTGGAAACTGCGCAGCGGCACCGACTGGCGCTTCGGGGGCACGGGGACCGCAGGAGATCGCGCCGCATGAACGCCACGCCCCAGGATCGCGTCCGCCGCTGGGCCGGCGAGCTTCAGGCGCGCGTGCCGCGCTACACCTCGTATCCCACCGCGCCGCATTTCACCGGCGCGGTCGGGCCGGGCACGGTCAAGGATTGGCTCGGCGCGCTGCCGCCGGGCGCCCCCGTGTCGCTCTACGTGCACGTGCCGTTCTGCCGCAAGCTCTGCCTCTACTGCGGCTGCAACACGGCGATCGTCTCGCGCCACCGGCCGATCGGCACCTTCGCCGACGACCTCCTGGCGGAGATCGACCTGGTGGCCGAGTGCCTGCCGGCGCGGCTGCAGGTGGCGCATGTGCATTTCGGCGGCGGCACGCCGACGGCGCTCTCGCCGGCGGAGCTCGCCGCCATCCGCGCGCGGCTCCGGCTCCGCTTCGACATCAGGCCGGACGCCGAGATGGCGATCGAGATCGATCCGCGCGGCATGAGCCGGCGCCTGGCCGAGGCGCTCGCCGCCTGCGGCTTCAACCGGGCCAGCTTCGGCGTGCAGGACTTCGATCCCGAGGTGCAGCGCGCCATCCACCGCGAGCAGCCGGCCGCGATGGTGCAGGAGGCGGTCACGTTGCTGCGCGACGTCGGGATCGCGCGCATCGGCTTCGACCTGATCTACGGTCTGCCGCTGCAGACCGTGGTGAGCGTGGAGCGCACGGCGGAGCTGGCCGCACGGATGCATCCCGATCGCGTGGCGCTGTTCGGCTACGCGCACGTGCCGTGGATGAAGCCGCACCAGAAGGCGCTCGAGCGCTACACGCTGCCCGACGCGTTCCAGCGCTGGGACATGGCCGCGGCGGCGGCCCGGCGCCTGATGGCGCACGGCTACGAGCGGATCGGCTTCGACCATTTCGCGCTGCCCGACGACGAGCTGGCCGAGGCGCAGCGCGCCGGCGCGCTGCGGCGCAACTTCCAGGGCTACACGACCGACCGCGCCGACACGCTGATCGCGCTCGGTCCGTCCGGCATCTCGACCCTGCCGCAGGGCTACGCCCAGGCGATCACCGACACCGCCCATTGGCGCAAGGCCGTTCGCGCGGGCGAGCTGCCGATCGCGCGCGGCCGGGCGCTGACCGGCGACGACCGCCTGCGCCGCGCGGTGATCGAGCGCCTGATGTGCGACCTCGAGGTCGACGTCGGCGCGGTCGCCCGCGGCATCGGCCGCGACCCGCGCGACCTCGACGACGCGATGGAGCGGCTGCAGGGCCTGGCGCAGCAGGGCATCGTCGCGGTCGAGGGCTGGCGCGTGCGCCTGGCCGACGACGCCCGCCCGCTGGTGCGCAACGCGGCGGCGTGCTTCGACGCCTACCTGGCGCCGGAAGCGCGCAAGCACGCCGTGGCGGTGTAGACGCGGCCGGCGCCGTCAGGCGTGCCGGTGCTTCAGCGCGCGGATCAGGTACAGCACGATCGCGACGTTCGCGGCGATGAGCGCGAGCTTCGCCGCGCTGGGGCGCGACAGCGTCTCCGCGACCTCGAGCGGCACCAGGCCGGCGGTGGCGATCACCATCAGCCATTCCGCCCAGCGCCGCGCGAGCCACACGCCGACGCCTTCGACCAGGAACAGCGCTGCGTAGACGAGCGCCAGGAGCCCCAACGCGCGCAGATGGTTGTCGGCGAGCAGCAGGTCGAGCTCGCGCAAGGTCCAGAACAGCACGTTGCCGTGCGGCAGCAGCAGCTCGGAGGCGACCCAGCCGACCAGGGCGTCGAACCAGACCTGCCTGAGCTCGAGGACCAGCATGCCGACGGCGACCGCCAGCAGCAGGAGGCCCTCGCCGATCTTCAAGCCGGCGATCAGGCGCAGGGTGAAGCGTTGACTCGCCGAGCGGGGCAAGCCGAAGCCGTCCTGCCCCGCTCGTGCCGATCGCGCGGCGGCGTTACGCCGCCTTCGCCCGCTTCGGCTTGATCTCGAGCCCCGACTTGCCGACGCCGACGCGCAGCGTGTCGCCGTCCTTGACCGTGCCGGCGAGCACGAGGTTGGCGAGCGGGTTCTGCAGCTCCTTCTGGATCACGCGCTTCAGCGGCCTTGCGCCGTAGACCGGGTCGTAGCCCTGGTCGGCGAGCCATTGCAGCGCGTCCTTGTCCGGCTCGATCGCGAGGTTGCGGTCGGCCAGCAGCTTCCTGAGCCGGCCGAGCTGGATCTCGACGATGCCGCTCATGTGCTGGCGCGACAGGCGGTGGAACAGCAGGATCTCGTCGAGCCGGTTGAGGAACTCGGGCCGGAACGCCTGGCGCACGACCTCCATCACCGGTCCGCGCACGGCATCCGTGTCCTGGCCCTCCGGCTGGCTGGCCAGGATCTCGCTGCCCAGGTTCGAGGTCAGCACGATCAGCGTGTTGCGGAAGTCGACCGTGCGGCCCTGGCCGTCGGTCAGCCTGCCGTCGTCGAGCACCTGCAGCAGCACGTTGAAGACGTCGGGATGCGCCTTCTCGACCTCGTCGAACAGCACGACCTGGTAGGGCCGGCGCCGGACCGCCTCGGTCAGCGCCCCGCCTTCCTCGTAGCCGACATAGCCCGGCGGCGCGCCGATCAGGCGGGCGACGGCGTGCTTCTCCATGTATTCCGACATGTCGATGCGCACCATCGCCTGGTCGTCGTCGAACAGGAAGGCGGCCAGCGCCTTGGTCAGCTCGGTCTTGCCGACGCCGGTGGGGCCGAGGAACAGGAACGAGCCGATCGGCCGGTTCTGGTCCTGGAGCCCGGCGCGCGCGCGGCGCACGGCGTTGCTGACGGCCACGATCGCCTCATCCTGGCCGACGACGCGGCGCTTCAGGCTGTCCTCCATCTGCAGCAGCTTCTCGCGCGCGCCCTCGAGCATGCGGTCGACCGGGATGCCGGTCCAGCGCGACACGACGGCGGCGATGGTCTCGGCCGTCACCTCCTCGTTCAGCATGCGCTTCTCGCCAGCCTTCTCGGCCTCCTTCAGCTCCTTCTCGAGCCCGGGGATGATGCCGTAGGCGAGCTCGCCCGCGCGGTTGTAGTTGCCTCCGCGCTGCGCGATCTCGAGCTCCGAGCGCGCATGGTCGAGCTTCTCCTTGATCTTGGTGGCGCTCGCCAGCTTCTCCTTCTCGGCCTTCCACTGCGCGGTCAGCTCGCTCGACTTCGCCTCGAGCGACTTCAGCTCCTCGTTCAGCTTCTTGAGGCGGTCGCGCGAGGCCGGGTCCTTCTCCTTGTTCAGGGCCTCGCGCTCGATCTTCAGCTGCACGATGCGGCGGTCGAGCTCGTCGACCTCCTCGGGCTTGGAGTCGACCTCCATGCGCAGGCGGCTCGCCGCCTCGTCGACCAGGTCGATCGCCTTGTCGGGCAGGAAGCGGTCCTGGATGTAGCGGTTGGACAGCGTGGCCGCCGCGACGATCGAGCTGTCGGTGATGCGCACGCCGTGGTGCAGCTCGTACTTCTCCTTCAGGCCGCGCAGGATCGAGATCGTGTCCTCGACCGTCGGCTCGCTGACGAACACGGGCTGGAAGCGCCGCGCCAGCGCGGCGTCCTTCTCCACGTGCTTGCGGTACTCGTCGAGCGTCGTGGCGCCGACGCAGTGCAGCTCGCCGCGCGCCAGCGCCGGCTTCAGCATGTTGGACGCGTCCATCGCGCCCTCCGCCTTGCCGGCGCCGACCAGGGTGTGCATCTCGTCGATGAACAGGATGATGTCGCCCTCGGCGGCGGTGACCTCCTGCAGCACGGCCTTGAGCCGCTCCTCGAACTCGCCGCGGAACTTCGCGCCGGCGACCAGCGCGCCCAGGTCGAGCGCCAAGAGGCGCTTGTCCTTCAGCGATTCCGGCACGTCGCCCTTGACGATGCGCTGCGCCAGGCCCTCGACGATGGCGGTCTTGCCCACGCCGGGCTCGCCGATCAGCACGGGGTTGTTCTTGGTGCGGCGCGACAGCACCTGGATGGTGCGGCGGATCTCCTCGTCGCGGCCGATCACCGGGTCGACCTTGCCCTCGCGCGCCGCCTGGGTCAGGTCGCGCGCGTACTTCTTCAGCGCGTCGTAGCCCTGCTCGGCGGTCGGCGTGTCGGCCTTGCGGCCCTTGCGCACCTCCTCGATCGCCTTGTTGAGCGACTGCGGCGTGATGCCGGCGTCCTTGAGGATTCGCGCCGAGGGCTGGCCCTGCTGCAGCGCCAGCGCCAGCAGCAGCCGCTCGGCGGTCACGTAGCTGTCGCCGGCGCGCTCGGCCACTTCCTTGGCCTGGTCGAACAGCCGCGCGAGCTCCGGCGACATGTAGACCTGCCCGGCGCCGGCGCCTTCGACCTTTGGCTGCTTGTCGATCTCCGCGTCCACCGCCTTCAGCGCGCGCACCGGGTCGCCGCCCGCGGCGCGGATCAGGTTGGCCGCGAGGCCTTCCTTGTCGTCGAGCATGACCTTCAGGAGATGCTCGGGCATCAGGCGCTGATGGCCGGAGCGCAAGGCGAGGGCTTGCGCGGCCTGGACGAATCCCTGCGAGCGCTCGGTGAACTTCTCGAATTCCATGATCCTCTCCAGCGTGCGTCCCCCCCTTCGCGAGGCAGGACAGGCTCCGGGCCCTAGGGACAGGCGCCCGGCGGAATGCCCCTCCTATATGGAGGTCTTTCGGCCTGGCGCAAGTCCGCCGGGCCGGCCGCAGCTTCCCGGCCGCCGGCCGGCCGGGCCATGACCTGAATCAAAGCGTTCGCCTTGCCGAGGGCGATGGCGGCCGGCTACGGTGCCGCCCGCACAAGGTCCGGCCGGGGGAACGTCCAGGATGCTTCATCACGCTTTCGCGGCGCCGGCGGCGCCGACGCGCGCGGTCGTGCTCGGCGCCGGCGGCTTCGTCGGGGCGGCGCTGATGCGCCGCCTTGGCGCCGCCGGCGTGCCGACGCTCGGGCTCGGGCGCCCGGGGCTCGATCTGCTTTCGCCGGAAGCGGCCGGGGCGCTCGCCGCCACGCTGCGACCAGAGGACGCGCTGGTCGTGATCTCGGCGCGCGCGCCGTGCAAGGACGCGGCGATGATGGTCGACAACCTGCGCATGATCCAGCCGGTCTGCGCCGCGCTGCAGCGCGCGCCGGTCGCCCATGTCGTCTATGTCAGCTCCGATGCCGTCTATCGCGACGCGCCCTTGCCTTTGACCGAGGAGTCCTGCGCCGAGCCCGGCTCGGCCCATGGCGCGATGCACCGGGCGCGCGAGGTGCTGCTCATGGATGCGACCAGGACGCCCTTCGCCGTCGTCCGGCCGACCCTGATCTACGGCGCCGGCGACCCGCACAATGGCTACGGCCCCAACCGCTTCCGGCGGCTCGCGGCCCAAGGGCAGGACATCGTGCTGTTCGGCGAGGGCGAGGAGCGGCGCGACCACGTGCTGATCGACGACGTGGCCGAGCTGATCCGGCTCGTGCTGTACCATCGCAGCGCCGGCATCCTCAACATCGCGACCGGCGTGGTCACCTCGTTCCGCCGCGTCGCCGAGATGGCCGTGGCCGCCGCCGGGAGCCGGTCCGCGATCCGTCCGTCGCCGCGCCAGGGCCCGATGCCGCATGGTGGCTACCGGCCGTTCGACATTGCCGCGTGTCGCGCGGCGTTCCCCGGCTTCAGCTACACGCCGCTGTCGGAAGGGCTGGCGCTGAGCCAGCGGCTGGAAGCGGCAAGCGCGCCGGCATAGTCGGGCTCAACGGCCGGGTGCGCGGGCGCGCGGCACCGCCTCCGTTGCCGGCGGCGGGGCCGTTCTCTATTGTCGGCGGCGCATGTCCGCCACCGTCGCCCGCATCCAGCGCTTTCCTGTCAAAGGCCTGTCGCCCGAGAAGCTCGACCGCGTCGCGGTCGGGCCGGCCGCCATGCTGCCCTTCGACCGCGCCTTCGCCCTCGCGCTCGGCTCGACGCCGTTCGATCCGGCGCATCCGCAATGGATGCCCAAGACCAATTTTCTGATGCTGATGCGGGACGAGAAGCTGGCGGCGCTCGAGACCCGGTTCGACGACGCAACGCTGACGCTGACGGTCCTCCGCGGCGGGCGGCAGGTGGCGCGCGGGCGGCTCGACGACGCCATGGGCCGCGCGGTGATCGAGCAGTTCTTCGCCGCCTACATGGGCGAGGCGGCGCGCGGCCAGCCCAAGCTGGTGGCGGCGCCTGGCCACAATTTCTCCGACGTCAACGCCAAGGTGCTTTCGATCATCAACCTTGCCAGCGTGAAGGACCTCGAGCGGGTGACCGGCCAGCCGGTCGATCCCATCCGCTTCCGCGGCAACATCCATGTCGAGGGGCTGCCGGCCTGGGCCGAGTTCGGCTGGATCGGCCAGGAATTCCGCATCGGCTCGGTGCGCCTCGGCGTGATGAAGCGGATCCAGCGCTGCGCCGCCACCGCGGTCAACCCGTCGACGGCCCAGCGCGACATCAACGTGGTGCAGTCCCTGGTGCGCGGCTTCGGCCATCCCGACATGGGCATCTACGCCCATGTGCTGAACGAAGGGGTGATCGCGACCGGCGATCCGCTCGTCCCGCCGGCATAGGCAGGCGACGTCGCGCCGCGAACGCGGGTGTCAGGCCGGGTCCGCCGCGGGGCCGGGCCGATCGACCGGGATCGGGCGAAGGTGCTGGTTCAGTCGCCGACGGGGATCGGCGGCGCGGGCCGCTCGCCCTCTTCGGGCTCCAGTTCCGGCTGGTCGACGCCGTTGGCCGGGCCGTTCATGCCGTGCGGTGCAGCGCTCTGCGGTCCATGTCCTTGCTGGCCGGCACCGTTGGGGCCGGGCTGCGGCGCACCCGGCGGCATGGGCTGGCCATGCTGCGGATGCTGGCCGTGCTGCTGCGGGCGGCCGTCGCCGTTGAGGTTGATCAGGCGGTAGTAGTGGTCCGCGTGCTGAAAGAAGTTTTCGGCAGCGACGCGATCGCCCGCCGCCTGGGCGTCGCGGGCCAGGGTCAGGTAGCGCTCGTGTACCTGCCACGCGTTGCCGCGGATGCGGACATCCGGGCCGCTGCTGTCAAAGGTTTGCATGCGCAATGGCACATGCGGCTTGCGACCACTGCGGCCGCGCGACCGCTTGTTCGGACCTTGTCTCATGGCTCCATCGATTCTCACGTGGTCAATGGGTCCGCATGCCCGAGCGGCACCGCCGTTCGGCCCGGTTCTCGCCGTCGCCCGAGGCGTTCACGGCGATCATGGGAATGCAAGACCCCAACAGCCCTCGTTAGGAGGGGCAGGCGGCTCTAGCAGGCCACCAACATCGCGGGCACCCTAGACGGGCAGCGGGCAATTTCCAATCGGATTTTTAATGCCGATTCGCCCGACTGTGACGATTTTACCCACCTGTGGCCAGGATGCATCGCTCGACGCCGGCCAAGTCGGAGCGCCGTTGCGTAACCATCAAATGGGACTGGAGCAGAAGGGTTGCAACGGCATCGCCCTGGCCGGCGCCGATTTCGAAGGCCACGACCGCGTCGGGCGCCAGGAGACGCGGCAAGTCGGCCAGGATGGCGCGATAGGAGTCGAGGCCGTCCGGCCCGCCATCCAGCGCCATGACGGGATCGTACCGTCCGACCTCGGGCATCAGCCCGGCCAGCGCGTCGCGCCGGATGTACGGCGGATTGGCCACGACCACGTCGAAGCGTCCCCCGAGCGGCCGGGTCCAGTCGCCGACCACGAAGCGGGCCCGCGCCGCCAGGCCGGCTGCGACCGCGTTGGCGCGCGCCGCGACCGCCGCGCCGAAGGCCCGGTCGACGCCGACGCCGCAGGCGTGCGGCAGCTCGCTCAGCAGCGCCAGCAGCAGGCAGCCGCTGCCGGTGCCGAGGTCGAGTATGCCGAGCGCCGCGTCGCGCCGTCCGGCCAGGTGCTGCAGCACGGCCTCGACCAGCGTCTCGCTGTCCGGGCGCGGGTCGAGCGTATCGGGCGTGATCGCCAGCTCCAGGGTCCAGAAGCCGCGCCGGCCGAGAATGCGGGCGACCGGCTCGCGCCGGGCGCGGCGCGCGATCCAGTCCCGGAAGCGCTGCGCCGCGCCCTCGTCGACAGGCTGTTCGTCGCGCGCCAGCAGCGCCGCATGGTCGACCTGCATCGCCGCCGCCAGCAGCCGCCGTGCGTCGCCCCTTGCGCCCTCGACGCCGGCGGCCTTCAGTCGTTCGGTAGCTTCGTCGAGCAGCGCGGCGACGCCTGCGCCGCCGCTCATTCCAGCTCCGACAGGCGCGACGCCTGGTCGTCGGCGATCAGCGCGTCGATGATCTCGTCCAGCGCGTCGCCTTCCATCACCTGGGCGATCTTGTAGAGGGTGAGGTTGATGCGATGGTCGCTGACCCGGCCCTGCGGGAAATTGTAGGTGCGGATGCGCTCCGAACGGTCGCCGCTGCCGACCTGGCCCTTGCGCTGGGCGGCGCGCTCGGCGTCGCGCTTGGCGCGCTCGGCGTCGTACAGCCGCGCGCGCAGCACCTTGAGCGCCTTGGCCTTGTTGCGGTGCTGCGACTTCTCGTCCTGCTGCTGCACGACGATGCCGGTCGGGATGTGGGTGATGCGCACGGCGCTGTCGGTCGTGTTGACCGACTGGCCGCCGGGCCCCGAGGAGCGGAACACGTCGATGCGCAGGTCCTTCTCGTCGATCTTCACGTCGACGTCCTCGGCCTCGGGCAGCACCGCCACCGTGGCGGCCGAGGTGTGGATGCGGCCCGACGCCTCGGTCGCGGGCACGCGCTGCACGCGATGCACGCCCGATTCGAACTTGAGCCGCGCGAACACGCCCTTGCCGGTGATCGAGGCGATCGCCTCCTTGAGGCCGCCGATGCCGGTCTCGCTCAGGTGCATGGTTTCGAACTTCCAGCGATGCTTGTCGGCATAGCGCTGGTACATGCGGAACAGGTCGGCCGCGAACAGCGCCGCTTCCTCGCCGCCGGTGCCGGCGCGCACCTCGAGGATCGCGTTCTTCTCGTCCGCCGCGTCCTTCGGCAGCAAAAGGACCTTCACCTGCTGCTCGAGCCCGGGCAGGAGCTGCGCCAGCGAGGCGCGCTCCTGCTCCGCCAGCGACTTCATGTCCGGCTCGCTTTTCGGGTCGTTGATCAGCCCGTCCAGATCCTTGAGCTCCGTCTGCTTGCGGCGGAGGTCGAGGATCGCCTCGGCCACCGGCGTCAGCTCGGCGTATTCCTTGGCGGTGCGCGCGAAGCTTTCCGGATCCAGCGGCGTCTCGCTGGCCATCGCGGCGCGCAGCTCCTGGTGGCGCGCGACCACGCGGTCCAGCTTGACGTCCAGGCTCATCGCTCCTCCTCGTTCGCCCGTTCCGGTCCTTCCAGGTCGAACAGCCGGCGCACCAGCGCCTCGGCCTGTTCGCGTTCCATGTCGTCGCCCCGGCCGGCCAGCGCGCGCAGCGCCTCGGACGGATCGTGCAGCAGGCGGTTCACCAGGAGCCGCGTCGCCTCCGCCGCGTCGAGGCCAGGCGCGGCCGCCAGCACCCGCTCGCGTTCCGTCTCGAAGCGCCGGCGCAGCGCGGCGAGCGCCGGCACGGCCGCGCGCTCCTGCCGGTCGCGCTGGAAGGCTTCCACTTCCTGCTCGATGATGCGCCACGCGTCCTTGGCGGCCGCTTCACGCTTGGCCCGGCCGGCCATCGCGACGGCCTCCAGCGCGTTTAGGTCGTAGCGGAACGCGCCGTCGATCGCGTCGATGTCCGGGGCCAGGTCGCCGGGGATGGCGGCGTCCACCAGGAAGATCGGGCGCTGCCGGCGCCGGCGCAAGGCCTGTTTCACCGCTTCCGCGGTCAGCGTGTAGCGGCCGGCGCCCTGGGCGCTGATCACGATGTCCGACGCGGCCAGCAGCTCCTCCAGCCGGTCGAGGGCCGCGTGGTTGCAGCCGAGCTGGCGCGCCACGGGCTCGGCCCGCGCGGCCGAGGACGCCGCCACGACCAGGCGTCCCAGGCCCGCCTGCTTCAGATGCTCGGCCAGCAGCACGCCCATGTCGCCGATGCCGATCAGCAGCCCGCTGGCGGACGCAAGCTCGCCGTGCACGTCGCGCGCGATCTGGGCCGCGGCCGCGGCGAGCGAGACCGGCCGCTCGGCCACGCGCGTCTCGCTGCGCACGCGCTTGGCGGCGGCGTAGGCGGCCTGCAGCGCCGCCTCGAGCTCCGGCCCGCTCATGCCCGCCGCCTGCGACAGGCGGTGGCTGGCCTTGACCTGGCCCAGCACCTGCGGCTCGCCGATCACCAGGCTGTCGAGCGACGCGGCAACGGCGAAGACATGGCGCAGCGCCACGGCACCGGTCAGCTTGTAGAAATGCGGCTCGATCTCGGCCGCGCTCGTCTCGGCGCCTTCGGCCAGTGCCTGCAGCACCGCGCGCATGGCGCCTTGCGGATCGACCGACGCGCCCTGGACCTCGACCCGGTCGCAGGTGGCCAACGCGATCGCCTGGCCGACGCCGCGCGACTTGAGGCGCCCGAGCAGCGCCACATGCCCCGCCTCGTCAAAGAACAGCCGGTCGCGCGTCGCCAGCGGCGCGGAGCGGTGATTGGCGCCGATCACGAACAGGGCGGCGGGCTCGTTGACGCGGAGGTTGCCCGTCATGGAGGCGAGCCTACCGGCGGTGCGGCAAACACGGAAGGGCGCGTCATCGGCGCGCCCTGGCGCGCGCTGATCCGCGCGCCAAACATTCGAATCGGCGGCCGGATCAACGGCTGCCCCAGGCGCGCGCTGATCCGCGCGCCAAACATTCGAATCGGCGGCCGGATCAACGGCTGCCGTAGCGGAACTGGGCGAGGTGCGTCTCCAGCCGCTCCAGCGGGATCTCCTGCTGGTCGCCGCTGTCCAGGTCGCGCACCGCGGCGGCGGCGCGCTTCAGCTCGTCCTCACCCAGGATGATCGCTGCGCGTGCGTTCACCTTGTTGGCGCGTTGCAGGCGCCGTTTCATGTTGCCGCCATAGCCGAGCTCGACCACGTGGCCGGCGCGGCGCAGCGTCTGCGCCAGGGTCTGGGCCTTGAGCTCGGCGTCGGCGCCCATGGGCACGAGCGCGATCGGGCGCGGCGGTGCCGGGGGCTCGGCGATCAGCATGGCCAGGCGCTCGATGCCGGCGGCCCAGCCGATCGCCGCGGTCGGCGGCCCGCCCATGAGCTCGATCAGCCCGTCATAGCGCCCGCCGCCCATGACCGTGCCCTGCGCGCCCAGCGCTTCGGTCGTGAACTCGAAGGCCGTGTGGCAGTAATAGTCCAATCCGCGGACCAGGCGCGGGTTGAGCTTGTAGGGGATCTTCAGCGTGTCCAGCCCCGCCTTCACCGCGTCGAAGAACGCGGCCGATTCGGGGTTCAGGTACTGCTCGAAGGATGGCGCCCCGGCGACGATGCGCCGATCACCGGTATCCTTGGAGTCGAGGATGCGCAGCGGATTGCGCTCGAGTCGCGCGCGGCTGTCCTCGGACAGCTGGTCGAGATGGGCGCGGAAATACCCGACCAGCACCTTGCGGTAGGCGGCGCGGCTGGCGGTATCGCCCAGCGTGTTGAGCTCGAGCACGCAACGGTCGCCCAGGCCCAGCGCGGTCAGGATGTCCCAGCCGAGCGCGATCACCTCGATGTCGGCCTGCGGCTGCGCCACGCCCAGAAGCTCGACGTCGATCTGGTGGAACTGGCGCAGCCGGCCCTTCTGCGGCCGCTCGTAGCGGAACATCGGCCCGTGGCAGAAGACCTTGAGCGGCAATTGCTGCTGCAGCCCGCCCGAGATGAAAGCGCGGGCGATGCCCGCGGTGTATTCGGGCCGGAGCGTGATCTGCTCGCCGCCGCGGTCGGTGAACGTGTACATCTCCTTGGTGACGATGTCCGAGGTATCGCCGAGCGTGCGCTGGAAGACCTCGGTGAACTCGAAGATCGGCGTGGCCACCTCGCCATAGCCGTAGCGCTCGGCGACCGCGCGCGCGGCGTCGATGACGGCGCGATGGCGCCGCATGTCGGCTGGAAACAGGTCGTGCGTGCCGCGCACCGGCTGGAGACCGGACATCGATCGGAACCTCCGGCCTCGGGCTAGCGTTGGCCGTAGGCGCCGGCGAGCAGCTTGTCGGCGTCGAGGGGGATGTTGCGGCGGACCGAGCCGGAGGGGCCGACCGGCGGGACGGGCCTGCCGTCCACCGTGATCTCCAGGCCGCCGGCATTGCCGGTGTCGAAGCGCAAGCCCGGCCGGTTGGGCACGTGGTAGGTTTCGCCCGCGCGCAGGACCTGGGCGAAGATCGACGGGCTGCGCCCGTCAGTGACCTGCAGCCAGCTGTCGGCGATGGCGTGGATCACGACCCGCGACGGGCCCGAGGCCGGCGGGGCCTTGCTCGCCGGGGCGTCGATGGTCGCGGCGTTGGCCGCGCTGGCGCTGATGGGGGGGCGCGCCACGGTGTCCTGCAGGTTCTGGTCGAGGCGCTCGCCCGCCGGCGCGCCCTGCAGCACCGGGGCCGGGCCGCGCGCCACCTGCCGCAACGGCTCGGGCGCCGGCGGCACCTCGGCGGCCTCGGCGTCGTCGACGTCCTCAGCCCCCGGCGGCTCGGCGGCCGCGACGGGCGCGCGGGCGGCGACCGCGGTGAGCTGTCACCAGTTCA
>CAZLBB010000056.1:0-17674 GCA_964557415.1 uncultured Rhodospirillaceae bacterium
TTGGACAGCGCACCCGGCTGGTCGCGTCCGCGCGCCTCGGCCTCGGCACCGATGAGCCTCAGGTGCCGGCCGAGCTCGATGCGCCGCGCCACCTCGGCGAGCGCGTCGCGCCGCGCCAGCGCGGCGTGGCGCCGCGCCAGCGCGCCTTCTTCCTCGCGCGGGAAGCGGCGGTAGAGCAGCTCGGCCAGGACCAGGCTCAGGACGCGGTCGCCGAGGAACTCGAGCCGCTGGTTGTCATCGAGCCGCGCCGCCGCGGCGGAGGAATGGGTCAGCGCCTGCTGGAGCAGCGCGCGATCCTCGAAGCTGTAGCCGAGCGCGGCCTCGAGCGCCGCCAGGTCGTCGATGGCGCGCCGCGAACGGCGCGCGCGCTGATCCGCGCGCGATTCCTTTTGGTTGGGCGGCCGGATCAACGGCCGCCGCGCGCGCGCTGATCCGCGCGCGATTCCTTTTGGTTGGGCGGCCGGATCAACGGCCGCTCTTTCACTTGATCCCCTGGAACAGCCGATCGTAGCGTATGGCGAAGGGCCAGCGCCAGAACTCCCACCACGAGGCCGTGCCGTCGGTCGAGAAGAACAGGATCTCGGCGCGGCCGACCAGGTTCTCGACCGGCACGTAGCCGACCGCGGTCAGGAACCGGCTGTCCTGCGAGTTGTCGCGGTTGTCGCCCATGGCGAAGACGTGCCCGGTCGGCACCTGGTAGACCGGCGTGTCGTCGGTGTTCATCTGGCGGTCGCCGATCTCGATGATGCGGTGCTTCCGCCCGTTCGGCAGCGTCTCCATGTACTGGAAGAAACGCTGCTCGTTGCCGAAGCCGTCGCGCAGCACCAGGTCCTCGATGCGGTCCCGCTTCACAGGCTGGTCGTTGACGTGCAGCACGCCGCCCTTCACCTGGATGCGGTCGCCCGGCAGGCCGACGATGCGCTTGATGTAGTCGGTCTTGTTGTCGCGCGGCAGCTTGAACACGGCGACGTCGCCGCGCTCGGGCTGCGTGTAGAGGATGCGGCCCGGGATCAGCGGCAGGCCGAACGGCAGCGAATAGCGGCTGTAGCCGTAAGAGTATTTCGACACGAATAGGTAGTCGCCGATCAGCAGCGTCGGGATCATCGAGCCCGAGGGGATGTTGAAGGGCTCGAAGGCGACCGTGCGCACGACCACCGCGATCAAAACGGCGTAGACGACGGTCTTGACCGTCTCCGCCCAGCCGCCGGCAGCCTTCCGGCCCTTCGAAGCCATTGAAATTTCTCGATTTATTGCCATGAGGAGGGACCTCGAAGGTTGGTGTACGCGCGCGGCGGCGGCGCTGTCAAGGAAGTTTGCCCGGCCGCGCCGAGCGGCGCGCCGGCGGCGCGGCGGCGACGGCGGGTTCGGCCGAGATGATCACGATCGCCTGCGCCGCGGGGCGGTCGTCGGTCAAGGTCACGTGGATGCGCGCGACCATGCCCGGCGGCGTGATCTCGGCCAGGCGCTGCGCCGCGCCGCCGGTCAGCTCGAGGGTCGGCTGCCCCGAGGCCAGGTTGACCACGCCCATGTCGCGCCAGAATACGCCGCGGCGGAGGCCGGTGCCGAGCGCCTTGGAGCAGGCCTCCTTGGCGGCGAAGCGCTTGGCGTAGCTGGCGGCGCGGTCGGCGCGCCGCTCCGAGCGCTTGCGCTCGGTCTCGGTGAAAACGCGCTCGATGAAGCGGTCGCCGAACCGCTCCAGCGTGCGCTCGATCCGCGTGATGTCGACGATGTCGTTGCCGATGCCGAGGATCATGGAACCCCGATTTGGTCCCCCCTCCCGCAAGGGGAGGAGGGACCGGAGAACAGGGAATGCCTCGCTTGTGTCACGCGCTGCGGGCGCCGATGGCGGCGGCGCGGGCCTTGTCCATCAGCGCGCGCATGCGGCGGATGGCGCTGTCGAGGCCGCCGAACACGGCCTCGCCGATCAGGAAATGGCCGATGTTGAGCTCGACGATGGACGCGATCGCCGCAACGGGGGCCACCGAATCGAAGGTGAGGCCGTGCCCGGCATGGCACTCGAGGCCGATCGCCTCGGCATGCCCCGCGGCGTCGACGATCCGCTTCAGCTCGCGCTTCTCGTCGGCCGCGCGGCCGTCGATCGCGGCATGGCAATAGGCGCCCGTGTGCAGCTCGACAACCGGAGCGCCCAGCTTGCGCGCCGCGTCGAGCTGGCGCGGGTCGGGCTCGACGAACATCGACACGCGGATGCCGGCGGCGCTCAACTCCGCCACGTAGCGCGCGAGATGGTTCTGCCCCCTGACCACGTCGAGCCCGCCCTCGGTGGTGCGCTCCTCGCGCTTCTCCGGCACCAGGCAGGCAGCGTGCGGGCTGTGGCGCAGGGCGATCGCCAGCATCTCGTCGGTCGCCGCAATCTCGAGGTTGAGCGGGCGGTCAATCTCGGCCATCAGCCGCTCGATATCGCGGTCGGTGATGTGGCGGCGATCCTCCCGCAGATGCGCGGTGATGCCGTCGGCGCCCGCCTCGGCCGCGAGCCGGGCGGCGCGCACCGGGTCGGGATGCGGCCCGCCGCGCGCGTTGCGGATGGTGGCGACGTGGTCGATGTTGACGCCGAGGCGCAGGTGGCGAGAGGTCATGGGGCGATCCTTCCGGTCTGTCCCGCAATCATAGCAGAAGCCGCGAGCTATCCGCGCGCGCGCTCGACGGAGTTGACGCCGGGCGAGGCGCGCAACGCGGCGATGATGTTGGTCAGGTGCTTGACGTCGCGAACCTCGATGTCCACCAGCAGCTCGAAGAAATCCTGCGAGCGGTTGGTGATCTTGAGGTTGGTGATGTTGCCTTCGTACTTGCCGATGGAGGTGGTCAGGTTGCCGAGGCTGCCCGGCGAATTGGCGATGATGACGTCGATGCGGCCGACGCGCGGGCCGGCCGAGTCCTCCTCCCACGCCACGTCGAGCCAGCGCTCGGGCTGCTCGGAGAACTGCTCCAGCGTCTCGCAGTCAATCGTGTGGATGGCGACGCCCTTGCCGGTCGTCACGATGCCGACGATGCGGTCGCCCGGCAGCGGGTGGCAGCAGCCGCCGTAGTGCACGGCCATGCCGGGGATGAGGCCGCGGATCGGCACGGCGAAGCCGCCCTTGCCGTCGTGCTTCGCCGCCTTGCCGCGCGGCTTGGGCAGCGCGGGCGCGGGCTTGCCCTTGTCCTTGAGGCCGGGGAAGACGGCGTTGAACACGGCCTGGCCGCCGACATGGCCCTCGCCGACGTGGACGTAGAGGTCCTCGACGCTGGCGCACTTGAACGTCTTGAGCACGCCGTCCAGCGCCTTTTCCGTCACCGACTCGCCCCCTTGGCGGAAGGCGCGGTCGACGATCTCGCGCCCGAGCGCCAGGTATTGCTGGCGCTGCTGCGTGCGCACGAAGCGGCGTATGCGCGCGCGGGCGCGGCCGGTGACGACGAAGCGCTCCCAGGTCGGGTTCGGCGTCTGCGCCTTGGAGGTGACGATCTCGACCTGGTCGCCGTTGGCGAGCTGGGTGCGAAGCGGAACAAGGCGTCCGTTGATCTTGGCGCCGACGCAGCTGTCGCCGATCGCCGAGTGCACCGCGTAGGCGAAGTCGACCGGCGTGGCGCCGCGCGGCAGGGCGTACACCTCGCCCTTGGGCGAGAAGCAGAACACCTGGTCGCGGAACATCTCGAGCTTGGTGTGCTCGAGGAACTCCTCGGGTCCCGCGGCGTGCTCGAGGATGTCAAGCAGCTCGCGCAGCCAGCGATACTGGCGGCCCTCGGTCTTCCATTCGCCCTGCTTGTACTTCCAGTGCGCGGCGACGCCGAGCTCGGCCACCTCGTGCATCTCGGCGGTGCGGATCTGCACCTCGACGCGCTGGCCTTGCTGCGGCCCGAACACCGCCGTGTGCACCGAGCGGTAGCCGTTGGACTTGGGGTTGCTGATGTAGTCCTTGAAGCGGCCGGGCACGACGCGATAGGCGGCATGGATGGCGCCGAGCGTCTTGTAGCAGTCCTCGACCGTCTTCACGACGACGCGGAACGCGACGATGTCGGAGATCTGCTCGAACTCGACCGCCTTGCGCTGCATCTTGCTCCAGATCGAGTAGGCGCGCTTCTCGCGGCCCGAGACCCAGGCGTCGATGCCGGCCTCGGCCAGCGTGCGGTTCAGCTCGTCGATGATCTTCTGGACCAGGTTGGCGCTCTTGTCCCTCAGGAAGTCCAGGCGCGCGATGATCGACTGGCGAATCTCGGGGTTGAGCTCGGCGAAGGCCAGGTCCTCGAGCTCGTCCTTCCATTCGTTGATGCCGATGCGCTCGGCCAGCGGGGCGTAGATCTCCAGCGTCTCGCGCGCGATGCGCTTGCGCTTCTCCGGGTCCTTGAGGAAATGCAGCGTGCGCATGTTGTGCAGCCGGTCGGCCAGCTTGACCAGCAGCACGCGGATGTCCTCGGACATCGCCAGCACCAGCTTGCGGAAGTTCTCCGCCTGCTTCGACTGGTCGGACTGCAGCTCGATGCGCGACAGCTTGGTGACGCCGTCGACGAGGCGCGCGATGTCGGGCCCGAACAGCTGCTCGATCTCCTCGATCGTGGCGCCGGTGTCCTCGACCGTGTCGTGCAGCAGGCCGGTGATGATCGAGGCGCTGTCGAGCTTCATCGAGCTCAGGATGCCGGCGACCTCGACCGGGTGGGAGAAATACGGGTCGCCCGAGGCGCGGGTCTGGGTGCCGTGCGCCTTGACCGTGTAGACATAGGCGCGGTTCAGCGCCTCCTCGTCGACCGAGGGGTCGTAGCCCTTGACGCGCTCGACGAGCTCGTACTGCCGGATCATGCCGCCGTGGGGCATCTGCCTTCCTGCCGCTAGATCGATTGAATGTAAGCGGCTAAGCCCCTCAATACAAAGGCCTGCGGGCACGACAGACGCGCGCGCCGGCCGCATGGCGGAAGGCGGAACGGTCGAAAAGCCGGGCCGGCGCGGCCAGACGGCCTCGCCGGGGAGGGAAAAACCCTTATTTCTCCGTCTCTTCGGTCGGCGGCTCGTCGCCGCCCTCGATCAGCATGTCCTCTTCGTCGAGCACATCCTGATCGCGCACGCCGGCGGCGGCCGGGTTGTCGGCGAGCGTGCCGAGCAGGTTCTCGCCCATCTGCGCGTCGATCGTGTCCTCTTCCGGCTCGTCGATCTCGACATGCTTCTGCAGGCCCTTGACCAGGCCGTCGCGCAGCAGGTCCAGGTCGACGGTCTCGTCGGCGATCTCGCGCAGGGCCACGACCGGGTTCTTGTCGCGGTCGCGGTCGATCGTGATCTGGGCGCCGGAGGAGATGTCGCGCGCGCGCTGCGCGGCGAGCATCACGAGCTCGAACCGGTTCGGTACCTTGAGGACGCAATCTTCAACTGTAACGCGGGCCATCGTCTCGCTCCAAAATCGGCAGCGCTCCGTAAATCCACGGAGGCTCGGGCGGTTCCTATGGGAAGGCGCGCGACTATAGGGGCCCCGGCCGCGCCTGGCAAGGCCGGCGAATGCATGGGAAGGGTGCCGGAAACGCTATTAAGCCCTTGAGGCGGCATGATATCGTTCCTTTCATTGATCGGCGGCCCGGGCATTTCTCCGGGCAGTTCGGCCATTGTCATTGTCCGGGTCGGGCGCGGCATTGGGCGCGCTCCTTCGACCAAGCAACGGAGTCAAACGAGGCATGGAGCTCACTTTCTATCCCGCGGAACGCGTCGCGGTGTTCATCGACGGCGCCAATCTCTATTCGGCGGCCCGGTCGCTGGGCTTCGACATCGACTACAAGCGCCTGTTGCAGCTGCTCGGCGGCAAGGGCCGGCTGGTGCGCGCCTTCTACTACACGGCGCTGGCCGAGGATCAGGAGTATTCCCCCATCCGCCCGCTGATCGACTGGCTCGACTACAACGGCTACATGATGGTGACCAAGCCGTTGAAGGAATTCACCGACGCCACGGGCCGGCGCAAGGTCAAGGGCAACATGGACATCGAGCTGGCGATCGACATGATGGAGATTGCGCCGCATGTCGACCATGTCGTGCTGTTCTCGGGCGACGGCGACTTCCGCCGCCTGGTCGAGGCGGTGCAGCGCAAGGGCCTGCGCGTCACGGTGGTCAGCACCATCCGCTCGCAGCCGCCGATGATCGCCGACGAGCTGCGCCGCCAAGCCGACGTGTTCGTCGAACTGCAGGACCTGGCGCCCGAGATCGCGCGCGCGCGCGACCCCAACCGCGAGGCCCAGCGCGAGGCCCAGCAGCAGCAGAACAACGCGATGGCGCAGGGCCCCGGGGCGCAGGGCCCCGGGGCGCAGGGCCACGACGACGACTACGACGACGCCGAGGACGACGGCATCGGCAACGTGGCGATGGACGACGAGCGCCCGGGCTTTCTCGACCGCGGCGGCTACAGCGAGCGGCCGCCCTACCCCAACCGCGGCTATGGCGGACGCTACCGGCGCGGCTGAGCTGCCGCCGCGCCGGATGCGATGAGCGGGGCGCCGGCGCCTGCGGCGCTCCCGGCGGGCACCCAACCCGCGCCCGACTGCCCGCTCTGCCCGCGCCTGGTCGCCTTCCGGCTAGCCAACCGCGGCCAGTTCCCGGACTGGCACAACGCACCGGTGCCGTCCTTCGGCTCGGACGGTGCGCGCCTTCTGATCGTCGGGCTCGCCCCCGGCCTGCGCGGCGCCAACCGCACGGGCCGGCCCTTCACCGGCGACTATGCCGGCGACCTGCTCTACGCCACCTTGCGCAAGTTCGGCTTCGCCATCGGCATCTACGAGCAGCGGCGCGACGACGGCCTGAAGCTGGTCGACTGCCGCGTCTCCAACGCCGTGCGCTGCGTGCCGCCCGAGAACAAGCCGACGGGCGGCGAGGTCGCCGCCTGCCGCCCGTTCCTCAAGGCCGAGATCGCCCATCTCCGGCGCCTCGAGGCCATAGTCGCGCTCGGCAGCATCGCGCACGGCGCCGTCCTCGCCGCGCTCGACATGCGCGTCTCGGCCTTCAGGTTCCGCCACGGCGCGGTGCATGCGCTGGCGAGCGGCCTCTTGCTGGCCGACAGCTACCACTGCTCGCGCTACAACACCAACACCGGCAAGCTGACCACGGCAATGTTCGAGGCCGTGTTCGCTGAGATGCGGCGGCGGCTGGGATAGAACGAGCCTTCTCGAGGCTCCCTCCCGCCCCTGCCGCTCCCGCAAGGAAGGCGCGGACCGCAATCGGCCCGGACGGCACGCATGATCCGAGTTCGCGTCAGTCGGCGCGCGGCGGCGGCGCGTCGAGGATCTGGCGCACGCGCGTCGCCAGGTCCTGCCGGCGGTAGGGCTTGGCGAGGACCTGCACGTCGCCGCCGGCCGTGGCGCGGCTGGCAAGCGCGGCCTCGGTGAAGCCGGACGTCAGCAGCACGCGCAAGGCCGGCTTGAGGCGCCGCGCCTCCTCCGCGAGGCGGAGCCCGTCCATGCCGCCGGGCATCACCATGTCAGTGAACAAGAGGTCAATGCCGGGGGTGCGCCGGATGGCATCGAGCGCCTGCGGCCCGTCCGGCGCGGCGATCACACGATAGCCGAGGTCCTTGAGCAGCCGCTCGACATGGGGGCGCACCAGCTCGTTGTCCTCGACCACGAGCACGGTCTCGCCGCCGCTTCTGGCGGCGGCCGCGGCGGCTGCGCTGGCGGGCGCCGTGTCGGCCGCGCCGGCGCGCGGCAGGTAGATCTTCACGGCGGTGCCGTGGCCCGGCTCGGAGTAGATCCGCACATGCCCGCCGGACTGCCTGACGAAGCCATACACCATGCTGAGGCCGAGGCCCGTGCCCTTGCCGACCTCCTTGGTCGTGAAGAACGGCTCGAAGGCGCGCGCCAGAACCTCTTGCGTCATGCCGATGCCGGTATCGGAGACGGCGACCATCACGTACTCGCCGGGAGCGATGTCGGTTCGCGACGGGTCCGCGGCGTCCACGCGCACGTTGCCGGCCTCGATGGTCAGGCGGCCGCCGCCTTGCATGGCGTCGCGCGCGTTCACGGCGAGGTTCAGCAACGCAGCCTCGAGCTGCGTCGGGTCGACCAGCGCCGGCCACGTGCCGCTCTTGAGCGCCAGATCGATCGTCACCTGCTCGCCCAGCGCGCGGCCCAGAAGCTCGCCCATGCCATGGACCAGCGCCGTGACGTCCGTACGCCTGGCGTCCAGCGGCTGCCGGCGCGAGAACGCGAGCAGCCGCTTGGTGAGCTGCGCGCCGCGCTCGGCCGCCTGGCGCGCGAGCCCAGCCATCTGCTTGAGGTCGGGCCGCGACCCCAGCTCGGATTCGAGCAGCTCGGCGTTGCCGAGGATGACGGTGAGCAGGTTGTTGAAGTCGTGCGCGATGCCGCCGGTGAGCTGGCCGATCGCCTCCATCTTCTGTGCCTGTCGCAGCTGCTGCTCGAGCTGCCGCCGCTCGGTCGTGTCGGTGGCGATGGCGCACACGGCATAGGCGCGGCCGTCGACGCCGAACAGCGGGAAGCGGCTGGTCAGGTAGTGCCGGGCCGGGCCGACGCGGCGAAGCTCCTCCTCCGTCTCGACCGCCTTGCCGCCGGCGACGACGACCGCGTCCTCGGCGCGCAGCCGCTCGGCGACATCGGCCGGAAACAGGTCGCCGTCGGTCTTGCCCAGCACCTCGCCGGCGGGCGCCTGGAACACGGCCTCGAAGCGCCGGTTGACGAAGATGTAGCGGCCGAGCATGTCCTTGATCGAGATTGCCGCCGTGGCGTGGTTCATGATGGCGGACAGGCGCGCCTCGCTGGTGCCGAGCGCCGCGGCCGCGCGCCCGGCCTCTGCGATCGAGCGGTCGGTCGATTGCACCAGGCCGTTGATCGAGTCCACCAGCCCGCCGATCTCGTCGTCGCGATGCAGACGGAACCCAGCCAGGCGGCGCGCCGCCGGGGCGTGCGGGTCGATCTCCGCCAGCGCCTGCGAGATCGCCATCAGCGGCCGGGTGGTGAGGAAATACAGGACCAGGAACAGCATCGTGGCGATGAGCGCGCTCCAGGCGATCGCGAGGACTCCGGTGCGAACGGCGCGACCGAAGAAGGGATTCGCGAGGCTGAAGGGATCGGCGGCGACGAGCAGCTTTCCCACCTCGCGGTTTGCGGCGCCTTCGACGCGGACCAGGACGATGCTGCGCTCGAACCGGTCGCCGAACACGAAGGCGTCGATCGCGTCGAGTCCGACGGGCCGCGTGCGCTGCCGGGCCTCGGCCAGGGGCTGGCGGAAGTCGTCGACGATGCGCACCTCGGCGATGGCGGGAATGCGCAGCAATCCTTGCACCACGCTCTGCGCCAGCGAGGGGTCCAGCGCGAAGGCCGCCTCCGTCGCCGGGCCGCGCACCAACTCGAGCATGTGATCGATGTCGACGCGCAGCTTCTCCTGCTCGCTGCGGAGATCGGCATGGATGGCGAAGCCGGCGGCGAGCGCCGCCAGGACCGCGGTGCCGACGCCGACGACCACCACCTGGCGGAAGGCCAGCCGGCCACGCTGCGGGCCCCAGCTGAGCCAGCGCCTCACGCGGCCGCCCCGTTATCGGCCGGTGCAGGGCGGGACATGCCGGTTGAAGGCTTCCAAAAACCCGGGTCGCCGCGAGAGCAAATGGCGGCCGAAATAGACCCCCAGCGGCTCGGAGCGCTCGACGCGCGACTCGAATGTGTCGGGTGACTGCCCGATAGCGCGCATGGCTTCCGCAAAGGTGAGCGCGTTGGCTAGCACCGCGTCCACCCGGCGCGCGCGCAACATGGCGACGAGCTGCGCCATCGAGCGAATATCGTCCTCGACAAGATAGCCGTCCCGCGCCAGCCACGCCGCCATGTTCGAGCCGGCGGTCGCGCCGATGCGGGCCGTCGCCTTGAAGGCCGGGTCGTCCGGCCGCATGGAGGCCCCCCGGGGGAAGTACCAGGTCCAGACCTGGGGCGCGATCGGCACGGAGAAGACCGCGTATTCATCGCGTTCGGCCGATCGCGACGCCGCGAAGAAGGCATCGGCCCGGCCGGCGCGCACGTCCTCCTGCGCGCGCCGCCAGGGCAGGAAGACGAAGCGGTATCGCGCGCCCAGCCGATCGAGCACGCAACGCATCGCGTCGACCGCGATGCCGCCCTGCCGCCCGCCGGCTTCCGTCTGATAGGGTGCCCATTCCTGCGTCGCGATGACCAGCTCTGTCTCGGCCGGCACGGACGCACCCGGGCCGGCGATCCACATGACCGCCAGCCACAAGCCGAACCATGCCAGCTTGCGGGCTATCCCACGACAGCGCCCCTTGCTGAACCCAGAGTAGATCGAAAAATACTAACAACTTGTAACAATAGGACCAAACCGGCGGCGGGCTCGGGCCGGCGGCCTGACGGGACCGCGCCTCGCCCCTATCCCTTCGCCCGCATGAGCCGCGACTTGTCGCGCTGCCAGTCGCGGTCCTTGATGGCCTGGCGCCTGTCTTCCTTGCGCCTGCCCTTGGCGAGGCCGAGCTCGACCTTGGCGATGCCGCGCGGGTTGAAGTAGACACTCAAGGGGACCAGCGTCATGCCCTCGCGCTTGATCGCGCCGAGCAGCTTGGCGCGCTCGCGCCGGTGCACCAGCAATTTGCGCGGGCGCTTGGGCTCGTGGTTGAAGCGGTTGGCGGCGGCGTATTCGGGGATATTGCAGTTGAAGAGATAGAGCTCGCCGCCCTTCTCGCCGGCCCAGGCCTCTGCCAGCGAGGCGCGGCCCGCGCGCAACGACTTCACCTCGGAGCCGAGCAGCATGATGCCCGTCTCCAAGGTGCCGTCGATCTGGTAGTCGTGCCGCGCCCGGCGGTTCTGCGCGGCGAAGCGGCGGGCGGCCTCGCGGTCCTTGACCGCGCCGTCGGCCGCCACCTTACCCCGCCTTGCGCCGGCGCGGTTCCTCGTTCAGGAGGCCGGCCGCGGTCATCGCCTCGCGCACGCGCTGGCGCGCCGTCTCCGAGGCGGGCGCCAGCGGCAGGCGCACTTCGTCGCTGCTGAGCCCCAGAAGGCTCGCGGCGTATTTCACCGGCGCCGGGCTGGTCTCGCAGAACAGCGCCTCGTGCAGCGGCATCAGCGTCTCGTTGATGTGCTGCACGGTCTTCACGTCGCCCTTCTGCCAAGCCTCGTGCAGGTCGGCCAGCATGCGTGGCGCGACGTTGCCGGTGACCGAGATGCAGCCGTCGCCGCCCTGCGCCAGGTAGGCGACCGCGGTGCCGTCCTCGCCCGAGAGCTGGCAGAACTTCTTGTCGATGGCGAGCTTGGTGCGGGTCGGCCGCGTCAGGTCGTTGGTCGCGTCCTTGACGCCGACGATGTTGGGCAGCTTCGCCAGCCGCGCCATGGTCTGCACGGTCATGTCGATCACGCAGCGCGGCGGGATGTTGTAGATGATGATCGGCAGGTCAACTGCCTCGGCGATCGCCTTGAAATGCAGGTAGAGGCCTTCCTGGGTCGGCTTGTTGTAGTAGGGCGTGACGATCAGCGCCGCATCGGCGCCGGCCTTCTTGGCGTGGCGCGTCAGGTCGATCGCCTCCTCGGTCGAGTTGGAGCCCGTGCCGGCCACGACCGGGCGGCGGCCCTTGGCGACCTCGACGCACAGTTCGACGACGCGCTTGTGCTCGGCATGGCTCAGAGTCGGCGATTCGCCCGTGGTGCCGACGGGAACCAGCCCGTGCGTACCCTGCTTGATCTGCCAGTCCACGAAGGACTGGAACGCCTTCTCGTCGACCTTGCCGTTGCGGAACGGCGTGATCAGGGCGACGAGCGAGCCTCTCAACATGGTATCCTCCCGGCCCCCGGATGCATGCGGGGCGCAACCCGGGCACGATATCCCCCGCCCCGCCGGGCCGCAAGCGGCGAAGCCCGCGCCGGCGGCGGATTTCGCGCGACTCCGGCCGGGAGCCCGCGGCGACAGGGAGGCAGTGCCGGCCTGATGCGCAGCAACGCGATCCACATTCGCCCCATCGCCGGCGCGCTGGGGGCCGAGATCGGCGACGTCGACCTGTCCCGGCCGCTCGACGACGCGACCGTCGAGCAGTTGCGCCGGGCGCTGCTCGACCACCTGGTGATCTTCCTGCGCGACCAAGCGCTCCCGCCGGCCGGGCTGGCCGCGTTCGCGCGTCGCTTCGGACCGCTCGCTCACTACCCGTTCGTCAAAGGCCTGCCGGAGCAGCCCGAGGTGATCGAGGTGGTCAAGCTGGAACACGAGCGGGTCAATTTCGGCGGCATCTGGCATTCGGACACCACCTATCTCGAGATCCCGCCGATGGGCTCGATGCTGTACGCGCTCGAGGTGCCGCCCTTCGGCGGCGACACGCTGTTTGCCAACATGTTCCTCGCCTACGAGGCGTTGTCGGATGGGATGAAGCGCATGCTGGGAGCCTTGCGGGCGATCAGCAGCTCGGCCAAGGCCGACGTCACGCGCACCCGCGAGGACCGCATCGCCACCAGCCCGGGCCGGGCGGCGCGCGAGGTGTTCGAGGCCTCGCATCCGGTCGTGCGCACGCATCCGGAATCGGGCCGCAAGGCGCTCTACGTCAACGTGGCGCACACGACGCGATTCGACGGCATGACCGAGGAGGAAAGCCGACCGCTGCTCGACTTTCTGTTCCGCCACCAAGTGCAGGCGGAGTTCACCTGCCGCTTCCGCTGGCAGCCCGGCTCATTGGCGTTCTGGGACAACCGATCGGCGCAGCACAACCCGGTCAACGACTACCACGGCCATGTCCGGCGCATGCATCGCGTCACGATCGAGGGCGACCGGCCTTGCTAGGCCGGCCTCGCCGTCTTCGCCTATTGGCTCCGCGTCTGATCCGGCTCAAGCCTTCGCGGCTTGCAGCGCGGCGTCCACCGCCTCGCCCAGCAGGCCCACGATCGTGTCGATCTGCGGCTCCTCGACGATGAACGGCGGCGCCAGCAGCACATGGTCGCCCTGCTTGCCGTCGATCGTGCCGCCCATTGGATAGACCATCAGCCCACGCGCCATCGCCTCGCGCTTGATGCGCGTGTGCAGCTTGAGTGACGGGTCGAACGGCGCGCGCGTCGCGCGGTCTTTTACCAGCTCGATCGCCTGCAACAGGCCGCGCCCGCGGATGTCGCCGACATGGTGGTGGTTGCCGAAGCGCTCGACCAGGGCCGACTGTAGATGCGCCCCAAGCGGCGCCACGCGCGCTGCCAGGCCATCCTCGACGAGCCGGTGCTGCACCGCGAGCGCCGCGGCGCAGGCGACCGGGTGCGCGGCGTAGGTATGGCCGTGCATGAACACGCCGCTGCCGCGGGCGAAGGCGTCATAGACCGTCCTGCTGGCCATGACCGCACCGATCGGCTGGTAGCCGCCGGCGAGCCCCTTGGCGAGGATGAGCAGGTCTGGCGCAATGCCTTCCTGTGCGAAGGCGTGCAGCGTGCCGGTGCGGCCCGTGCCGCACATGACCTCGTCGAGGATCAGGAGCACGCCATGGCGGTCGCAGATCTCGCGGATGCGCCGGAAATAGCCGGGCACGGCTGGCACGGCGCCCGCCGTGGCGCCGACCACGGTCTCGGCGAAGAAGCCGGCCACGTTGCCGGGCCCCGCCTTCAGGATCGCCGCATCGAGTTCGTCGGCGACGCGCCTTCCGTACGCCTCCTCGCTCTCGTCGTCGCGCTTGAAGCGATAGGCGAAGCACGGCGCGATCAGCGGCACGTCCATCAGCAGCGGCTGGTAAGGCGCCTTGCGGAAGACGTTGCCGCCGACCGCGAGCGCGCCGAGCGTGTTGCCGTGATAGCTCTGCCGCCGCGAGATGAAGACGCGGCGGTCGGGCTCGCCGATCTCGAGAAAGTACTGCCGCGCCATCTTGATCGCCGCCTCGTTCGCCTCCGACCCGCTGCCGACCAGGTAGACGCGATCGAGCGGGGCCGGAACGTTGCGCACGAGATGGTCGGCCAGCGCCTCGGCGGCCTCGCTGGTGAAGAAGCTGGTATGCGCATAGTCAAGGCGCGCGGCCTGGTCCGCGATCGCCTGGACCACTTTCCGGTCGCCATGGCCGAGGCAGGAAACCGCCGCGCCGCCCGACGCGTCGATATAGCGCCGCCCTTCGGCGTCGGTGATGGTGATGCCCTCGGCATGCGCGGCGGCCGGCGGCGCTGCGCGCGTGTCGCGCGGAAAAACGTGGCTCATGGACCTCGCCTCAAGGGTTCAACCGGATCGGCTTCTCGACATGGACATGGATCGCGGCGAGGGACCTACGGTGCGCCGGGCGCCCTCGGCCCCGCGCGATCAGCCAGGACCGCGATACCACAACCGCGAGCCGGGTGCGACTCCGGCGTCGCCGGCGGTGCGCAGTTGCGCGTTGTAAATCCCTGATTCGCTTGGTATAAGGCCGAACGATCCCGCCCGATCCGCCGTCGGCGGGCAAAGGGGAACATGCCGAGCTCCCTTCGTCTGTCCCTACTGTCGCTGGTCGCCGCGTTGGGCTTGTGCGCGCCGTCCGCGCATGCAGCCGAACCCGCGCCCGAGGGAGCGCCGAGGGCATCGGCGGAAAAGCCGGCCGCCAAGAAGGCCGCGGCGCCCGCGCAGAAGGCGCCGGTGGTGGTCCGGGGCGGCGAGAGGAAATCGGCCGAGAAGAAGACGCCGGACAAGAAGCTCGAAAAGAACCCGGCCGAGAAGAGCGGGGCCGCGACGACGACGGCGAAATCGACGCCCGTAAAGAAAGCCAAGGACGACAAGGGGGTCGGCAAGGCGGCGCTGAAGACGCCGGCCGACGCGAAGAAGAAGACGGGCAAGCCGGTCGATGCCGCGCTCCTGAAACCGCTGCTCTCGGACCGGGACCGCGCGCTCTACAAGGAAGCCTTCGCCAAGGCGCGCGACGGCCGGTTCGGCGAGGCGCACGGCCTCGCGGCGCAGGCGAAAGAAAAGCTGCCGGCCAAGCTGCTGCGTGCGCTAGAGCTGGCGAGCACGGGCGACTTCGCCAGTATCGTCGGCTTCATCGACGCCAATCCGAACTGGCCCTATCTCAATACGCTGCGCCAGCGCGCCGAGGACCAGGCCGCGAGCCAGAGCGATGAGGCAGCGCTTGCCTGGTACTCGCGCAATCCGCCGCAGGGTTGGAAGGGGATGCAGGCGCTGGCGGAGCTCTATCTGCGGCTCGGCCGTGGCGAGGAGGCGCAGGAGCTGGTCCGGGCCGCCTGGATAGGCGCCAACATCGATGCGCTGGAGGAGCGCCAGTTCCTCGCCCGCCACCGCACGGTCCTGACCGAGAAGGACCATATCGCGCGGCTCGACCGCCTGCTGTGGGACAACCAGGTGCCGGCGGCGCGCCGCATGATGACGCGCGTGGACGAGCCCTACCGGCGCCTGGCGGAAGCGCGCATCCGCCTGATGCGCCGCGAAGGCGGCATCGATAGCGCACTGGCGAAGGTGTCGCCCGAGCTGAAGCACGACCCCGGGCTGATCTTCGATCGGCTGCGCTTCCGCCGGCGCAACAACGACATGGAAGGCGCGCGCGATCTTCTGCTCAACCTGCCGCACGACCTCGCCCGGCCGGGCGAGTGGTGGACCGAGCTCAGCTACGTGATCCGCCGGTCGCTGCAGGGCGGAGACGTGTCGCTCGCCTATCGGCTGGCCAAGGACCACCGGCAGGACGGCGGCCCAAGCCTGGCCGAGGCCGAGTTCCTGGCGGGCTGGATCTCGCTGCGCTTCCTACGCGACCACGCCGAGGCGCGCCAGCACTTCAAGACGCTCTACGAGTCGGTGCGCTACCCGGTCAGCTTGGCGCGGGCGGCCTATTGGTCGGGCCGCGCGGCGACCGACGCGGGCGACCAGGTGGCGGCGCGGGCGTGGTACGAGCGCGCCGCCAAGCACGGCACCACGTTCTACGGACAGCTCGCGGCCGGGCTGCTCGGCCTCGATCCCGCCTCGATCCTGGCGGAGGAGAGCGACCCGACGCCGCTGCAGGCCGCCGCGTTCGACAAGGCCGAGATTCCTCGGCTTACGCGCATGCTGGCCGAGATCGGCGAGCGCGACCGCATGAAGCTGCTGTTCCGCCACATGGCGCAGCAGGCGGAGGGCACGCAGGAATTCGCGCTGGTCGCGCGCCTGGCGCTGGCGATGGACCTGCCCGATCTCGCCGTGCGCGTCGCGCGCCTGGCCGAGCGCAAAGGCGCTCCGCTGTCCGTCTCGGGCTATCCGATCCTGGCGCTGAAGCCGGCCTCGGACGGGCTCGACCTCGCGCTGGTGCACGCGGTCATCCGGCAGGAAAGCGGCTTCGACCGCGAGGCCGTCAGCCGCGCCGGCGCGCGTGGCCTGATGCAGCTCATGCCCGACACGGCGCGCGTGGTCGCCAAGGAGATGAAGGTCGGCTACCAGGTGGGCGCCCTGACCGACGACCCGCACTACAACGTGTCGCTCGGCCGCCATTACCTGAAGGCGATGATCGAGGACATGGGCGGCGTACCGGCCGCGCTCGCCGCCTACAATGCCGGCCCCAACCGGTCGCGGCGCTGGATGCGCGACTACGGCGATCCCCGCGTGGACGAGGAATCCATGGTCGACTGGATCGAGATGATTCCGTTCGACGAGACGCGCAGCTACGTGCAGCGCGTGATGGAGAACCATTTCGTCTACCGGGTGCGCCTGAACGGCGGTGCGCCGCAGACGACCGCGGCCAGCGCCGCCGCCCCCGGCGCCACGTCGCGCTGAGCTTCGGTCATGGTCGCACCGGGGCCGCGCCTGCCCGACATCGCCGCGTGCGTGTTCGACGCCTACGGCACGCTGCTCGATTTCGCCTCGGCGGTCCGGCGCAGCGCCGCCGCGAAGCTGCCGCAGGCCGAGGCGCTGGTCCAGCTGTGGCGCCAGAAGCAGCTTGAGTACACGTGGCTGCGCAGCCTGATGAACCGGCACACTGACTTCTGGCGCGTCACCGGCGAGAGCCTGGACTACGCGATGGAGCATCTGGGCTTGAGCGACCCGGCGCTCAGGGCCGAGCTGATGCAGCTCTACCTGCAGCTCGACGCCTATCCCGAGGCGCCCGGCGTGCTCAGGCGCCTGAAGAACGCCGGCATGCGCACGGCGATCCTGTCGAACGGCTCGGCCAGCATGCTGGCCGCAGGCGTTGCCGCTGCGAAGATCCGCGACGACCTCGACTTGGTGATCTCGATCGACGAGGTCAGCGTCTACAAGCCGAGCCCGGCCGTCTATGGCCGCGCCGCCGAGCGACTGGGTCTGCCGGCTGCCCGCATCTGCTTCCTTTCGTCGAACGCCTGGGACGCGCATGGCGCGCAGTCCTTCGGCTTCCATGTCGCCTGGGTCAACCGCAGCAGGCTGCCGGCCGACCGCCTGCCCAGCCCGCCCGAGATCGTCGTCGGCAGCCTCGACGAGGTCCCGGGGCTGCTGGGGTTGTAATACCAGTCTCGACGTGACCGGCGCACAATATTCCACTACACCAAGATCGCCATGGCCGGGACTGACCCGGCCATGGCGAATGTTGCGTGGCCGACGAACCCAACAGATGAAAAGCCGGATGTGAGCACGAAGCTGCCCTTGGAGGCGCAGGACTGGCGCGACCGGTACTACTACTCGCGCGACGGCATCCGTCTGTACTACCGCGAATACGGCGATCCCGGCTCGACGCGTTCGCCGGTGCTGTGCCTGGGCGGGCTCACGCGCAACTGCCGGGATTTCGACCTGCTCGCGCGCCGGCTCGCGCGCGAGCGCCGGGTGGTCTGCCCGGACCTGCGCGGGCGCGGACAGAGC
>CAZLBB010000056.1:17774-32735 GCA_964557415.1 uncultured Rhodospirillaceae bacterium
GCTCGCGCGCGAGCGCCGGGTGGTCTGCCCGGACCTGCGCGGGCGCGGACAGAGCGAGTATGACCGCGACTGGCGCAACTACCGGCCCGAGGTCTACCTGGACGACCTGCGCCAGCTCGTGTCGGTGGCGCGGCTCGGCCACACCATCGTCATCGGCACGTCGCTCGGCGGCGTGCTTGCGATGGCATTCGGCGTCGCCATGCCGGCCGTGCTCGGCGCCGTCGTGCTCAACGACACCGGGCCGGAGTTCGACGTCGCCGGCATCGCGCGCATCATCGACTATGTCGGCGAGGACGAGCCGCAGCCGGACTGGGAGGCGGCGTCGCGCCACATGGCCGATCGCTTCCCGCACCTGAGCAAGCGCAACGACCACATCTGGCAGCGCATGGTGCACAACACCTATCACCACGCGCCGGACGGCAAGCTGCACGTGAACTGGGACGTCAACCTGGCGCGCAGCCTGAAGCGCCTGGTGCGCGGCCCCCTGCCCGACCTGTGGCCATACTACCGCTCGCTCAAGAACGTGCCAGTGCTGGCGCTGCGCGGCGCCTGGTCCGACGTGGTGACGGCCGCAGCCTTCGACCGCATGGCCGAGGAGAAGCCCGATCTCATGCGCGTGACCGTGCGCGACGTCGGCCACGCGCCGACCCTGGAAGAGCCGGAAGTGGAGGCGGCCCTGAATGAGTTCCTCGCCGACCGTTGAGCTCGCGCCCCCCGGCATCGCCGACATCGAGTCCGCGGCCGAGCGCATCGCCGGCCACGCCGTGCTGACGCCGCTTCTCGAATCGCCCGCGCTCAACCGCATGGCCGGCGGGCGCGTGCTGGTGAAGCCGGAGATGCTGCAGGTGACCGGCTCGTTCAAGTTCCGCGGCGCCTACAACTGCATCAGCCGCATCGCGCCGGAGCGGCGCAAGGCCGGGGTGGTCGCCTTCTCCTCGGGCAATCACGCGCAGGGCGTCGCGGCCGCCGCCAGCATGCTGGGCGCGCCGGCGACGATCGTGATGCCGTCGGACGCGCCGGCCATCAAGGTCGAGAGCACGCGCGCCTGGGGCGCCGAGATCGTGCTGTACGACCGGCAGCGCGAGGACCGCGAGGCGGTGGCGCAAGGCATCGCCGAGAAGAAGGGCGCCAGCCTCGTGCCGCCCTTCGACCATCCGCATGTCATCGCCGGCCAGGGCACGATCGGGCTGGAGATCGCGGCGCAGGTCGAGGCGCTTGGCGCCCGGCCGGACGCCGTCATCGTGCCCTGCGGCGGCGGCGGCCTGATCGCCGGGACGTCGCTGGCGCTGAAGCACGCGCTTCCCGGCGTGCCGGTCCATGCCGCCGAGCCGGCAGGCTACGACGACACGACGCGGTCGCTGAAGTCCGGCCGCCGAGAGCAGGCGGTGCCCGGCGCGAAGTCGTTCTGCGATGCGCTGCTCGCGCCGATGCCGGGGGAGCTCACCTTCTCGATCAATCGGCGCACGGTGGCCGGCGGCCATGTCGTCAGCGACCAGGAGGTCGCCGGCGCCATGGCGGCCGCTTTCGCGCACCTCAAGGTCGTGGTCGAGCCGGGAGGCGCCGTCGCACTCGCCGCCGTGCTCGCCGGCAAGCTTGATGCGCGGGGCCGCATCGTGGCCGTGGTCTGCTCGGGCGGCAACGTCGACCCGGGCGTGTACTCCCGGGCGCTGCAGGGCGACTGACAGCGCCGCGCGGAGCCAGCGCCAGCCGGCCGCGCGGGCTCAGGCAGGCATTCAGGCTGCGCCGTTCTTCTTCGACGACAGCGGGTTCGGCACGGCGTCGGCCAAGCTGACCACGGCGTCCGATACGCGCTGATCGGCGTCCATGCGCCGGCAATTGCCTTCGAGATGCGCGCCGGATTCGATTGACAGCAGCTCGTGCACGATGTCGCCGGTGACGCGCGCGCTGCGCGTAAGCTCGACCCGGCGCGCCTGGATCTGGCCGACCACCGTGCCGCAGACACGAACCTCGTCGGCCGCGATCGAGCCGTGGACCTGCGAGCCCTCGCCGACGAGGAGCTTGGCCGAGCGGATATCGCCTTCGACCGTGCCGTCGATATGGATGTCGCCGGCGCTCGACAGGTCGCCGACAATGCGCAGGTCGGCACTGATCAGCGAGGGCGCCGATGCCTTGCGCGACGCCGCCGCGACGATCTTGCCGGACGCTGCGGGCGGCGCGCCCTTACTGGCCTCGGCCGCGCGGCTGTTGCCCTTGCCGATGATGCGTCTGATGTCCATGGTTCCCGTCTCCCGGTGGCGCGGCACCGGCGCCACGTCCCCGTTCCCGGGGGACCGGATCGAAGATCCCGGCGCGGGAACCGCTAGTTGCGTGCGACGTTGCTCTTCGGCTTGCCCTTCCTGGCTGTCTTGCCGTCCTTGGACGCGCCGTCTCCTCCCTCGCCGTCCATCGTGTCGACGGCGCCCTTTACGGCGCCGGCGGCCGAAGGCGACTTGGGCGCGGGCTTGGCGGCAACCTTGTTCACGCCCTTGCCTGCCTTGGCGCCGTCGGCCTCTTTGTAGAGGTGGCGGCCGACCTCGAGGAAACGCGCGGGGTCGAGCGGCTTGCCCTTCACCACGATCTCGTAATGCAGGTGCGAGCCCGAGGTGCGCCCGGTGTTGCCGACCATGCCGATCTTGGTGCGGAAGCCGACCTTGTCGCCGGGCTTCACCAGCATCTCGTCGAGATGGCCGTAGCGCGTGACGACGCCCATGCCGTGATCGATTTCGATCAACTTGCCGTAGCGATCCTTGCGGCTGGCGAACAGCACCGTACCCGGGGCCGGAGCATGGATCAGCGTGCGCCGCGGCGCGCGCAGGTCGATGCCGAAATGCTGCGAGGAGGTCTGCGTGAACGGATCGAGGCGTGCCCCGAAGGTGCTGGACACGCTGTACTCTTCCAGCGGCGGCGCGAACGGCATGGCGCGCAGCAGGCCCTGCAGCGCGTCCCAGCGGTCGAGCTGCTGGTCGAGCAGCGCCAGCGCGGCCTGCGTCGGTTCCATGGGCCGCTCGCTGCGGCCGACCGGCACGAACGGGCCGCCCTGGGCGGCCGGCGCCGGCGTGTGCTTGCCGGGGATGATCTCCGCGAGCTTGATGCCGGCCAGCTGCACGATGCGCTCGGCCTCCTGCACGCTGTCCGCGGCGCGTTCGGTGAGACGGTAGACCAGGTTCTGCTGCTGCTCCTGCGCCTCGACGACTTCGCGTTCCAGTTCGGCGTAGCTGGCCTTGTACGAGTCGCGCTCCTGCACGGCGCGGTCGCGCTGGTCGGCGGTCTGGTTCAGCTCCTGCAGCGTGCGCGCCAGCGTATCGCGCAGGGTGCTGTTGCGTTCGGCCTCGCCGCGCTCGCGGCGCTGCGCGTCCTGCAGGCGCTGCCACAGGTCGGCGCGCGCGGCGGCGACCTGGTCGCGCTCCGCCATGGCGGCCGCCAGGCGCTGGCGCACATCGGCCAGGTTGCCCTCGAGCGCCACGCTCATGTCGTTCATCGCCTCGAGCTCGCCGTCGAGCTGGCGGACGTGACGCTGGAACGCGGCGCGCGCCTCGGCCTGACGCCCTGCGGCGGCGCTGGCGATCGCAGCATCGCCGCCGCCCTCGGCGCTCGACTCCCGCTCCTGGCCTTGCTCGAAAAGGCCCAGCAGGTAGGCTTGGCGCGAGCGGAGGCTCTGCGTCACCTGAGCGACCTTGTCCTGATAGAGGCTGACGTCGCCGAGCAGCTTCTCATAGGCGATTCGCTGCCGGTCGATGCGCGCGTCGCGCGCGTCGAGCGAGCGCTCGAGCATGAGCAGCATCGCCGAGGAGGCGGCCATCCAGGCCACGACCAGCAGCGAAGTACCCGCAATCCAAAGCTGGGTGCGCTGCGACAGTGTCACGAAGCGCACGTGGTCGTTGGCGCGGACAAACAATTGCCTGTCCGGGAACAACCGGTCGATCAGCACGCTGATACGGTGCACTGTCCCCCCGAGCCCCTGTTCAATTCGCCGCCCGCCTCCAGCGGCCATCCGCTGCCGCGCCGCCCCGTGTCGCCGGGATCTTCGCGCCGCAGCCTGCCTCCGGGACCATGGACCCAGCGCCGGACACCCCTCCGGTCGGCCCGCCCCCGGGCAATGGGAAAGCGTAACCGCCTCATGCAGGACGGCGCAACGCTCTCTGCCACTAGCCGTTTATCGCGCGCCGCTGAAGTAGTGGGTGAACAGTTGGGTGAACTGGGTTTCGGGTCAGCCAGTTACACCCCCGCGACCGATTCGCCTGACGGTTCCCAACTGGTGCCGATTTGCCACAGCTTCGATGAATCGGCGGATACTTGTCAGGCGCGGCAGACGTGCAACAGCCGCGCCTGTGGACGAGCGCCGGGCCGCGTCAGCCGGCGCGCCGCTCGGAGCGGTGCGCGTCGGCCAGCTGCGCCAGGGTTTCGAACCGGAACTGCACCTTGGGCGGATTGGCCACCTTCTGGGTCGCGCCCGCGCCGGTCCTGCCGGCGCGGCGATCGATCCAGGCGCTGACGAGGCCCACGGCCTGGGCGGGGACGTGGTCGTGGAACAGGCTCTGGGCTACATGCAGGATCTGCCCCTTGGCGATCCCGACTGCGGCCAGCTTGCCGATCGCGAACTCGAAATTGCGCCGGTCAGGCTTGTACGAGCCGATCTGCTGGGCGGTGAAGACGTGATGGAACGGCCGGCCGAGCTTCTCGACGCTCGGCTTGATGCTCTCGTCGTCGATGTTCGACAGGATCGCCAGCACGAAGTGGTCCTTGAGATAGGCCAGCGCCGCAGCGGAATCCGGGAAGGCGGGCCACCGCGGCACCGACCGGCCGAACTCGAGCGCGCCGTTCTCGTCCGCCGCGATGCCCCATTTGCGCGCCAGCTCGCGATGAACGGCGGCCAGCACTGCCGGGTACTTCATCTTCGGATCGGCGGCCTGGATCGGGGATTCGAGGCTGGCGAAGTCCTCGAGCAGCTTGTCGTCCGTGAAGTCCTTGCCGTGCCGCCGCGCCCAGGGACGCAGCTCCGCCAGGATGCCCGCTTCCCAATCGATCAGCGTGCCGTAGCAGTCGAAGGTCATCGCCTTGAAATCGGAGATGCGCATGGCCGGTCACCTCTGTCGGGGGTGGACACCACGGAACGGCAGCACGCTCGCATGCCGCCATCGCCCGGTCTTGGCCCAACGTACGGCAGTCTTGACCGGGACGAGCCGCATCCCGCCGTTCGGACGTCAGCCGGCGCGGCGAACCGCCGCCGGCGTGACGCCGCGGCGGCGGCGCAGGCTGCGTGTGAGCGCGGTCTGGTCCGAGAAACCGACCGCGAGCGCGATGCCGGCGATCGAGTCGCGCGAGCGCCGCAGCAGGCGCTCGGCCGCGTCCAGCCGGACATCCTGCAGGTATGTGAAGGGCGTGCGGCCGGTCGAGCGGCGGAAGCGGTCGTGCAGCGCGCTCGGCGACAGGCCGGCAGCACGCGAAAGCACGGCCATGCTCAGCGGTTCGGCATAGCGGGCATGGATCAGTTCGATCGCCCGCTCCGCCGCGCGGTCCGGTTCGCCCGCGTCGCCGCGCGCGCGCATCACCGCGTCGACCACCAGGCCGACGGCGCTCAGCGCCAGTCCCTGCGGCAGGACGCGCCAGCCGAGCGCATGCGCCATGTAGCCGCAGAGATGGCGCAGCCCCTCGTCCATGGCGAAGAAGGGACGGCCGCAGGCGCGGTCGAGGGCGGCGTCGGGCAGACCGTAGTCGCGCCGCCCGCCGGCAAGGTCGACGATCAGGAAGCGGTTCCGTCCTTCGGCGCGGAACCCATGGTCCGTGCCGCCGACGACCAGCGCCCCCGCGTCGCCGTCCACCCGGCCAGCGATGCCGCCGACCTCGAGCTCCATGCGGCCCTCGACCGGCAGGATGAGCTGATGAAAATCGTGCGCGTGCCGGCTGACGGCCGCGGCATAGGAACGGATGGAAAACTGGGTCTGGACGGACATGGCGCGCCTCCCGCGGTCCAGGGCGGCGCGATCATAGCCACGACCCCGCGATTTTCCAGCGCCTTCCGGCGCACCGCTACCGAGCGGCCGCGAGCGGCTCAGCTTCCCGCCTGCTGGTCCCAGTATTCCTGGTTGATGACCCGCTGCTCCTGGTCGAGCCGGTTCTCCAGGCAGCGGCGCATGGTCCAGCGCAGGGACTGGGCGACGGTATTCTGGCAGGCGGCGAACATGCGCCGGCCCAGCGCCACGCCGTCCTCGGTGAAGCCGCGTCCGGGCGCGGCCAGCGCCGTGCCCCAGGCCGCCTGATGCATGGCCGGGCCGTCGGCCTTCTCGTCGTCGGGCAGGGCGCCGATTGCGCGCGCCACCAGGCGGTTGGCGTCGGAGCGGGGGTTGGGCTTGTCGAACAGCTCTTCCGCCTGCTCCCGCCACGGCCCGGTCGCCAGCGCGATCTCGTCCGCGGTGAGCGGCGCGGGATCGCCCGCCACGTCGAGCGGCAGCAGCGTGGCGCGCGGGCCGACCTCGACGATGGCTTCCTTCACCGCGCCGCCCGCCGCCGCCTCCAGCGCGGACTGGTCGATCGCCACGGTGATGCTGGAATAGCCGGTGTAGGCCACGAAGCGCAGCAGCGATCCGCCGTCGAGCGTCGCGCTGCTGCCGTCCGCGCGCGTCACCGCGATGCGCACCTCGGTGCCTTGCGCCGGGCGATAGGCCTCGCCCGGCTCGGGCGGCAGGCGCGACTGCATGAGGCAGAACGAGGCGAGTACCGCGACGCAGCCGCCGTCCTCGCACAGCAGCGGCGCGGGCTCGATCGTGGCCACGAGGCCCAAGGGCTGCGGCGCCGCGGCGGCCGGCCCGATCGCAGCGGGGGCGGCCAGGGCCAGGACGGAGAGTCCGGCGAACGCTACCTGGCGAATCATGGTGTTCCTCCCGGATATCCTCAGGGGGATTGTTGCGCCGGCAGGCCGCCCGGTCAATCGCGTTGGTTGCCGTCGAGGAAATGGCCGACCGGCGCCAGTGCCGCGCCCCGGTCGCAGACGCCCTTGAGCAAAGCCGGCATCGGCACGACCTGGAAGGCCTGATTGCGCCACGGCCGGCCGGCGGCGCAAACGCGCCCTACCCCGTCGCGCCCGGGCCAGAGGCTGGTATGCTGCGGTTTCGATAATCGGCCCCGCCAGCTGCCAGGACCGCCCGGGAGGCCCCTTCCATGACCGGCTCCGCCGCCCCTGCTCCGACCGGCTCCAGCCCCTCGGGGCGCCGCGCGCGCGCCGGCAGCGCCGCACGGCGCGAACTGCGCCAGCACGCCAGGCCCAAGCAACTGCCGGCGATCGTCCGGCGCATCCCGCTGCTGGAAGTGCTGGACGAGGAAGGGCTGCAGACGATCGAGCGCAATGCCGAGACGATCCTCCAGGAGATCGGCATCGAGTTCCGCGACGACGAGGAGGCGATCGCGCTGCTGAAGGGCGTCGGCTGCGACGTCAAGGGCGCGCGCGTGCGCTTTCCGCGCGGCCTGGCGCGTACACTGTGCGCCACGGCGCCGCGCGAGTTCCTGCAGCGCGCGCGCAATCCCGAGCGCAGCGTCGTGATCGGCGGCAACAACATCGTGTTCGCACCCGTCTACGGGCCGCCCTTCATCCGCACGCTCGAGGAGCCGCGCCGCTACGCCACGATCGAGGATTTCCGCAACTTCTCCAAGCTCGCCTACATGACGCCGGCGATCCACCACAACGGCGGCACGCTGTGCGAGCCGGTCGACCTGCCGGTCAACAAGCGCCATCTCGACATGCTCTACGCGCACATCAAGTGGAGCGACAAGCCGTTCATGGGCTCGGTCACGCATCCCGAGCGCGCGGCCGATTCGGTGGCGATGGCGCGCATCCTGTTCGGCCAGAAGTTCGTCGACGAGAACGTGTGCCTGCTGTCGCTGATCAACGTCAACTCGCCGATGGTGTTCGACGCCACCATGCTCGGCGCGCTCAAGGCCTACGCCAAGGCAGGTCAGGCGACGTTGATCACGCCGTTCATCCTGTCCGGCGCCATGTCGCCGGTGACGGTCGCCGGCACGCTGGCGCAGATCCTGGCCGAGGTGCTGGCGGGCGTGTCGCTGGCGCAGCTCTGCCGTCCGGGCGCGCCGGTCGTCTTCGGCACCTTCGCCAGCTCGATCTCGATGCAGTCGGGCGCGCCGACCTTCGGCACGCCCGAGCCGACGCTGGCGATCATCGCCGCCGCCCAGCTCGCGCGGCGCCTCGGCATCCCCTATCGCAGCGGCGGCAGCCTGTGCGCGTCGAAGATCCCGGACGCGCAGGCCGCTTACGAGAGCGCGCAGACCCTGTTGCCGACCGTGCTGGCCGGCACCAACTTCGTGTTGCACGGCGCCGGCTGGCTCGAGGGCGGGCTCGCCTCGGGCTACGAGAAGTTCGTCATGGACGCCGACCAGCTCGGCATGATGCAGGTGCTGGCCGGCGGCGTGGACCTGAGCGAGAACGGCCAGGCCATGAGCGCCATCCGCGAGGTCGGCCCGGGCGCGCACTATCTCGGCTGCGCCCACACGCAGGCGAATTTCGAGACCGCCTTCTACCGCTCGACCATCGCCGACAACAACTCGGTCGAGCAATGGGAGGCCGAGGGCGCGCAGGACGCCGTGCAGCGCGCCAACAAGCTGTGGAAGAAGATGCTGGCCGAGTACGAGCCGCCGCCGCTCGACCCCGGCATCGACGAGGCGCTCAATGCCTTCATGGCGCAGAAGAAGGCGAGCATGCCGGACGCCTTTGCGTAAGGGCGGCGCTCGCCGGGCCTGCCTGCACTGCCTCCTACAGATAAATGCTGCGGACAATCTCCTGCTCGTCGGCGGCGCCGGCGCGGATGTCCTGGCGCTGAGTGACGCGCCCGTCGCGCAGGATCAGAAAACGGTCGGCGACGGACAGCGCCAGCTTGATGTTCTGCTCGACGATGATCATGGCGATGGTGCGCCGCTTGAGCTCGGCGATGATCGCGGCGATCTCCTTGACGAAGACCGGTGCCAGCCCGCCGGATGGCTCGTCCAGCAGCAGCAGCTTCGGCCGGCCCATGAGGGCGCGGCCAATCGCGACCATCTGCTGCTCGCCGCCCGACATCAGGCGCACCATCTGGCGGCGGCGCTCCGCCAGCCGCGGGAAGGAGCGGAACACGTCCTCGGCCAGCGCATCGACCGCGCCACCGCGCGCCCAGGCACCGAGCCTGAGATTGTCCTCGACCGTGAGATCGGGGAAGAGGTCGCGCGCCTGCGAGACCTGGACGATGCCGCGGCGGAAGACGCGGTGCGGCGGACGGCCGGCGATCTCCGCGCCGTCGAAGCGGATCGATCCGGCCCAGGGGCGCACGAAGCCGCTGAGGGTGTTGAGCGCGGTCGACTTGCCGCTGCCGTTGGCGCCGAGCAGCACGACGACCTCGGCCGGGGCGACGGCGAGGTCGACCCCGAACAGGATCTGCTTGCCGGGATAGCCGGCCTCGAGGCCGCGGGCCGTCAACAGCTGGCCGGGGCGCCGATCGTCAGGCATGGCCGAGATAGGCCTCCAGCACGTTGCGGTCGGCGCGCACCACGTCGGGCGGCGCGTCCGCGACCTTCTTGCCGTAGTTCAGCACCACGACGCGGTCGGATACGCTCATCACCAGCTCGATCGCATGCTCGATCAGGAGGATGCCGATGCCGCGCTCCGCCGCCAGCCGGCGGATGACGGCCCCGAGCTGCGCGCGCATATGCGGCGCCAAGCCGACGGCCGGCTCGTCGAGCAGCAGGAGCGGCGGCTCCGCCGCGAGCGCGCGGACGATCTCGACCATGCGCTGCTGGCCGCCCGACAGGTCGGCAGCAGGCGTGTCGGCGACATGGCCGATCTCGAAGATTTCCAGCAGCTCGCGCGCCTGCCTGGTCGCCGCCTGCTCCGCGTGCCGCGCCGCCTTGCGGCCGGCGAGCAGCCCGAGCAAGCCGCTGTCGACGCGCGTGTGCAGGCCGACCAGCACGTTCTCCAGCGCCGTGAGCTGGCCGAACAGCCCGCCGTTCTGGAAGGTGCGGCGCACGCCCTTGGCCGCGATCTCGTGCGGCGTCAGGCGGTGGATCGCCTCGCCGCGGAAGGCGATCGCCCCGTCAGCCACGGCGATATTGCCGGACACGGCGTTGAACAGCGTGGTCTTACCCGCCCCGTTGGGTCCGATCAGGGCGCAGACCTCGCCGGCGCCGACCTCGAGCGACACGGCGTCGACCGCGGTCAATCCGCCAAACCTCACCGTGACATCAGCCACTTCCAGCAACGCCGCCATCGTCAGTCCCTGTAGTAGCGGTCGACGAAGACGGGATGCAGGCGCGCCAGCAGGCTGGCGAGGCCGCGCGGCAGGAAGAGGATCACGGCGATGATCAGGAGGCCGAACAGCAGCTCCTGGAAGCCCGGCCACTCGCGGAAGAACTCGGGCGCCGCGGTGATGACCGCGGCGCCGATGACCGACCCCAGGAGGCTGCCCAGGCCGCCGACCATGATGACGGCGAACTCGAGGATCAGCTCGGTCAGGTCGAAGGCGATCGGCGTGACATGACCGACCAGCGCCGCATACATCGAGCCGCCAATGCCGACGACGAAGCCGCCCCAGGCGAAGCCGAGCAGGATGTAGCGGTCGGTCGGGATGCCCATCGCCGCCGCCGCCAGCTCGTTGTCCTTGATAGCCATGAAGGCGCGGCCGAAGCGCGAGCGCAGGACCCGGTCGGTCAGCACGACCATGAGCACGACCAGGAACAGGAACACGTAGAACTTCTGTCCTTCGGTCTCGAGCGTCCAGCCGAAGACCGCGGGCGGAGGCACCGACATGCCGAACGAGCCGCCCGTGACCGGGACCCAGCGGATATAGACCCAGCGCAGCAGCTCGCCGAAGGCCAGCGTCATGATCGCGAGATAGAACAGCCTGACGCCGCGCAGCGCGGGAATGCCGGCGGCGCAGCCGGCGAGCGCGCCCATGAGTCCGGCCGGCAGCACCGTCAGCCACCACGGCACGCCCAGCTTCAGCGCCAGCACGCCCGAGGTATAGGCGCCGATGCCGAAGAACGCGACGTTGGAGAAGGCGAGCAGGCCCAGGTTGCCGACCACGACGTTGAAGCCGATGCCGACCGGCACGTACATCAGCATCAGGTTGACCACGTATTGCCGGTACTGGTCGAGATAGAACGGCAGCGGCAGCAACGCGAGCGGCACCAGCCAGAACAGCCGGCGCGTCACGCGAAGCCGAGCCACGCGCATCTAGACCCTGACCGCGACTTGGCGGCCGAACAGGCCGCTCGGGCGGATCAGCAGCACAAGGATCGTGATCAGGTAGGCCGTAATGTCGATGAAGACGGTCGACAGGTAGAAGCCGAGCAGCTTCTCCATCACGCCGAGGATCAGCCCGCCGATCACCGCGCCGTGCAGCGAGCCGAAGCCGCCGAGCGTCATCGCGGCGAAGCCGCGCAGCAGCGTCCACACGCCCATGTCGGGCGACAGCGGCACGATGAGCGCCAGCAGCACGCCGCCGGCCGCGCCCAGCGCCGCGCCGGCGCCCCACATGACGCCATGGAACGCGTGCACGTCGATGCCGACCAGGGCGGCGCCGCGCTGCGACTGGAACACGGCGCGGATCAGCCGGCCGACCGGCGTCACGTGGAACACCAGGAACAGCGTCAGCAGCAGGGCGATCACGAAGCCCGCGATCACCAGGTCGTCGGTCGTGAACACGACCGAGCCGACCATGTACGCATCCTGCGGATAGGGCCGCTGCAAGGTCGTGACCTCGCTGCCCCATTCCAGGCGCGCGCCGCCGCGCACGGCATAGCCGATGGCAAGCGCCATCATCGCCAGGGACAGATGCGGCCCGGCGATGATCGGCCGCATCAGCACGCGCTGGGTGCCAAGCCCGAACAGGAACAGCACGACGAGGCCGAGCAGCAGCGCCGGCGCGAAAGGCAGGCCCGAGCCGACGAACACGAACACCGCGTAGGCGCCAGCCATCACCAAGTCGCCATGGCCGAAATTGACCACCGTCGTGGCGCGATAGCCGACTGTCATCGACAGCGCGACGAGGGCGTAGAGCATGCCAGTCGCGATGCCGCTGACGACAAGCTGAGGAAGCACGGCTAGCACGGCATCAGCGCCATGGCGGCGGCCTCATGCTGATGTGCGGGAAGATCGGGCGCGCCCGGGACGTGCTTGTCCCGGGCGCGGCGGTCAGCTTGCGGCGAGCGCGCTCACTCCGGCAGCGGCTTGCCCCATTCGGTGTAGACCGTCTGCTTGCCGTCCTTGTCGACGCCGACGGCGAACATGCGGCTGACGCCGACATGGTTGTCCTTGGAGTAGCTGACCTTGTCGGCGAGGACGCCGGTGTCGAGGTCCTTGATCGACTCGATGGCGGCGATCCACTTCTCGCGCGTCGGGTTCGGGCCGGCGCGGCGGAAACCTTCGACCGTGACGATGCCGACCGGAACGCCGAAGTAGTAGAAGTTGGTCGGCGGGCCGGCCTTGGGCAGCTCCTCCTTCTTCAGATACTTGACGAAGATGTCGTGCATTTCCTTCAACGCCGGGCTGCCGATCTTGGCCTTGAACTGGTAGGGCTGGAAGAAACGATCGCGCACCGCGGCGGGATTGCCGACCTGCTGCACGGTCTGGTCGAAATCGGCCCCGAGCGCGCCGACCACGATGGCGTTGGCGCCGAACTTCTGCATGTCGCGCAGCAAGATGATCAGCTCGTGCTGGTACAAGCAGCCCATCACGGCCTGGGCGCCCGACTGCTTGATCTGCAGCACCTGGGCGGTGGCGTCGGTCGAGCCGCGCTCCATCGCCGTGCTCAGGATCACCTCGCCGCCGTTCGCCTTGATATAGGCTTCGGCGGGGTCGCAGTACCCCTTCGCCCAGTCGTTGCTGTGCGCGATCAGGGCGAACTTCTTGATCGTCGGGTTGCTGAGCGCGAACTTGGCCATGTTCTGCCCGGACTCGATGCCGGTGTAGGTGGCGTGGAACATCGCCGGCGAGGTCGGGCGCGTCAGCTTCGGGTTCGCCGCCGGGCCCATCCAGGGAATGCCCTCCTTCTCGAGCATGGGCTTGATGGCCATGGCGACGCCACTGCACGGGTTGCCCATGATCATGAAGACCTTGTCTTCGTAGATCAGCTTCTTGGCGGCGGCGATGCCCTTGGCCTCGTTGCACGCGCTGTCGGCGAAGACCGTCTCGAACTTGCGGCCGTGCACGCCGCCCTTGTCGTTGATGTAGCGAAGATAGGCCTCGGGCCCGTAGTTCAATGGATTGAATACCGCCGCCTCGCCGGTGAAGGGCCCGAGATTGCCGATCTTGATCGTCTTGTCGGTGATCCCCTGCGTGTTGTCGGCAAGCGCCGCCGGGACGGCGGCGGCAAGCAAGGCGGTGGCTGCGAAAGCCCGGACTGCGGATTGCAAGCGCATGGCGATGGTCTCCCTAGTTTGAAGATTCCCCATTTCTTGTTTTTCTCTCTTATGGCGATGCCGCCATTCAACCGGCTGAACGCGCTTACACGCGATCGGCACACGCCGCGTACATCGTCCAAATCATCTTAAGACCGATCCCGGCGCTCGTCCATGCGCGACCATCACTGGATGGATCATCGACCACGGCCGCGATAGGTTCGACACGCGGATTTCGCGGGAGTGCAGCCATGCATGTCGGGCTGATCGGCGGCATCGGGCCGGCGGCGACGGACTTCTACTATCGCGGCCTGATCGACCGCCATGCGCGCGCCGGCACGAGGCTCGAGCTGACGATGGTGCACGCCGACGCGCGCGAGATGACGGGCAACCTCGCCAAGCGCGACCCGGGAACCCAGGCGAATATCTTTGCCGGCCTGGTCAAGCGCTTGGCGGCCGCAGGCGCCGGGGCCGCGGCAATCACCTCCATGGGCGGCCATTTCTGCGTCCGCGAGCTGGAGGCGATCTCGCCCCTGCCGGTCATCAACGGCGTTCCCGCCGTCGACGCCGCGGTGCGCGAGCGCAAGCTCAAGAAGGTCGGCATCATCGGCACCCGCACGGTCATGGAGACGAAGCTCTACGGCGGCATCACGGGCGCCGAGGTCGTGGCGCCCGAAGGCGCCGTGCGCGACGAGGTGCACCAGAACTACGTCGACATGGCGATCCCCGGCCACGTCACCGAGGCGCAGCGGCGCGTCTTCTTCGCCGCCGTAGGGCGCCTGTGCCGCGAGCAGGGGGCGGAAGCCGTGCTGCTCGGCGGCACCGACCTGTTCCTCGCCTTCGCCGGGCAGGATTGCGGCTTCCCCGTGCTCGACTGCGCCGAGATCCACGTCGAGCACATCTACCGGCGATCGGTCGCCGGCTGAGCCGGACCTCGCGCCCGCCGCTCACGCCCGTACCCGCTCGAGCCCTTTCCAGTCGAACCGGACGCCGTGGCCCGGGCGGTCGGGCGCGACGGCGCAGCCGTCGACCAGCACCATGGGATCGGCGATGTAGCGGTCGAGGCCGAAGCCGTGCGCCTCGAGATAGGAGCGGTTCGGGCACGCCGCGAGCAGATGCACGGTGACGTCGTGCGCGCCGTGCGAGGTCACCGGCAGGTTCCAGGCCTCGGCGAGATGGGCGACCTTCATGAAGACCGTGACGCCGCCGCAGTTGGTGACGTCGGGCTCGGGATAGGTGACGCCGCCCGACGCGATCATCTGCTTGAACTCCCACAGCGTGCGGAAGTTCTCGCCGGTCGCGACCGGCAGCCCGCCCTCGCGCACGACCCGCACGTGGCCGGCGACGTCGTCGGGGATGGTCGGCTCCTCGAGCCAGACGAGGTCGTAGGGCTGGAAGGCGCGCGCGCGGCGGATCGCCTCGTCCGCGGTCCATTTCATGTTGGCGTCGGCCATCAGCGGGAAGCCTTCGCCGAGATGCTTGCGCATGGCCGCGACCTTGGCGACGTCCTCGCCCATGCGCTCGCGCCCGACCTTCATCTTGATGGCGCGGAAGCCCTTGGCGAGGTTGCCGTCGGTCTGCCTGAGCAGC
>CAZLBB010000057.1:0-31662 GCA_964557415.1 uncultured Rhodospirillaceae bacterium
CGATCTCGATCGAGCAGAAGACCACCTCGCGCAACCCGCGCTCGACCGTCGGCACGGTGACCGAGATCTACGACTACATGCGTCTCCTGTTCGCGCGGGTCGGCGTGCCCTACTCGCCCGCGACGGGCCTGCCGATCGAGAGCCAGACCGTGTCGCAGATGGTCGACCGCATCCTCGAGATGCCGGACGGCACGCGCCTCTACCTGCTGGCGCCGATCGTCCGCGGGCGCAAGGGCGAGTACCGCAAGGAGCTGGAGGACCTGCGCAAGCGCGGCTTCCAGCGCGTCAAGGTCGACGGCAAGCTCTTCGAGATCGACGAGGTGCCGGCGCTCAACAAGAAGCTGAAGCACGACATCGAGGTCGTGGTCGACCGCATCGTCGTGCGCCGCGACCTCGGCAACCGCCTGGCCGATTCGCTGGAGACGGCGCTGGGCCTCGCCGAGGGGCTCGTCTTCGCCGAGAACGCCGACAACGGCGAACGGACGACCTTCTCCGCGCGCTTCGCCTGCCCGGTCTCCGGCTTCACCATCGACGAGATCGAGCCGCGCCTGTTCTCGTTCAACAATCCGTTCGGCGCGTGTCCCGCCTGCGACGGGCTGGGCGTGAAGATGTTCTTCGACCCCGACCTGGTCGTGCCGGACGAGCGGCTCAGCCTCGAGGCCGGCGCCATCGCGCCCTGGGCCGGGTCGAGCTCGCAATACTACCGCCAGACCCTGGCGAGCCTGTGCAAGCACTACGACGTGCCGATCCGCACGCCGTGGAAGGAGCTGCCGGCCGCCGTCCGGCGCGGCATCCTGCACGGCACGGGCGACGTCGACGTGACCATGGAGTACGACGACGGGCTCCGGCGCTACAAGACCATCAAGCCGTTCGAGGGCGTGGTGCCGAATTTGGAGCGGCGCTGGAGGGAGACCGACAGCGCCTGGGTCCGCGAGGAGCTGCAGAAGTTCCAGAACATGACCACCTGCGAGGCTTGCGCCGGCCATCGGCTCAAGCCCGAGGCGCTGGCGGTGAAGGTCGGTGGCAAGCATGTCGGCGAGGTCGCCGAGCTCTCGATCGCCGACGCCGCGGTCTGGTTCCGCGAGCTGAACGCAAAGCTGAAGCCCAAGGACCGCGAGATCGCGGCGCGCATCCTCAAGGAGATCAACGAGCGGCTCGGCTTCCTCGTCAATGTCGGGCTCGAATACCTGACGCTGTCGCGCGGCTCGGGCACGCTGTCGGGCGGCGAGAGCCAGCGCATCCGCCTCGCCTCGCAGATCGGCTCGGGGCTGACGGGCGTGCTCTACGTGCTGGACGAGCCGTCGATCGGCCTGCACCAGCGCGACAACCAGCGCCTGCTCGACACGCTGAAGCGGCTGCGCGACCTCGGCAACACGGTGCTCGTGGTCGAGCACGACGAGGAGGCGATCCGCAGCGCCGACTACCTGGTCGACATGGGCCCGGGCGCCGGCACGCATGGCGGCAAGGTGGTCGCGGCCGGCCTGCCCGAGGAGGTGATGCGCTCGCCCGAGAGCATCACCGCGCAGTACCTGACCGGCTTCCGCCAGATTCCGATCCCGCAGCGCCGCCGCTCCGTCGCCGGACGGCCGCGCATCGTGGTCGAGGGCGCGCGCGCCAACAACCTCGCCAACGTGACGGTCGGCTTCCCGCTCGGCGTGTTCACCTGCATCACCGGCGTGTCGGGCGGCGGCAAGTCGTCGCTGGTGATCGAGACGCTGTACAAGGCGCTGGCGCGCCGACTGCACGGCACACGCGAGCAGGCCGGGCCGCACGAGAGGATCCTCGGCGTCGAGCATCTCGACAAGATCATCGACATCGACCAGTCGCCGATCGGCCGCACGCCGCGCTCGAACCCGGCGACCTATACCGGCTGCTTCACGCCGATCCGCGACTGGTTCGCGCAGCTGCCCGAGGCCAAGGCGCGCGGCTACGGGCCCGGCCGCTTCTCGTTCAACGTCAAGGGCGGACGCTGCGAAGCCTGCCAGGGCGACGGCGTCATCAAGATCGAGATGCATTTCCTGCCCGACGTCTACGTGCAGTGCGACGTCTGCAAGGGCAAGCGCTACAACCGCGAGACGCTCGAGGTCCTGTTCAAGGACAAGACCATCGCCGACGTGCTCGACCTAACGGTCGAGGAAGGCGCCGAGTTCTTCAAGGCCGTGCCGTCGATCCGCGAGAAGCTGGTCACGCTCGAGCAGGTCGGCCTCGGCTACATCCATATCGGCCAGCCGGCGACCACGCTGTCGGGCGGCGAGGCGCAGCGGGTGAAGCTGGCCAAGGAGCTGTCGCGCCGCGCCACGGGACGGACGATCTACATCCTGGACGAGCCGACCACCGGCCTGCACTTCGAGGACGTGCGCAAGCTGCTCGACGTGCTGCACGCGCTGGTCGACCAGGGCAACACGGTGCTGGTGATCGAGCACAACCTCGAGGTCGTGAAGACCGCCGACTGGATCATCGACCTGGGCCCCGAGGGGGGCTCCGGCGGCGGCAAGGTCGTCGCCGAAGGCACGCCCGAGCAGGTCGCCCGCAGCGCCGAGAGCTACACCGGGCAATACCTGGCGCCGTATCTCAAGGCCGCGGCGGCGGCGCCGGCGAAGGCAAGGAAGCGGGCGTAGATCGCAGCCCTAACCGGCATCCGCAGGCAACAGCGCATTGATCGCCCCGTACGCCATGGCTCCCTCGTGCAGCTGGTCGGAGCGGCCGGCGCTGAGGAACTGCCGCGCCAGGGCAGCGACGCGACCATAGGCGACCTGGGCGATGGCCGAGCCTGCGCTCAGGCGATGCACGCCGAGCCGCGCGAGCTCGTCCGCCGGCGGAAGGCCGGGCCAGGCCATGACGTTGAGCGGGCGGTCGATCGCGGCGGCGACGGTACGGATGTCGCACGGGCCGGCAAGGCCGGGCACGAAGATGCCGTCGGCGCCGGCATCGCGGTAGCGCCGGGCGCGCGCGACCGTCTCCTCGACGCGCGCTTCCTTCGGCGCGAGCCCGGCCAGGAAGACGTCGGTGCGCGCATTGACGAAGAAGTCGACGCCGGCCCCGGCGCCGGTCCGTTTCGCCTGCTCGATCCTGGCGCAGAGTGCATCCGGCGGCGCCTCGCCGTCCTCGATGTTGCAGCCGACGCCGCCCGCGTCGATCACGCGGGCCACGGCGTCGCCGACGCCGGCGGCGTCCGGCGCGTAGCCGCCTTCCATGTCGACGGTCAGCGGCACGCGGATCACGCGCGCGATCGCGGCGACCGCCGCGACCAGGCGCTCGAGCGGCATGACGTCGCCGTCGGGATAGCCGTTCGCCCAGGCGAGGCCGGCGCTGGTCGTCGCCACCGCCCTGGCGCCGAGGCTTTCGATCAGCCGGGCGCTGCCGGCGTCCCAGGCATTGGCCAGCACCAGCAGCCCGGGGCCCTGATGCAGGCGGCGAAAGACGCTCGCGGACTCGGGGTTCGCGCCCATCGCAATCTCCCGCGGTGAAGACTCAGGAAGCGGCGTGCTTCCGCTCGTGCTCCAGCAGCCAGCGCTTGCGCTCGAGGCCGCCGCCATAGCCGGTCAGCGTGCCGTCCGAGCCGATCACGCGATGGCACGGCACGACGATGCTGACGGGATTGGTGCCGTTGGCGTGCCCGACCGCGCGCACCGCGGTCGCATGGCCGATGCGGCGGGCCAAGTCGCCATAGGACACCGTCTTGCCGCAAGGAATCCGGCGCAGCGCCTTCCACACCGCGCGCTGGAACGCCGTTCCGCCCCATGCCACCGGCAACCGGTCGATTCCCGTCACGTCGCCGGCGAAATAGGCACCGAGCGCCGCGCTGAGTCCGCCCGGGTTCCGCGCCGGTTCCAGGACGAATCCCCGTTTTCCGCAATGCCGGCGCAGGTCGCGCATCAGCATCGCCTCGTGGTCGGTCCAGCCGATGCCGTGCAGCCGGCCTTCGGCGTCGGCGGCCAGCAACAGCTCGCCGATCGGCGTCGCGATGCGGTCGACCAGCAGGCGCATCGGCTCACTCATGCGCCCTCCCCGGCTCCCGCGCGGCATCGGCCGTCCACAGATGCTGCGCGGCATAGGCGCGCCACGGGCGCCAGGGCTCGGCGCGCGCGCACAGGTCCTGCGGCCTGGGCCGCGTGCCGTTCAGGGCGGCGCCGCGCAACAGGCCGATGTCGCTCGCCGGGAAGGCGTCGGTTTCGCGCACCGCGCGCAAGGCGATGTACTGCGCCGTCCATTCGCCGACGCCGCGGATCGCGCGCAGCCGCGCCACCGTCTCCTCGACCGTGGCGAGCGGCTGGAACAGGTTCGGATCGGCCAGCGCCGCCTCGGCCATCGCGACCAGCGCCGCCTTGCGCGCGCCGGGCATACCGAGCGGCGACAGGTCGGCGGTGGCGACCTGCACCGCCGTCGGGAAGGCGTGGGTCAGCGCCGGGTCCGCGCGCTGTTCGGGTGAAAGCGGCGTGCCGCAGAGCCGCACCAGCTTGCCGGCAAGCTGGCGCGCCGCCTCGACCGACACCTGCTGGCCGAGCACGGCGCGCACCGCCAGCTCGAACCCGTCCCAGCCGCCCGGCGCGCGCAGGCCGGGCCGCGCGGCGACGAGCGGCGCCAGCAGCGGGTCCTGCGCCAGGTGCGCACCGATCGCCTGGACATCGGCGCCGAGGTCGAACACGCGCCGGATGCGCGCGACGATCGCCGGCAAGGCGCGCACGTTCGGGAAGCGGATCGTCGCCTCGACACTGTCGCATTGCGGCAGGTGGCGGACCTCGACCGTGCCGGCCTCGCCGTCCTGCAGCGCGGTGCGGCGATACACCGCGCCCTCGACTGCCTCCACGCCCGCGACCGCGCGGCCGCGGAAGAAGCCGATCATCGCCGGCCAGTCGTAGGGCGGCCGGTAGCGCAGCCGGACCGTCACGCCGGTCGCCGCGACCGAGCCTTCCGGCAGCGACGTCACCAGCTTGCGCCGGATCGCGCCCGGCGGGCGGCGGAACAGTTTCTGGAACGTCTCGTTGAAGCGCCGCACGCTGCCGAAGCCCGATGCCAGCGCGATCTCGCTCATCGGCAGGCGGGTGTCGTGGATCAGCTGCTTGGCGAACAGCACGCGGCGCGTCTGCGCCACCGCGATGGGCGACGCGCCCAGGTGCTGCTCGAACAGGCGCCGCAGCTGCCGCTCGCCGATGCCGAGCCGCGCCGCCAGCCTGTCGACGCTGGCGTCCTCGCCGTCGAGCGCGCCTTCGGCGATCAGCGCCAGGCCGCGCGTCACGGTGTTGGACGTGCCGCGCCAGGCGCCGAGGTCGGGCGCCGTCTCCGGCCGGCAGCGCAGGCAGGGGCGGAAGCCCGCCTCCTGCGCCGCGGCGGCCGAGGCGAAGAAGCGGCAATTCTCGAACCGGGCCGGCGGCGCCGGGCAGACCGGCCGGCAGTAGATGCGCGTCGAGGTGATGCCGACGAACAGGCGCCCGTCGAAGCGCGCGTCGCGCGTCCTGAGCGCGCGGTAGCAGATCCGGGGGTCGAGCGGTTCCATGGCACGAGCTTGCCACCGGATGCCTTCCGGCGCTCGCGGTTTTCGGACATGGTCCTCGCCGGCCTGTCGCTGCATCCGCGGCATCTCCCGGTCGCGCCCTCAGCGCCTCTGCCCGAGCACGCCGAGCGCCACCTTCCTGCCCTCGCCGTCGGCCCCGATCGCGAAGCCGACATGCGTCCAGGCCGCGTCGAGCAGCATCGTGCGATTTTGCGGATCATCGAGCCAGACCCGCACGAAATAGCGGATATCGGCCGCCGAAGGCACGGCGCCGCAGCCGCCGCAGATGCCGGCGAGCGCGCCGATCGATCGCCAGGACTGGCGCTCGCCCGTTGGCAGCGCGTTGCGGACATCGCGGCCCTCGCCGAGCGCGAAGGCGTCGAGCGGCCGTGCCGACAGCAGCGACAGGGCGGCCCGTTGCAGGGCCGGGCTCGGCTCGAGGACGCGGCGCGATGGATCGCGCCGCGCCTGGTTGAGCCGTCCGACCGCATCCCGCATCTGCTCTTCGGCCGAGAGCGCCGTGCGCCGGTCGTCCTTGTGCAGGTCGCGCGGCAGGCCCGGCCCGGCGAAGACCTGCACGGCATAGAGCCCCTGCGCGCGATCGACGGCGATGCCGAAGCCGAACATCGTCAGTCCGTCCTTGAGGATATTTTCGCGATGGCCCGCGCTGTCCATCCAGCCGCGATGCAGCTCCGCCACCAGCTCCACGGTCGGCGCGACCGTGCAGTCGGCGCATCGCGCGATGTTTTCGGCCGTCGCGCGCGACCGGCTGCCGCCGGCGAGGACATAGCGGTCCTGTGCCGACCGGCCCTCGGGCGACGCATGCCCGTAGTAGCGGCGGTCGCGCATGTCCTCGGCATGCGCCTGCGCTGCCGCGCTCGCGTCCCCGGCCAGCCCGAGCGGCGGCAGGCCGTGGCCGCGGCGCGCCTGGTTCACGAGATCGAGCGCGCGCGTTCGCAGCGCGTCGAGATCGGCGGCCGCTGCCGCCGGCACGGCGGGGCCGCCGGACAGGCAGGACACGACGGCCAATGCGCCGATCAGCGAGCGGGTTCGCCGTTCCATTGCGGGGACCAGCGCTACATCGGCCGCCGCGGCTCCGCAAGGCCGGCGATATGACTGCGATCATATCGCCGGCCCGCCGGCTCGGTTATTGATCTGCGTCTGCTGCACGGGAGCCCGCCATGTCGCGCCGCTATCTTCTCGCCCTCGCCGCCCTGCTGTCGCTCGGTCCCGCTTCCGGCTTCGCCGTCGCGCAGCATCAGAAACACGCCCCTGCACCGCACGGCCCGGCGCCGGCGATCCAGGACGCGCGCGAGGTCGTCGTCTTCCCGGAGCCCCTGCGCGAGCACACGCTCGCCAACATGCGCGACCATCTGCTGGCGCTGCAGGAGATCCAGGAATTCCTTGCCCGCGGCGAATTCGACCGCGCGGCGGGCACGGCCGAGCAACGCCTGGGCATGTCGTCGCTTGGGTTGCATGGCGCGCACGAGGTCGCCAAGTTCATGCCGCAAGGCATGCAGGAGACGGGCAGCGCCATGCACCGGGCCGCCAGCCGCTTCGCCATCGCGGCGCAGAACGCCGGCGTCACGGGCGAGCTGAAGCCCGCCCTGGCCGCGCTTGCCGCCGTGACCGCGCAATGCGTCGGCTGCCACGCTGCCTATCGCCTGAAATAGCGACCGTCACATCCGATCGCTATCGGCGACGCGGATCACGCGGCCCTTCCGCCCGATCGCGCCGTCGCGCTCGAGGGCCGCCATGGCGCGGTAGAGCGCCTCGTGCGTCAGGCCGAGCGTGGCCGCGAGGTCCTTCAGCGAGCCGTCGAGCTCCACCGTGCCGCCGCGCGCGGCCAGGGACAGGTGGCGCAGGATGCGCTCGCGCGCGGAGCGGATGTTCCTGACCTCGAGCTGCGCCCGCAGCGACTGCACCTGGCGCGCCAGCAGCGCCATGAACCGCTCGGCCAGGTCCGGGTTCGCGCGAAAGGCGGCGAGCACGGCCTCCTTGCGGAAAAAGCGGACACGCGCGTCCGACGCCGCGACGCCGTCGCAGTGGTAGCGCGGCGAGAACAGCGCCGCCTCCGCCAGCGACTGGCCGGCGCCGGCAGTGAACAGGACAGCGCGCCGCCCGTCGGCCGTGTGGCGCAACAGCTGGATGCGGCCGCGCTCGACCTCGTAGATCGCGAAGGTCTTGTCGCCCTGGCGGAACAGCGTTTCGCCGGCGCCAAGGCTGCGGATGCCCTGCCGGCCCGCACCGAGATCGCGCAACAGCCCGGACAGTGCGAGAGGCGCCTCCCGCATCGGCTTCTCGCTCACCGTGGTTCACCCGTTCCGGCGTCGGCGCCGGCTTCCGGTGCCATGACCGGCTAGAGCTTGAGCCATCCGCGGCGGAGCGCAAGCGCCAGCGGCAGGCCGACCGCGAACGCCACGGCCGGGTTGAGCGCGACGGCGATGGCGGCCATGAGCAGGACCAGGAACAGCTCGGTGTCGCGGTATTGCTGCGGCTTGGATGACAGCGCCAGCTCGATGCCCGAGAACAGCAGCAGCGCGCCGAGCACTGCGTCGGGGATCGTCTTCAGCAGCGCATAGCCACTCGCCCCGAAGAACAGGCCCAGGATGACGAAGGCCAGGCCGATGAGCACCGGCGCCGTGGCGGTACGGGCGCCGAAGCGGTAATGGCCGCTCAAGCCGCCGGCGCCGTGGCACATCAGGTAGCCGCCGAACGGCGCGGCGAGCAGGTTGCCGAAGCCCGTCGTCAGCGCCAGGTTGCGCTCGCTCGCCCGCGTGACCTCGTGCGGGAACAGCTGGCGCGACAGCACGGCGGTGACGATGATCGCGTTCGTGAGCGTCAGCGGCACCTGCGGCAGCACCGCGTATTCGATCCCGTGCAGGACCTCCGCCAAGCTCGGCACGACCAGCGGCGGCAGGTGCAGGCCGAAGGTGAGGGTCGGCGGCGGCGGCGCCATGCCGAGCAGCTGGCCGGCGGCGGTGCCCGCCAGCAGCGCCACCAGCGCCGCGGGCATGCGCGGATAGCGCATGGCGACAAGCATCACGACGCAGACGGCGACGCCGAGCCAGGCCTGTCCTGCGATCATGCGCGTGCCGAGGGCGCCGAGCGCCACGCCGAGACCGAGCTGCAGGCCGGACGCGACGGCCGGCGGAACGGCGCGGGCGATCCGGCTGACGATGCCGGTCGCTCCGGCGACGAGGAAGAACAGGCCGATCACCATGCCCGCGCCGGCGATGGCCCCGACGCTCATCGGCTCGACCAGCGCCGCGGCGGATGCGGCCTTCATCGGCTGCACCGCGATCGGCACGCCGTAGAACGCGCCGGTCGCGACATAGAACACGCCGAACGCGGTCAGTACGCCGACCGGATCCATGCCCACGACGGTGATCGCGCCGATGACGTGCGGCAGGAACGTGCCCAGGTCGCCGAGCGCGCCCGACAGCTCGCGCGCGTTCCACGCGAAGCGTGGCCGCGCCAGCAAAGGCATCTCGTCCGGCGCCTGGCCGTGGCCGCGTACCGGCACATCGGGGATGCGGACCAGCCCCTTCGGCCGTTCGTCGGCCCGGCGCACTCCATCCGGCAGCGCCAGCAGGGACTGCGGCTCGTCACGGGTTGCCGTGGACACCGATCTCTCGCCTCGCACCGGAAACTGGCTGCGACGCGCGGGAGTAAACCACAGCGTTCAAGGGCTCCCGATATGGTATTCGGTGCATAACGGCGGCGCGGCCGCTTCTATGCTTTCGACGGTTCCCGCACCAACCTCCGGAATTCCTTTGCGTCCTGCGCGATGGCGTCGGCGGCGCGCGCCTCCATCGCGCGGTAGCGGGCAAGAACGTCGCGTCCGGTTGCCGTCAGCGCGGCGCGTCCGCCGGACGCGCCGCCCTTGACCGACTCGACGAGCGGATCGAGGAAGGCGGCGTTCATCGACCGCACCAGGTTCCACGCCCGGCGATAGCTCATGCCCATGCGGCGCGCCGCGGCGGCCAGCGATCCCGTTGCGGCGATGGCGTCGAGCAGGTCGGCCTTGCCCGGGCCGATGGCGCTGCCGCGCGCCAGATGCACGCGGATGAACGAGTCCGGCCGATGCCCCTTGGTATAGCTCGTCACCGCCGCGCCCTGTTTCGTCCTCTCGACCCGATCAAGGATGGCAACCCAGGCTCCGACGACCGGATCGACGCGTGTCGCGGCCGCGCCGACGACGCGTCGGCATCTTCTCTAGCGTTCCGACCGCGCGCGAGCCTAACGCGAAGCACCGGCTTCCACCGGCAATCCGGCGCCGCGCCACTCGGGCAGTCCGTCCTCCAGGCGGCGGACCTTGAAGCCGCGCGCGCGCAGCAGCGCCACCGCCTCGTAGGACAGGACGCAGTACGGCCCGCGGCAATAGGCGACGATCTCCCGCGCCGGGTCGAGCGCGGCCAGGCGCCGCTCGAGCTCGTTGGCGGGAATGTTGATGGCCCCCGGCAGGTGCCCGAGCGCGAACTCGTCGCCGGGCCGGACATCGAGCACCGTCACGGCGCCCGACTTGAGGCGCTCGACCAGTTCGGCGCGCGAAACGGCTTCGAGGCCATCGCGATCATGAAAGTAGCCGCGCACGATGCGATCGACCTCGGCCGACCTTGCCTCCGCCACCCGCCGCAGCGCGGCCAGCATTTCCAGCACGCCGTCATCCGCCAGGCGATAGAAGACGAACTTGCCGTCGCGCCGCGCCATCACCAGCCCAGCACGGCGCATGTGCTGCAGATGCTGCGAGGCATTGGCGATCGAGACCCGCGTCCGGTCCGCCACGACCTCGACGCTGCGCTCCCCTTGCGCCAAGTGCTCCAGGATTTCGAGCCGCAACGGGTGCGCGACGGCCTTTGCCACCGCGGCGAACTGCTCGAACAGGGTGCGCTTCGGACCGCCGCTTGACATCGACCATCCATCAATCCATCATTCAACGAAATTATTGAATAACGCCTTGCGCAAGTCAAGCAAACGGGAGCTGCGAGAGGCTTTGTCCGAGGATCCGTCCGCTCTCGAGCCGCTGATCCGCGGCGGCGCCTTCGCCGGCGTCCTGGCCGCGATGGCGCTGTGGGAACTCCTGGCGCCCCGGCGGCCGCTGGCGATCGGGCGGGGCCGGCGCTGGCCCGCCAATCTCGGCATCGTCGCGATCGACACGCTGATCGTGCGGATGGTCGCGCCGATGGGCGCGGTCGGCATGGCGCTGGCCGCCGAGGCGCATGGCTGGGGCCTCTTCCACTACCTCGATGCGCCGCCATGGGTCGCGATCGTCGCCGCGGTGATCCTGCTCGACGCTGCCATCTACCTGCAGCACGTGGTGTTCCACGCCGTGCCGGTGTTTTGGCGTCTCCATCGCATGCATCACGCCGATCTCGCCATTGACGTGACCACGGGCCTGCGCTTCCACCCGATCGAGATCCTGCTGTCCCTCGGCATCAAGCTCGCGGTCGTCGCGGCCCTGGGGGCGCCGCCGGCAGCCGTGTTGGTGTTCGAGGTGCTGCTCAACGCCACGTCGATGTTCAATCACGGCAACGTCCGGATCCCGCAGCGCATCGACCGGGCGCTGCGCTGGCTCGTCGTCACGCCCGACATGCATCGCGTGCACCACTCGATCGTCGTCCGCGAAACCAACAGCAATTTCGGCTTCAACCTGCCCTGGTGGGACCGGGTGTTCGGCACCTATCGCGCCCAGCCCGAGGCCGGCCACGAGCGCATGACGATCGGCATCGACCAGTTCCGGGATCCGCGCGAGCTGCGCCTCGACCGCCTGCTGACCCAGCCGTTCCGCGAGGACAATCGCGCCGATCCGCCCAGCCGGCGAGAAGCGGCCGAATGAGCGGTCGCGCCGCCGCCGGCGGCCGCACGGCAGCGGACCTGTCGTGGATCGGGCCCGGCGGTCTCGTCGACCGCCTCGGCCGCGAGAAGAAGCCGGCGGTCGTCGACGTGCGCGGAGCGGACAAGTTCGACGGCCCGCGCGGCCACATCGCCGCCGCGGTGAACCTGCCGGCGCAGGCGCTTGCGGTCCGCTTGCGGGAGCGCGATGCGCACCGCACCAAGCCGGTCGTCCTCGTCTGCCGGACGGATCGGCGCTCGGCCAGCGCCGCAGTCCTGCTTCGCGATGCCGGCTATCGCCACGTCCACGTGCTGCGCGGCGGCATGGAAGCCTGGAGCAGGAGCGGCCTGGCGGTCGCGCGCCGCACGCCGGCGCGATCCGGAGGGAACGCATGAAAACGCTGTTCATCGTCAACGACCCGCCCTACGGAACCGAACGCTGCTACAACGCGCTGCGCCTCGCCGGCGCCCTGCTCAAGCGCGGCGCGGACGAGCAGGTCACGGTGTTCCTGATGGCGGACGCCGTGATCGCCGCGAAGGCGGCGCAGAAGACCCCGGACGGCTACTACAACGTCGAGCGCATGCTGAAGCGCGTGCTCGCCGGCAGGGGCCATGTCCTGCTGTGTGGGACATGCATGGACGCGCGCGGCATGACGGAAGCCGAGGTGACGGCCGGGGCGCGCCGCAGCAGCATGGACGAGCTTGCCGCCGCGACGGCCGATGCGGACAAGGTGCTGGTGTTCTGAGCGGCTCGCGCCCGATCGAGCCACGGGGAGATAAAGCATGGGTGAGTGGGAGCCGGCGCAGCTTGCCATCGGCGGCGGCCTCGTGATCGGCTTGCTGTTCGGCGCCGTGGCGCAGGCGACGGCGTTCTGCAGCAGCGGGGCCGTCCTTGATGTCGTGCGGTCGGGCGACGCCAATCGCCTGCGTGCCTGGTGCCTGGCGCTGGCGGTCGCCATCCCGTCAGGTCAGGTGCTGCTCGGTTTCGAAATCGTCGACCTGCGCAAATCCGTCTACCTCGCGGCGCCGCTGAACCTGGCCGGCCCGGTCGTCGGCGGCCTCGTCTTCGGCATCGGCATGATGCTCGCGCAGGGCTGCGCCGCCCGCAACCTCGTCCGCCTCGGCGCCGGCGACCTGCGCGCGCTCGTCGTCCTCCTCGTGTTCTCGGTCGCCGCCTACGCGACGATGCGCGGCATTTTCGGGCCGGGCCGGCTTGTGCTCGAGCGCATGAGCGCGGTCGATCCGGGCGCCACGGGCGTGCCCGAGCTTCTTGCCTCGGTGACGGGGATGGCGCCCGGGCCCGCACGCTGGATGGTCGCGCTCGGCGCCGCGGGCGTCCTTGCGTCGATCTGCTTCGCCGGCGCGGATTTCCGCTCCTCCGCGCGCAACATCGTAGCCGGCGTGTCGATCGGGCTGCTCGTCTCGGCCGGCTGGTACCTCACCGGCGCGCTGGCGCAGGACGAGTTCAACCCGACGCCGCCCGCGAGCCTCACCTTCGTCGCGCCGATGGGCGACAGCCTGCAATACCTGATGATCTTCACCGGCATGCGCGCGAATTTCGGCATTACGCTGGTCGGCGGTGTCGTCCTCGGCGCTTTCATCGCCGCCGTGGCGCGCGGCCGCTTCGCGCTCGAGGGCTTCGCCGACGACAGGGATTTCCTGCGCCAGCTGGCCGGGGCGGCGCTGATGGGCGCCGGCGGCGTGCTCGCCATGGGCTGCACGGTCGGCCAGGGCCTGACGGGGCTTTCGACCCTGTCGCTGGGATCGCTGCTCGCGGTGGCCTCGATCGTCGCCGGCGGGTTCCTCGGCGCCCGCGTGATCGCGCGGTCGGGCACCGCGCATGGAGGCGCGGCGAAGCCGAGCGGCGACGTGGTTGTCGAACGCAACGCGCGCGCGTCATAAGCGGCCGGAACAATCGTCGGCACAGGATCGAAGCGACATCGCGGCGAGGCAACTGGACAAGTCCTGTCCCGTTCCGCGAGAGTGCCGGCGCCACCGCGACGGATGCCCATGGGCCTCTACCACGACATACTGCTGCCGCAGCTTTGCCATCTGGCGATGCGCAACCGCCGGCTCGTGCCATATCGCCGCCGCGTGCTCGCCGGAGCCGAAGGCCGTGCGCTGGAGATCGGCATGGGCTCGGGCCTGAACCTGCCTTTCTATCCCGCCGCGGTGCGCGAGATCCTGGGCCTGGAGCCGGCGCCACGGCTCGTCGCCATGGCCCGGGCCGCCGCGGCGGCAAGCGCCGTTCCGGTGACGCTGATCGAGGGCGCGGCCGAGGCGATCCCGCTCGATACCGGAAGCATCGACACCGTCGTCACGACCTGGACCTTCTGCACGATCCCAGGGGCCGACGCGGCCCTCGCCGAAGTCCGTCGCGTGCTCAAGCCCGGCGGTCGTCTTCTCTTCGTCGAGCACGGCCTGGCCCCGGACCAACGCGTGCGCCGGTGGCAGGATCGGCTGACGCCGGCCTGGCGCCGCCTCAGCGGCGGATGCCACCTGAACCGGCCGATCCGCGCCATGATCGAGGGCGCCGGATTCCGCATCGACCGCATCGAGACCGGATACATGCCGGGCCCGAAAGCCATGACCTTCATGTATGAAGGCGCGGCCTCGATGCACGGCGGGCGGCGCGCGTGAACCCGCGCGGTGAGACCGCCGGGACGGCCGCGACCAGGCCCGTCGTGCCGGCCCAGGGTGCCCGGCGCTGGCTGCCCCTGCTGCTGGTCCTCGCGGCCTGGGCGGTGCTGGCGCTGCCCAATGCCGGGTTTCGCTCGCTCTACTACGAGGAGGGGCGGCACGCGATGGCGACGCACGCCATCCTGGCGCAAGGCGAGTGGCTGCGCCCCGACGTGCTCGGCAACGCCTATATCGAGAAGCCGCCGCTGCTCTACTGGCTCGCGGCGGGAACCGCCCTCCTCGGCGGCGGGGTCAACGAATGGACGATGCGGCTGCCGGCCATGCTCAGCGTGCTGGCGACCGCGCTGCTGGTGACGGCCGCCCTGCTGCCGCTGGTCCGCCCGATGCTCGCGGCCGCCGGCGGCGTCGCGCTGATGCTGACGCCCATGATCGCCGAGAAGATCGCTGTCGCCGAGCCCGACACGCTGGTCATGCTGTTCAGCTTCGCCGCCTGGCTCCTCTGGCTCGGCGCGCGCGACGGTGACGCGCCGTGGCGGCTGGTGGCCGCCGGCGCCGCGCTGGCGCTGGCCGGCATGGCCAAGCATCCGACGGCGCTCGGTTACGTCGGCGCCGGCGGCGTCGCGCTCCTGCTGATCGAGCGCCGCGGTATCGCAGACTGGCTGCGGCTGGCGACGGTCGGCGCGATCGGGCTCGCCCCGGTGCTCATCTGGTTCGCCGCGATCCGGATGCCGGGCGACGTCGAGTTGCTGCGCCGGCTCATGCGCCTGGCCGAGCCTCCGCCCGGCTACGCGCCGCGCCAGCTGTTGCTGCTTGGCGAGATGGTGGTCACCAGCCTTCCCTGGATCGCCGCTTCGGTCCCTGCGCTGCTGCCGGCATGGCGCCGGCGTCTCGGCATTCCCGATGCGCCGGCGCGCGCGTTCGCGTGTTACGCGCTGGCGTGCCCGCTGGTCGTTGCCTTCTGGCCGATGACGGCGCCGCGCTACGCCATCCCGTCCGAGCCGGCGGTTTCCGTCCTCGCGATGCTCGCGCTCGATCGGCTGTGGGACCGACGCTGGGTCCGCGCGGCGACCCGGGCCGCGCTCGCGCTCATGGCGGCGGCGCTCCTCGCCTATCGCGTCGTCGTGCTGCCGCTCGACTCCGAGCGGATGCTCGCCTCGCGCCTTGCCGGCGCGGAGGTCGACCGCATCGCCCGCGGCTACGGGCTCCCCGTCCTTGTCTTCGGCTACGTCAACAACTACAACCCGGCCTGGTACGTGAAGCCCTTGCCGCGCCATCTGCTGGCCGCGGAGCCCTCGGCGATCCCGCGGCCGTCATTGCTGCTGATCGCGCCCTACCAGTTCGATCATCTCGCGCGCAGCCTTCCGGATCTGCGCGTCGAGACGCGCTTTCCCCATCTCGGCGGCCTCATCCTGGCACGGCTTCCGGCGCCGTAGCCCCGCTCCTGGCCTCCGGCGTCATCAATCTGTAATCTCCCGCGTCCCGCCCCGCCATTCGCTTGGGCGCAGTTCCCCGGAGCCACCTCTTGCGCCTCGACGGCCTCATCGTCGCGCTGATCCTGACCTCCGCCCTGCTGCATGCGAGCTGGAACGCGATCGTGAAGTCCGACCGCGACCGCCTGGTCAGCTTCGGCGTGATCATGGCCACCGGCGTGCCAATCGGCCTGGCGGTCCTGCCTTTCGCCGGGCCGATGTCGCCCGATGCGGTCCCGTGGCTGCTTCTCTCCGGCGTGATCCACGTCTTCTACTACTTCTTCCTGCTCAGCGCCTATGCGCACGGCGACCTGAGCCACGTTTACCCGATCGCGCGCGGCATGGGTCCGACGCTGGTCGCGATCTTTTCGGGCGCGCTGATCGGGGAGCATCTCAAGCTCCACGAGGCGACCGGCGTGCTGCTGGTATCGCTGGGAATCATGGGGCTGGCGCTGGCGCGCGGCTGGCGCAACTGGGGCGGGCGCGGCACGCTCTTCGCCATGGTCACCGGCGTCGCCATCGCCGGCTACACCTTCTCCGACGGCCTCGGCGGGCGCGCCTCCGGCAACCCGATCGCCTACATCGCGTGGCTGAACGTGATCGAGGGCCCCTGGGTGCTGGTCTACGCGCTGCTGCGCCGGCGGCCCGTCCATGTCGCCGCCCATCTGCGCACCGAAGGCTTGCGCTCGATGATCGGCGGCGTGATCGCGACGCTCGGCTACGGCATCGCGATCTACGCGCTCAGTCTCGGCGCCATGGCGCACGTGGCGGCGCTGCGCGAGACCTCGGTGCTGTTCGCCACCGTCATCGGCACGCGGCTGCTGGGCGAGCCGTTCGGCATCAAGCGCCTGTTCGCCGCGCTCACCATCGTCGCCGGCCTGCTGCTGATGAACCTCAGGCTGGGTTAGGCGCCTTCCCGCGCTTCGCAGGCGCGGAATCCCGTGCGGTGCGTCACAGCGACGCTGTGGCCGCCATCATGCCGCCCCCGGGCCCGCCCGTCGTAGAACTCGCGCACGGGCGGCAGGAGAGCCGCTCTCGGGAAGCGCGATCGGCCGGAAGACCCCATGTAGGGACGGCTCCAGGTAGGCATCCCTGACGGACCCCCTCCGGGCAGCGGATTGTCGAGTGTGCAGGACGCCGCGCGCTTTCCCCTTGCTTGCGCGACGGGGCGCGCCGGATCGGGTGGACGACGGCGCGCCCCGCTGCACCGGATCGGCTTAACTTCCCTCCGGTCCCCCTCTAGACTCGCCCCGTGAGCGAAACGGCGCCCATCCACATCGTCGGCGGCGGCCTCGCGGGAAGCGAGGCGGCCTGGCAGATCGCGCGCGCTGGCGTGCCGGTCGTGCTGCACGAGATGCGCCCGGTGCGCGGCACCGAGGCGCATGTCGGCGCCCAGCTCGCCGAGCTGGTCTGCTCCAACTCGTTCCGTTCCGACGACTGGCGCAACAACGCGGTCGGACTGCTGCATGAGGAGATGCGCCGCTGCAACTCCATCATCCTCGCCGCGGCCGATGCCAACAAGGTGCCGGCGGGCGGCGCGCTCGCGGTCGACCGGGTCAACTTCGCCGCCGCGGTCGAGGCGCGGCTCGCCGCCGACAAGCTGATCGCGATCCGGCGCGAGGAGATCGCGGGCCTGCCGCCGGCGGAGTGGGACAGCGTCATCGTCGCGACCGGTCCCCTCACCTCGCCCGCGCTGGCCGAGGCGGTGCGCGCCCTCACCGGCGCCGCGTCACTGGCCTTCTTCGACGCGATCGCCCCGATCGTCCATCGCGAGTCCATCGACCTGGAGCGCGCCTGGTTCCAGTCGCGCTACGACAAGGCGGGGCCGGGCGGCGGCGGCGCCGACTACATCAACTGCCCGCTCGACAGGCCCCGGTACGAAGGCTTCGTCGCCGCGCTCCTCGCGGGCGAGAAGACCGAGTTCAAGGACTGGGAGAAGAGCACGCCGTATTTCGAGGGCTGCCTGCCGATCGAGGTCATGGCGGCGCGCGGCATCGACACGCTGCGCTTCGGCCCGATGAAGCCGGTCGGCCTGGTCGACCCGCGCACCGGGCGGCGGCCCTACGCCGTCGTGCAGCTGCGCCAGGACAACGCGCTCGGCACGCTTTACAACCTGGTCGGTTTCCAGACCAAGCTGAAGCATGGCGAGCAGGTGCGCATCTTGCGGACGATCCCGGGCCTCGAGCGCGCGGAGTTCGCCCGGCTCGGCGGATTGCACCGCAACACCTATCTCGACTCGCCGCGGCTGCTCGACGGCCTGTTGCGCCTGAAGCCCGTGCCGCGCTTGCGCTTCGCCGGCCAGGTCACCGGCGTCGAGGGCTATGTCGAAAGCGCCGCGATCGGGCTCCTGGCCGGTCGGTTCGCCGCGGCCGAGCGCCTCGGCCGCGTGCCGCAGGCGCCGCCCGCGACGACGGCGCTCGGGGCGCTGCTGAACCACATCACCGGCGGCCATCTCGGCGCGCCGATCGAAGCCGGTCCGCGCAGCTTCCAGCCGATGAACGTCAATTTCGGCCTGTTCCCGCCGATCGACGCTGGCGACGCGCGCCTGAGGAAGGCCGACCGCAAGCCGGCGCTTGCCGTCCGCGCACTCGCCGACCTCGACCGTTGGCTCGGCCGCAAGCCGGCGGACGCCGCCGCCGAATGACGATCAGGGCTTCGGCCGCGGCGCGGCGCCCGCCGCCGTGACGCGCACCAGGTCCATGGTGCAGTCGCGCGACCCGTTCCTGCCGGAAGCCGTCAGCAGTCCGCCGGCGACCCTGCCGTAGTAGTAGAGCCGGTAGCTGGCGCCGGAATCGTACATTCCCTTCCCGACAAGGACGAAGCCGCCGTCATCGCCCACGAGTCCTGTGTAGCTGTCCGTCCCCGTGGCGCCGGTCTCGGGAACGCGCCAGCGCAATTCCTCCTCGATGCCCGCGTCCTTGATCGTCAGTTGCTTGCCGCTGTTCGCGATCGGTCCGTGCTTTCCATCGCTCGTCGCGCTGCAGCGGTGCATGCCCTGCCACGTGCCGTCGAACGAGGCCGCGCCGCCGGCAGTCCGCGCCGCCGCCGCCTCGTTGACCGGCGGCAGCCGGCGGTAGTCGAGGCTGCAATCGCGCGAGCCGTCGCGCCCCTCGGCGGTCAGGCGCCCGTCGGCGATTCGGCCGCGATGGAACACCCGGTAGGTCCTGCCCCCGGCGTCATAGGTGCCGAGTCCAACGATGGTGACGGTCCCCGCCGCGTCGACCGAGCCGGTATAGGAAACCCTGCCGGTCACGCCGTCCTCCTGCCGCCATCGCGCGACGCCCGCTATCCGGCCGGCCTTGATCGCGAAAAGACGGTTCGCCTCGGTCCAGCCGGCCAGATTCGATCCCGCGATCGCGCCGCACTTGTACGTCCCCGCCCACGCACCGTCGAATGCCGCAAGAAGCAAAGGGCGCCGCAACTCCTCGACCCGAGCCCGGGCCAGCACCGCGAAGGCGCCGTCGGGGTATTTGTCGAGATAGGTCTGGACCAGCGCCGCGTCGGCGGAATCCTTGACGGACTGCCAGTGGATCGCGTCGCGGTCGGTCCCCGGGTTAACCACCACCGTCGCGGGCGCATTGAAGTAGAACTGGCCTACCAGCGACGACGCCTCCCACGGCGTCTGGGCGTCCGCGGTTTCGCGCGACACCTCCGCGCGCACGCGCTTGAACACTTCCTCGACCGGCAGGCCCGGCGTCTTCATCGCTTCGACCAGCCTCGCGGTATAGACGCCGTTCTCGCCGGCGCCGTCGAGCGCGGTCTTTCCCGGCGCGGTGGCGTAGGCGATCAGCGTGCCCTTCGGGGCGTCGATCTGCGCCAACCCGCCGCCGCCGCGCGAACGGAACCGCCGCTCGAACGGGTTGTTGCGGCACGCATCGAGGATCACCAGGTTCACGTCGCTTCCGCGCGACGCGATCTGGTCGAGGACGAGATCGATGTCCAGCGTTTCCAGCCTGACGTTGTGCTCCGACTCGATGCTCGCGTCGACCGGGATCAGGTAGTTGCGGCCGTTCACCTGGACGCCGTGCCCTGCGTAGTAGAACAGCGCCACGGCGCCGGGCTGCAGGGCGCGCCCGAACTCGCCGACCGCCCGCTCCATGTCCTGCTTGGTGGCGTTCTCGCGCACGATCACGTGGAAGCCGCTCTGCTTCAGCACGCTTGCCATCGCGCGCGCGTCGTTGATCGGATTCTTGAGCGGATTCTCCGGATAGGCGGCGTTGCCGATCACCAGCGCCACGCGCCTTTCGGTCTGCGCCGAAACCGGTGGGCAGGACAGGAGGCAAAGGACGAGCGCGATCGCGCCCAGGATTGCTCTCGTACCCATGACGGACCCCTTTGCGGCAAGCGCCGGTCTCGGGCAGACACGACCACGCTGGCCCCGCCGGCGATATTAAGCAGATCACAGTGCGCGGGGCAGAGCGGCCGTGTCGCCGCAAGGGGGCATCATCTATTGCGAGAAAAACCGATATTTACCATCCATGAATATAGCCCGGGGCGGGACGCGCTAGACGCGCTTGGCGTCTTCCGTCGACCGGATCAGGTCGATCTCGCGCCGGCGCATGCGATCGATCAGGTCGTCGACCGCTTCGTCGGGCACGCCGGCGCCCTCGAGCACGCGTCCGGCGAGCTGCAGGCTGGCTTCGACCGTCTCCGGCACGACCTCGCTCGCGCCCAGCGCCAGCAGCTCCCGCGAGTGCTCCGCGTCGCGCGAACGCGCGTAGATCTTGAGGTTCGGCCAGTCGCGGCGCACCTGCTGCAGCATCCGTCCGGCGACGGCCGGATCGTCGACGGTCACGACCAGGGCGGCGGCGCGATCGCACGCGACGCGCCGCAGGAGCTCGGCGCGGCCGGCGTCTCCGTAGTAGACTGGCAGGCTGCGGGCGCGGGAGAAGGCCACGGCGGTGGCGTCGAGGTCCAACGCGACATAGGCGATGTCCTGGGCCTCGAGGAAGCGCGCGATCATGCGGCCGACACGCCCGAAGCCGGCGATGATCACGTGACCTTCCAGATCGCCGATCTCGGCCGCGTCGGGCGCCAGTGCCTGCGCGCCCCCGCGCGCGCGCAGCAAGGCTTCCATCCGGCTCGCCACGAGCGCAACCAGCGGCGTCGCCGTCATGGTCAAGGCAACCACCAGCAGCATGAACTGGCCGACCGGCGCCGGCACTGCCTCGCTGTGGATCGCCAGACCGATCACGACGAAAGCGAATTCGCCCGCTTGCCCGAGCAGCATCCCGGCGGGCACAGCGACATGCGCCGGCAAGCGGAACGCGAAACAGAGCGCAATGACGACCGCCGCCTTGATCGCGAACAAGCCGACCACCGAGGCTGCCAGCCACGCCCACCCTTCGGCGAGGACCGCGAGGTCGATGCCCATGCCGACCGAGATGAAGAACAACCCGAGCAGCAGGTCCTTGAAGGAGGATATTTCCGCCTCGATCTGGTGACGGAATTCGGTTTCGGCCAACGCCAGCCCGGCCAGCAGCGCGCCGAGCGCCATCGACAGGCCGAGCCGCCCCGAGGCCCAAGCCGTTCCGATCGCCGCCAGCAGCGTGAGCGCGACGAACATCTGCTGGCTGCGCAGGGCGGCGATGCGGTGATAGAGCGGCCGCAGCACGAACCGGCCGGCCACGATGATCACGACGACGACCGCGGCCGTTTTCAGCAGGGCGAAGCCGAGCTCGACCGGAAGCCCGCGCACGGATTCGGCGCCCAAGATGCCGGCCAGCACCAGGATCGGCGCGACGGCAATGTCCTGGAACAGCAGGATCGCCACGCAGGTGCGGCCCAATCGCGTCGCGACCTCGTCACGCTCGGTCAGCAGCTGCATCACGACCGCGGTCGAGGACATCGCCAGGGACGCGCCGAGGATCACCGCCGTCGATGCCGGGTTGCCCCAGGCCGCGGCGATGAAGCCGACGACCGCGGCCGAGGCGACCATTTGCGCCGTGCCGAGGCCGAAGACCGCGCGGCGCATCTGCCACAGGCGCGTCCCCGAAAGCCCCAGCCCGATCATGAACATCAGGAAAACGACACCCAGCTCCGCGACGTGAGCGACATGCTGTACGTCGGTGACCGCGACATAGCCGAGCCAGGAATAGGTCTCGGCAAGACGGCCCAGCCCGTAGGGACCGATCAGCGCGCCGACGGCCAGGTACCCCAGCACCGGGCTCGCGCGCAGGCGCAGGAACAGCGGCACCACCGCCAGCGCGGCGATGAGGAAAACGACGGCCTCGCGCAGGTTGGGAATGTCGCCGGTCGCGGTCATGCTCCGCCGTAGTCTAGCGCGCGCCGATCCGCGCGCGCATCTGTTTGAGTTGGCGGCCGTGGCGTGTCGAAGGAACGCGCGATCAGTATCTTCCGGTCAGCGCAGCCATGCTCGCGCGCCAGGCATTGAGCGGTGGACGCGCCGCCAGCGACGGCGCCATCGGATCGTGGCCGGCGCGGGCCAGGGCGCGCAGATAGCCGTCCGCCAGTCGGGCAGGCAGCAGGACGGGCAAGGCGGCGCGCGGCACCGAACCGGCCCGCGTCCTGGCCTGAGCCAGACGCGAGCGTGCCCGCTCGGCCGTTTCGCGCGCCGCCGCCGCGAGCGCGGGGCTGCCGCGCAGCTCGAACAGGCGGCCGCGATCCACGCCGTGGCGATCCAGCAGCTCGCCCGGCAGGTACAGCCGCTTGGCCCGGGCATGGAACACGACCGAGCGCAGCAGGCCGGCGAGCCCCCAGGCGACCGCCACGTCGCGCGCTGCGTCGCGCGCGGGCGGCGTGCTCGCGCCCAGCACCTGGAGCGACAACGCCGCGAGCGCGCCAGCCGTCGCCTCGGCGTAGGCCTCGAGCGCCGTCATATCGATGGGCGGCCCCTCGTCGAGATCGGCCTCGCGTGCGTCGATCATACGCTCGAGCGTCGCGCGGTCGAGCCCATGGCGCCGGACGGCGCGCGCCAGCGGCTCGACCACCTGGTGCCGGCGCGGGGAGTCGACGAAAATGCCCTCGACCGCCTCGCGCCACCATTGCAGGCGGATCCGGCCAAGCATCGTCTCGCTGACCTGCTCGCGTACCCGCGCCAGCTCGATGTTGAATGCGGCGAGCGCCAGCAGGTCCTCGCGCCGGTCGGCCGGCGCGAACATCGCACACAGGTATCGGTCCGGATCGAAGCGGCGCACCTGCTCGGCGCCGTAGGACAGCGTTGGCGTGGTCAACCGGCCCTCGCCAGCCTTCGCTCGCACAGCGAGCCAAGGCCGGCCCCCCGAAGCACGGCCTTCGCGCGCGGAGCGGGCGGAGGCTGCCGGGCCGCAGCGCGCCAGCGCATCGTCGGGCGCGCCCACGGCGAAATGCGGCACGGCAGGCCGCAAGGGCGAGGGCGGGCCTGTGCCTGGCGCGCTCCGGCCCGGCAGAGCCTCACCCCAGGTTCTTCTCGGCGAACTCCCAGTTCACCAGCTTGTCGAGCCAGGCGGTGATGTAGTCGCCGCGCCGGTTCTGATAGTCGAGGTAGTAGGCATGCTCCCATACGTCGATGGTCAGCAGGCACTTCTTGCCCTGCACCAGCGGCGTGTCGGCGTTGCCCGTGCGGGCGATCCTGAGCTTGTCGCCGTCGAGAATCAGCCAGCCCCAGCCCGAGGCGAACTGGCCGAGCGCGTTGGCGTGGAAATCGGCCTTGAACTTGTCGTAGCCGCCGAGATCCGAATCGATCTTCGCCTTGATCTTGCCGGTGGGCTGGCCGCCGCCGCCCGGCTTCATGCTGTTCCAGTAGAAGGTGTGGTTCCAGGTCTGCGCGGCGTTGTTGAAGATCGCCGTGCGATTCGGATTGGCTGCCGTCGTCTTGACCAGTTCCTCCAGCTTCAGCCCGGCCAGCTCGGGCGCCGCCTTCAGCTGATTGTTCATGTTGTTGAGGTAAGCGGCATGGTGCTTGCCGTAGTGGAACTCGAGCGTGCGCGCCGAGATCACGGGGTCCAGCGCGTTGTCGGCGTAGGGCAGCTTCGGCAATTCGTGCGGTGCAGCACCCTGCGCGATACTGACCCGCGGCAGCCCGCCGGCGAGCGCCGCCGCGCCGGCGGCCGCGCCAGCGAGGAATCGCCGCCGCGGCAGCGCGCGGCCGTCGCGAAACCTTGAATCGTTGCTCATGTCGTCCTCCCTTTGACGCCGCAACCGGAATGCGAGGGGAGCGGCGATGCATCACCCTACTCGAATCGCGTCACGCGCGAAAACCGTATCAATCCTATGGACATGCGGCCCATTGCGTCGGCAACCGCGTTGAAACCGCGGCCGGTCCGTTGTACTGATGCAGCAACCGATCGGATCAAGGTTTTTCCATGCCAAACGGGGGATGAGACAAAATGGCGAAGTTCTTCGACTCGTTGCAGAACACGGTCCTGGCGGGACTCGCGCTCGTGGTGGTCTACATCCTGATCACCCGCGGCATCTCGATGGACCACAGCTGGTTCGCGTTCCTGTTCCGCTGGCTGCACGTGTTGAGCGGGATCATGTGGATCGGCCTGCTCTACTACTTCAACTTCGTGCAGATCCCCAGCGTGCCGAAGATCCCGGCTGAGCAGCGACCGGCGATCAGCAAGGTGATCGCGCCCGAGGCGTTGTTCTGGTTCCGCTGGGCGGCGCTGGCGACCGTAGTGACCGGCATCATCCTGGCGCTGATGAACGGCTATTTCACGCAGGCGATCCTCCTCGGCATCGGCTCGGGCGTCATGAAGAACACCGCGATCGGCATCGGCATGTGGCTGGGCCTGATCATGGCATTCAACGTGTGGTTCGTGATCTGGCCAAACCAGCAGAAGGCGCTGGGCATGGTCGAGGCCGACGATGCGACCAAGGCGAAGGCGGCGGCGACGGCCAAGCTGTTCTCGCGCATCAACACGATGCTGTCGGTGCCCATGCTGTTCGCCATGGTGGGCGCACAGAACATCTTCTGAACTCAACCGCAGGCTGCGGGGAGAACGGGGCCGGAACGGCCCCGTTTTTCTTTTGCTCTGCAGCATATTGCAGCCCATCGCGGCGCCCGCCTTAACAGCGATTTAACGATAGCGCCGCTATGGTGCGACATTTCGACCTGCTGTTCGGACCGCCATGCTGAGGAACTCCGCTTCCGCCGCGCGCGACAGGACCAGGCCCATGGCTTCGCGATTCGCGCTGCGCGATGGCCTGCGCTGGGCCATTGCCGCGTTCGCGCTGGCGGTCGTCGTGGTCGTCGACGGCATGATCCTGCTCGGCGTATGGCGACAGCGCGAGCAGGCGATCCAGGGCGCCGAGCGCGTGGCCGAGAACCTGACCCTGCTGCTGGTCGAGCACACGGCGCAAACGATCGCGCGGGCCGACCAGATACTGGTCTCCGCGACCGAGCAGCTCGGTCCCATCCTGGGCGAGGCCGAGCCCGGCGCACAGCACGTCGTCGAGCATCTGCACCGCCACCTGCTGGCGATCCCCTATGCCAGCGAGCTGCACGTGATGGATGCCGCAGGCAACCTGCGCCACAGCGCGGCGACGCCCGACGGACTCGACCGGGCCGCGCTGATCGGCGCGGCCTGTCCCGCCAACGTCACGAAGCTGCCCCCCCATCCGGCGCGCGCGGCAAGCACGCTGCACATCACCCCGCCGACCGCCGATCCCTGCAACAAGCGCATCATGCTGAGCCGCCGGATCGACGGCGCCGGCGACGCACACGCGGTGGCGACGATCGTCCGGCTCAACTACTTCCGGTCCTTCTACGACTCGCTCATGGTCGGCCCCACCGGACGCGTCGCGCTTTGGAGCCTGGACGGCGTGCTGATGGCCGGCTCGTCCGGCTGGTCCGACAGGATCGGCCAGGCGGTCGGCATGCCAGCCGACCACGGTATCGATACCGGCCTCCACGCGGGCGTGCACCATTTCGCATCGGTGATCGACGGGCGCACGCGCATCGTCGGATTCCGTGCCGTCCCCAACGCCCCGCTCCTCAACGGGGTCAGCCTGGATCTCGAGGACGTGCTGACCGCCTGGCGCCAACGCGCGGTCGAGGCGGCGATCGTCGGCGTCATTCTGACGCTGGCCATCCTTGCCATGGCGGCTATGTTGATCCGGATCGCCGCGCGCAATGCCGAGGCGCGCGACGCGTTGCGTCACAGCGAGCAGCGCTTCCGCGACTTCGCATCTGCCTCCTCGGACTGGTACTGGGAGCAGGACGAGAATCTTCGCTTCACGTATCTCTCGCCCTCCGCCACGCGCCATTCCGGCATGAAGGTCGCCGACCATATCGGCAAGACGCGGCGCGAGACCAAGCCCCTGAGCCTGACCGAGGAGGAATGGGCGGCGCACGAGGCGCGGCTGAACGCGCGTCTGCCGTTCAAGGACCTGCGCCTTTGTCGCATCCAGCCTGATGGCACGGCCCGGCACATGTCGGTCAGCGGCGTGCCGGTGTTCGACGTGAACGGCAGCTTCACAGGCTATCGCGGAACCGGTACCGACATCACCTCGACCGTGCAGGCCAAGGAGGCGCTGCAGGCCGTGATCGACGCCGTGCCGGCGATGATCAACGCGAAGGACCGCGAATCCCGCTACGTCCTCATGAACGCCTATCAGGCGAAGCTTTACGGCACGACGCCGGCCATGGCCGTGGGCAAGACCGCCGCCGAGATTCTGAACCGCAGCTACGGCACCTACACGCATAGCCTCGACCAGCGGGTGATCGAGACCGGCAAGGCACTGGACTTCTACGAAGAACGCTATGCGTGTGCCGACGGCGTCGAGCGCGACTGGCTCTCGACCAAGGTGCCGCTGCTCGATACGACCGGGCGCGTCTATCGCGTCATCACCGTGGCGATGGACATCACCACCCGCAAGGCGGCGGAGCGGCGCCTCAGCCAGGTGAGCACGGACCTGCAGGCGGCCAAGGAGGCCGCGGAGGCGGCCAACCGCGCCAAAACCAATTTCCTCGCCAACATGAGCCACGAGCTGCGCACGCCGCTCAACGCGATCCTCGGCTTCTCCGAGATGATGGAGCACCAGATGCTGGGGCCGATCGGCACACCCCGCTACGTCGAGTTCGCCGCCGGCATCCATCGCAGCGGGACGATGCTGCTGCAGCTCATCAACGACATCCTCGACATGGCCAAGATCGAGGCCGGAAGGCGCGACCTGCACCGCGACTGGATGGATCTCGGCATCGTCGCCGCCGATGCGCTGCTGGTGATCCGCCAGCGTGCCGAGCAGGCCGGAATCGCGCTCGACGTCGAGGTGCCGGCCGCCCTGCCCGAGTTCTTCGGCGACCAGCGCGCCATCAGCCAGATCCTCGTCAATCTGCTGACTAACGCCGTGAAGTTCACGCCGCCGGGCGGCCGCGTGACGCTGGCGATCGTCCATGTCGCCGACCGCTTCACGCTGACCGTCGCCGATACCGGATGCGGCATCCCGCCCGAGCTGCTCGACCGGCTTGGTACGCCCTTCTTCCAGGTCGAGCAGTCGCTGACCCGCAGCCACGAAGGCACCGGCCTCGGCCTGGCGCTGACCAAATCGCTCACGGCCATGCACGACGGCGAGGTCCAGATCGACAGCGCGCCGGGCCAGGGCACCACGATCCGCGTCCACCTGCCGCAGGAGCAACGGCAGCGCAACGCGGCGTAGTGGTGCCCCCTCACCCCGCCTTGGCCCAGGTCAGCTCGTGCTTGTTGTGACAGAGATGCATGAGCCGCGAGCCAGGGATCGCCGCGAAGGCGCGCGCGGTCTCGTGGTCGGTGGGCCCCTGGAATTTCAGGGTGCAGACGAAGTTGCGGCAGGTGCCGGCGTCGAGCCAGCGCCGCACCAGGGCCAGCAGCCGCGCCGGGTAGCAGACGACGTCCGAGAACAGCCAGTCGACCGGACCCAGGTCCCGCGGATCGAGCGCGAAGGCGCTCGCCGCGCGCGTTTCCACGCCGCGCAGCGCGGCGATCGCCGGATCGAGCGGCGCCTTGTCGACGGCGATCACGCGCGCGCCCAGGCGCTGCAGCGCCCAGGTCCATCCGCCGGGGCTTGCGCCCAGGTCCAGGCACAGCTCGCCCGGAAGCGGTCGCCGCCCGATCAGCGTCAGCGCCTCCCACAGCTTCAAGTAGGCGCGGTTGGGCGGCGCCTCGCGGTCCTCGACAAAGCGCGCCTCGCCGTGGCGGAACGGGCTCGAGCAGCGCGCAGCCGCCAGGATCGTGTCGTGATCGAGCAGCGTCCACGAGCCGAGCGGCGCGGCCGGAGGGGACTGTGGGAATGACAGCGGCTTCGGCCGCACCACCGGCAGCTTCGCCTCGATCAGCGCCGCGCGGCGGTGCAGGTGGAAGGCGTAGAGCGCCCAGTTGCGCTGGATCGCCCTGAGCCTCGCCGCGCCGTCGGCGATGGACTCGATGCCGATGCGCCGCACCTCGAGCCATGTGTTCTGCGCCCAGGCGGCCGGCAGCCTCGGTCCGGGGACGAGGACCAGCCTGCCATGGACGGACACGCCGACAGCGCCGAGCGCCTGCAGCTCGCCCAGGAGCGGTTCGAGATAGTCCTCGGGCGCCAGGTAGCCGGTCAGCGTCGCCGCGTCGCTCACGCCACGGCGATCAGCGCGGCGGCGACGCGCCGCTCCTCGGCGGCCAGCACGTTGAAGGTGCGGCAGGCGGCGCCGGTGTCCATCGGCTCGACGGCGATCCCGACCGCCTTCAAGGCCGCGCGCAGCGACGGCGCGACCGGCGCCAGGCGCGGGCCGCAGCCGAGCAGCAGCAGCTCGACCGCGTCGCCGGGATCGCCGACGGCGGCGGCCAGCGCCGCGGGCTCGATCTGATCGCAGGAGGCAACCGGCCACGCCAGCGTGCGTGCGCGGAACACCAGCACCGAGCCCTCGTAACGCAGACCGCTGACGCGGAAGGCACAGCCGCGATAGGACTCGATCACCTGCGGCGCGGCGGCGGGCGCGGTCATCGGCCGCCCTTGCACCGCGGCTCAGCCGGCTTTCGTCGTAGAAGTCTTTGCCGGGCGCGCTTTGGCGGGGTCGACGGCATCGCCGCCGCCCTTGGACGAGGACCTGCGCAGGTTCAGGTAGAGAAGGAAGGGCGCCGCGACATAGACGCTGGAATAGGTGCCAACCAATATTCCCCAAGCCAGCGCGAAAGAGAAGCCGCGCAGCACCTCGCCGCCGAAGAAGTACAAGGCCAGCACGGCGACGAGCGTCGTCCCGCTGGTCATGATCGTGCGCGACAGCGTCTCGTTGACCGAGAGGTTGAGCAGCTGGCGCATCTCCATCTGCTTGTACTTGCGCAGGTTCTCGCGGATGCGGTCGAACACGACCACGGTGTCGTTGATGGAATAGCCCGCGACCGTGAGCACTGCGGCCACGGTTGTCAGGTTGAACTCGAGCTGGAGCAGCGAGAATATGCCGACGGTCGACACCACGTCGTGCAGCAGCGACACGATCGCGCCCAGGCCGAACTGCCATTCGAAGCGGAACCAGATGTAGACGGCGATGCCGATCATCGACAGGACGATGGCGATCGTGCCGGCCTGGATCAGCTCGGCGCCGACCTTCGGCCCGACGAACTCCGTGCGGCGATACTCGACACCGGGGCCCAGCGTTGCGCGCACCTTGTCGATCGCGCGCTGATCGGCCCCCTCGTCGCCCTCCTGGCGCTGCAGGCGGATCAGCACGTCGTTGGGCGCGCCGAAGGTCTGCAAGGCGACCTCGCCAAGCCCGAGATTCCCCAGCTTTTCGCGCATGTCCGCCAGGTCGGCCTCGGTGCCGGGCGTTCGCACTTCGATCATGATGCCGCCGGCGAAATCGATGCCGAAGTTCAGCCCACGAGTGGGCAGCAGCAGCAGCGACCCCAGGATCAGCACCACGGAGAGCGCCATCGCGACGAAGCGGAACGCGACGAAGTCGATCTTCGTGCTGTGCGGGATGAAGTTGAGCGGGCGCAACCACATGTGAGGATCGTCCCTAGAGCGGCAGCGCCTTGGGCCGGAACTGCTTCAGCCAGGTCACGACCATCAGCCGCGTCAGCATGATGGCGGTGAACATCGAACTGAGGATGCCGATGGTCAGCGTGACGGCGAAGCCCTTGATCGGCCCGGTACCGACGGCATAGAGCAGCGCTGTCGAGATCAGCGTCGTGAGGTTCGAGTCGAGGATCGTGGAAAACGCGCGGGAGAACCCGGCATCGATCGCCGAGATCGGCGAGCGGCCGGCGCGCACCTCCTCGCGCATGCGCTCGTAGATCAGCACGTTGGCGTCGACCGCCATGCCCATCGTCAGCACGATGCCGGCGATGCCTGGCAGCGTCAGCGTGGCGCCGAGCAGCGACATCGCCGCCAGGATCATCACCAGGTTGACCGTCAGGGCGAGATTGGCGAACAGGCCGAACAAACCGTAGCACACGATCATGAGCACGACGACGAGGGCGAGGCCGAGCCAGGAAGCGAAGGTGCCGGCGGCGATCGAGTCCGCGCCCAGGTCGGCGCCGACCGTGCGCTCCTCCAGCACCTTGATCGGCGCCGGCAGGGCGCCCGCGCGCAGCAGCAGCGCCAGGTCGTTGGCCGACTGCGTGGTGAAGTTTCCGGAGATCTGGCCGCTGCCGCCGAGGATCGGCTCGCGGATCACCGGCGCGCTGATCACGCGGTTGTCCAGCACGATGGCGAACAGCTTGCCGACGTTGTCGCGCGTCGCGTCGCCGAACCGCTTGGCACCGACGCTGTCGAACTTGAAGCTGACCACGGGCTGCCCGTGCTGATCGTACGTCGCCGATGCGTTGGTCAGGCTTTCGCCGCTGACCATCACGCGCTTGCGCACGACGTACTTGTTGGGTCCGCCACGCGCGTCCTCGTCGGAGAACAGCAGCTCCGAGCTGGGCGGAACGCGTCCCTGCTCGGCGTCGGCCAGCGGCGTATCCTCGTCGATGAAGCGGAAGGTCAGCTTGGCGGTCTTGCCGAGCAGGACCTTGAGGCGCTCCGGATCGCGCAGGCCCGGCACCTGCACCAGGATGCGGTCGTCGCCCTGGCGCACGATGGTCGGCTCGCGCGTGCCCATCTCGTCGATGCGCCGGCGCACGATCTCGACCGACTGCTCGACCGCCGAGCGCTTCTTGTTCTCTATTTCCTCCGGCTTGAAGCCGACGCGGAACTGCTGTCCATCGATGGTCACTTCGGCGTCGGGCTCGGCCTCGCGGATGGCCTTGCGCACGTCGTCGACCTTGCCGGCGTCGAGCAGGCGGAAGACCACCGAGCCGCTTTCGATGCCGATGCCGGTGTAGCGCAGGCTGCGGTCCTTGCGCAGCGTCGCGCGCACGCCGTCGAGCAGCGAGTTCACGCGCTCGCGCACGACCGACTGCGTGTCGACCTCCAGCAGCAGGTGGGACCCACCCTGCAGGTCGAGGCCGAGGGAGATCTGACGGTGCGGCAGCCAGGTCGGGATCTTCGCCGCGGTCTCCTCCGACACCAGGTTCGGCGCGGCGTAGCCGAGCGACAGCAGGCAGACCACCGCCACCAGGACGATCTTCCATGTCGGGAAATGGATCATGCCGTCGCTCCGCCGCGACTGGCGCGGCTACTTCTTGCCGCCGAGGCCGAGCTTGTCCAGCAGGCCCTGGGGTTTCTGCTCCGCCGGCTTGGCCTCGCCGCCCGCGCCGCCGCCGGCGCCCGGGGCCGCGACCGGCTCGGTGCGCGACAGCACCTCGGCCACCGTGCCGCGCGCCACGCGCACGCGCACGCCCTCGGCGATCTCGACGATCAGTTCCGTGTCAGACACGACCTTGGTCACCGTGCCGATGATGCCGCCGCCGGTCAGCACGCGGTCGTTGCGCCGGATGGCGCCGAGCATGGCGCGGTGCGCCTTCATTTTCTGCTGCTGCGGGCGGATCAGCAGGAAATAGAACACGACGAAGATGAGCACCAGCGGCGCCAGCGAGACGATGTCGAAACCGACGCCGCCTCCGGTCGCCTGGGCATAGGCCGGGCTGATCCACATCCTGGTCGGTCCCTTTCTGTTCCGGGTTCGCTCGGGCGGCGGACTATAGCGACCCCGGGCGGATTTGCAAACCACGCACGCGACCGCAAAACGGCGTCGGTACGGGGCTTCCGCGCGCCCCGCGCGCCGGCTTGCCTGGGCGGACCGGCGTGATAGGGTGCGCGCCCTTCGGCACCGCACGGAGCCTAGGCGGCCGCTGATCCTCCCGAGCTCCGGTCGAAGGGCGCCGACTACAATAGTTGGCGCGCGGATCAACGCGCGCCTGGGCGGCCGATGATCCGGCCGCCGACTCT
>CAZLBB010000058.1:0-31521 GCA_964557415.1 uncultured Rhodospirillaceae bacterium
CCTGTCCCGGCTTTGTTCTCATCTCAGGGTCTTTCAGTCAAGTACATAATCGGGATGTCGTAGCTGGCGATCAGCCGCCGCAAGGCCGGCGACGAACTCCTCCGGCGTGGCGCCCATCGCGATGTTTTGGTGTGCCGACTCCGGCCGCCAGTCACCCAGCGATTCGCGCAGCGCCTTGCGGGCGAAAGCCGGCAGGGCATCGAACAGCGCCATGCGCTCGTGTGGCGGCTTGCGCGGCTCGACCTTGATGCCGAGGCGTTGAAGCTGGTCCGCGTCACCGGCGTTGTCGCGTCGCGATCGCATGGCGCTAACCGCGCTGCACGCTCTCGATGTAGGCGATCGCGCGCTCGGCTTGGCGCCGTGCCACGGCGCGCTGGACGTCGTTCGCCATGCTCCACGCCTTCGCCATGTCGAGCGTGATGGTCGGTCGCTGCAGGTCGCCGCTGACGTGGCTGTAGTTGCGCCCGAGGTGCTGGTCGTATGGCGCCCAGTAGATCTCCATCGCCAGGCGCTCGCGGTCGATCATGGCGGCCAGAGGTTTGCTTGGGCCGTCCGTAGGACGCGCGGTCCCGCGCCGCCAGCGATCTCGAGCTCGAGCTTCCAGCGCATCGCTTCGCCGAAGCTCTGCCACGTCGCCGACATCACGAAACCGGTGACGGTCTGCGCGTAGAAGTCCAGCACGCCGGGCTCGTCCTCGATCACGAGCGCATTGACGATGACGTCGATGGCCATCAGCGCAGCGACCGCTGCGCGCGGGTCCGCGCCGGCGTTGCTGCTGCCGTCGCCGGAGATGTCGACGACGTGTCGCAGGCATTCGCCCGGTGGAGCCAGGATCGCGGCGCCGGCGGCGTTGAGGGCATCGCCGACCGCAGTCGAGCCGGACTGCTTGCGGCCATAGAGGGCGATCTCGCGCGCCGCGTCGATGGCATCGGCTTGGCCAGAGAGGGGCGTCCAGGGCAGGATCAGCGCCGTGCCGCTCGACCACTCGATCGCGGTCACGGCGATGCGACCATGCGGGCCGCTGGTGATCCGATCAACGATCGCCGGTGCCGACAGCGCCTCGGCCGTGCCTTTGGCCTGCAGCTCCCATTCCCTCGCGTCGACGCTGCCGCTAGCGTCGAGCAGGAGGACGAGGCAGAGGTCGAAGATCACGGGTCGTCGACCTCGACGCCGAGCGCCTGCAACGTGAGTTCGATCGATCTGATCTCGGTCTCGAAGCGCACGCGCATTATGGCGCGGATGAAATCGAACTCCTGCTGGCTGAGGTTGTTGATGCCGATTGAGCGGCCAAAGCCATCGCGCAGATCAACGCTGCCGATGAATGCGATACGGATCTCCGGGTCGGGCTTTGCCTCGTTGATCGCGGCGAGACGCTTCTGCGCGGCAAACAACTCGTTAGAGAGATTCGTGACCTCTTCGAGGTTGCTCAGCTTCATCGCTCATCCTCCTGCTCAAATGCAACCGGGCCGGCCACATCGGGGGTTGGCTTCACGGACACGCCGCCTGGGGTCAGGACGCCGCGGAACAGCTGCGTGCACAGCTTGGGGGTGTTCCATGCGGCGATGGGCTGGCGGCGCGCCGGTCGCGGCCGACCCGGTTGCTGGCTTCTTGCGCGGGTCTGCGGTCTTCGCGCCCGTCGCGACGATCTCGAAGATGCGCCCGGCTCGTCGCAGGTTTGTGCTGCGGAGATGGCCGAGATTGACCAGGTCGGCGATCAGCGCGCGCGCCCAGTCCGGATTGAGGCCGAGCATGACGCCGATGGCGTCGTTGGTCGGGCAGACGCGGCCGGCTTCGGCCGCTTGGCGGATGACCGCGAGCACGCGCTGCGCGCCATAGGCGCGGCGGCCGGCCATGGGCATGTCGGCCGGTGGCGGCGGCGGGATCGCGCAGGTTTCGTCGTCTGCCGGCGGCTGGGGCGGCTCGTGCCGGTTCGTGACGTGGGTGTTCGCCGGCGGTGCCTTCAGCAGGTAGGCCGGGGATAGCTGGGCGGGCCCGCGGATGGTCAGCATCGATCTTCACTCCATCATCACAATGGCAGCCAGCGCTCCGCCGACGACCAGCAGGATCACGACCACGGCCCACAGCGCGATGCGCGCCTGCCGCTGCGCCAGCGCGGCGCCGCCGAGCTCGTCCATCGTGTGCCGTGCGCGCCAGTGCATCGCTACCGCTTCACCAGCGGGATGCGCTCCACGATTGGGAACAGCGGATCATTGTCGTGGTCGCCGCCCTGCGACCAGAAAGCGTTGAACCGTTTTAGCGCCTCGTCGTAGCCCTCGTGCGTGTAGCAGGCGACAATCGCCTCGCCGCCACAGCCACCGCTCAGGAGCGTGACTTCCGCCGGCAGCGACTCGATGACGTACCTGGCAAGCGTGTAGAGATCGCCGTGATCGGAACCGTCGCAGTGCTTTTGCATGATCCAGTGCGACATCGTCTTTCGTTCGCCGCCCGGCGGGCCGACCGGTGCTGCGGCCAGGTTGCGCATCAGCAGCTTGATGAGCGGCGTGGCGTCGTCCGCGATCCAGTGACCGGCCGGGATGAAGCTGCCGTCGGAGACATGGTCGATCATGGTCACTCCCTGCCTTTCAGCGGCAGATCGGGGTAGAGCGCCGCCGCCGCGTCATATCCCTCGCGCATGCGGCGCGCGGCAAGCTCGGACGCCACACGGCCGGTCAGCGTGCCCATGCCGGGGCAAGCGACGACATAGTCCTTACGCTGCCGTGCGGCCATGAATGCCGCATCGAAGGCGGCGCGCGCGGCGAGCATCACGTCGACGCTGTCGAGGATGACGCCGGGCTTGCGCATGGTCGGCGCGACGATCAGCGATTGCGGCCCGCGTGGTCCTGGCTTGGTGAAGGCGTGCGGCAGGTGAACCCGTGTCGCCTGCCCGACCAGCAGCTCGCCAAAGGGCAGCTGTGACCGAATCTCGGCCTTGACCAGTTCTTCTATGCCCGGCCATGCCTTGCGGTAGGCGTCGTCGATGCCGCCATCCATCCAGCCGAAGCTGTTGGCCGGACTGACCCACTCGTCGGCGTCGACGTCCAGGATGTTGCCGCAGCGGATCTCGACGTGCGGATGATGGAGGAATACCGCCATCAAGGCCGCGGCAACCTGCTGGTTGGTGTCGCAGAAAATCACCCTCATGACGCACCGCCGTCCTGCTGGTGCTGCTTTCGCATCACCTCGATTGCGTCGTAGAACTCGGCCACGGCCTCGAGCGCCGCCGCCAGCTGCTTCGCCAGCTTCTCCTGGTCGTTCCGTTGCCGCCGCCCTGGCGCGCCCCATGGCGCGATCTCGCGGCTGTACTGGGCGATCGACCGTCCCTCGCCGGCGATATGCCACAGGAGCGAGCCGACCACGGTGCCGCGGCCGCCAGCGACGTCGAGGATATCGGCCACGATCTGCTGGGCGTCGAGGCGGCCATCCATCTCGGCCGCTGGCCCGCCGGCGCTGCGGTCGCCACTCTCCATCGGCGCCGCGCGCAAGGGGTCGTAGCCGGCGCGCAGGAAATCGCTGCGGAACCTGGCCGCCGCCTTGGCCTGGCGCTCGGTGATGGTGCCGAGCCGCAGCAGCTGGGCGATGTTGTCGCGGACCTTGAGATGCTGGACCGGCGTGCCGGTGTCGGGGTCCTTGTCGACGACGAGATCCGCAAGCGCCCTGCCACCGTAGACCTGGAAGCCAAGCGCCACCGTGCCGCGCGGCACCTTCTCGTCCCGCCGAATATAGGCAACCTGGTCAGGCTCGGCCGGCGGCGTCAAGTCAGCCTCGTCAGGCCGCGCGCCGGAGCGCAGCGCAAGGAGCGCGCGGCAGGCCCGAAGCCAGAGGCCGTGCTGGAAGGCATGGCTGGTGCCCTCGTGCGCCGCCATCACCCGGAAGGGCTGGCCGAGGCCGCCGTGGCGGATGATAGCGCGGGCCTGCTCGGGCGCCAGCTGGCCGAGGCGGCGCAGCGGCGCCAACCAGCCCGGGCCGCCCTGATCAGGATCGTCACAGTGGAGCGCATAGGCCAGCGGGGCGGACGGCTTCGCATCGAACAGCCCAACGCCGATCGCGCGCAGCGTCTGCCGCAGGTTGACCAGCGCCGCCCTGATCTCGGCCTCCTCGGCCGGTGTCGGGATCGAGCTGCGGCGATCGACGGCGCGAGCATCACGACGCCGGCCCTTGCTCGGTGGGCGGGTATCGTCATTGTCGGCGGCCATGGCCAACATCAACACGCTCGCTTGAGGCGATGCGCAACGATCCGCCGCACGATCGCGAACAGATCATCCTGATCGGCGACAACGATGTAGAGGCCATCGCCTTGTCCTTCGACCTGCGCATTAGATGCCGCGATCTCAAGGTCGAACTCACGTCGCAAAGACATCCGTCGTTGGCTGCGCCTGAGAACGGCGAGCTTCTTGGCCTGGTTGGCTTTCCAGTCGCTCATGATCCTGTCCTCGACAGGCGCTGGCCGAAGCCGGGCGCGACATGAGCGGACGGGTACACCTTCACCTGGTGCTCCTTGCCGTCGATGATCCTGGTCTCGATGCGCATGCCCTGCTCGATAGCGGTCTGAATGCCGGGCGTGCCGTCGAGGCGGCGGGCCAGCTCGTAGAGGGGTTGGATGCCGGACATCCGGCGGAGATGGCCGGTCTCGACCAGGTGGCGCAGCTGGGCGGCCAGCGTACGGGGGTCGATACCGGTGGCAGTCTTCAGCGCGGAATGCGTGATCGGCTTGCCGCCATCGTGCAGATGCGCGGCGGCGGTCAGGACCTTGGCCATGAGCGCCGACATCGGGCGGGGACCGACGATGGCGGACCGCTTCGGTTTGTCCGCACGCGGCGGCAGGCCCAGCTTGGTTACGATCCACTGGATCGAACCCGGGCCCGACTTGCCGATCGCCTTGGCCAGGGCGGCGTAGCTGGCGCCGGCGTCCCACATGCGCCGGACGATGGCCTCCTGTTCGGCCGTGATGCCGCCGGGCCGCTTCGGCTCCGCCTGGCGCGGCGTGTGCCCTCTGCCGACTGGTACAGCGGAGCTGAGAGGAGCCGCCGCCAGCCTCGACACATTGCAGCTCGCCAGCGACGGCTTGCCACCGCCGGGCACGATCGTGGCGCTGTTGAGGGCCGCGTTCCTTGCGAGGCGCGCTGCATGATGCCGAGCCGGCGCGGCGCCGCGGTTCTCGGCGACCGCTGTTGCGCCGGCTGGCTTCTTCGATCGCAGCGATGCGAATGAAATCCGATCGGTCGGCTTCGGTTCGGGCGCCGTCGGCGTGTGCTTCTCCGGCGGAGGTTCCGGCGTGTCGGGGTCGACCTGCTCGCCGGCAATCTCCTCGGCCAGGATGGTCTCGTAGACGTGAATCTGCGTCTCGCGCGTAATGGCGCAGCGGGCCAGGACCTTTCTGTGCAGCGCGGCCGGATCCATGCGGCGCAGCACGAGCTCGATCTGCCAGGCCGCGCGCTCCGGCTTGCTCGAGCCCGTGATCATGCGGCCGGCGGCGCGCATGATGAACGCGCCGACAGCCCCGGGCTTCTGCGACCAGGGCCGCGCGATGGCGCCGACGGTGAGTTTGGTCAGTTCCGGGCCGTGCTGGCGCAGCAGCGCCTCGATCGTGCCCAGCGCCAGCGTTTCACCCGGCTTGAAGTTGGCCTTGACCGTCGTGGTGCGCGGGATCGACAGGCCATAGGCGCGGCAGATGGCATCGACCCGCTTCGCCTCGGAGTCGCCTGCCAGCAGCTTCGCGTGATAGAGCTGGTACGGGCTGACGGCGACACGATCGCGGTTGGCTTGCACGAAGATCGCCGCCATGCCCTCGACGGTAGCGGCGGGGAAGACAACGGCGGGAACCTCGGCGATGCCCAGCGTCCTGGCGGCCTCGATTCGGTGCTGTCCGTCGGCGATCTCGTAGCGGGGCCCGTCCGGCTCGTCGTGGCGGCCAGCCATGACAGCGCCAAACAGCTCCCAGCGGAACTCGGTCTTGATGCCGAGGATCAGGGCCTGGCTGCGGCGGCTCTCGATGGTGCGCTGGTAGCGGCGGTCGATGAAGCAGCGCTCGACCGGGATCCAATCGAGCTGGGGCGGGGCGCCGAAGGTGGCACGGTTAGTGGCCATGGCGGAATCCATGGCCTAGGCATTGATTGCAGAATGCCTGTGCAAAACAAGGGAATTCTTGGGGCGGGGCCGTCAGCGGCCGTAGAACTCGTCGTCGCCGTTGCGATCTACGATGGCCTGATCGTGTTCGCCTCTTGCGAACAACACTATGTCGCCTGCCGCGATGTCGCGCTGTGCTCGCCTGTCCCAATGCCGGTGCATCATGGCGGGTTCGCCGAACACCCGGGCGGCATTCCAATATCGCTGATCCCCGACGGCAGGGAAGCGGACGAAATGGACGATCGGTGCAGTCACTCGACTTTGTGCCCGATCACCGGCACCGGAGGCGGGTCGTCGTCGATGCCGGCGATGCGCCGGATCAGGTCGTGGAAGCCGCGCCGGCGCTCCTGCAGCAGCTTCACGATGTCCTCGGTCACGCCCGGCGGGATAGTCGAGTAGCCGCTCGCCCAGCGCGCCACGGTCTTCTCGGGCACGCCTAGCTCGCGCGCCAGCGGCGCCTTCCACTGCTCGCCGTGCAGCAGCTTGCCGGCCTCGGCCAGCAGGGAAGGCGTCATGGGCATCGGTCACTCACTCCACGAACTGCAGGCCGAGGAGCACGCCGAGATGGCCCGACACAAGCTTCAACGGCGCACCTCGACGCTCCAGCCGCTTCGCCTGGTACCACCAGTACCACTGCTCACGGGCGCTGCCATGCAGATGCCAGGCGCCGGTCCCGGGCGGGAACGGATTCGGTGCGGGCCGGAACTCGCGGCAGTCGATCACCGCCGCCGCTCCGTGCGCTGCTCGTGCTGCTGCCGCGCGGCCTCGAGGCTCTGGCTGGCGCCGGCGATCATGTCGAGGATGGCTTGGCACTCGGCGTAGCGCACTCGGTCGCAGCGAGCGGCGTGGTCTCGCATGCGCTGCTCGATCAGCTTGACCGCCTGTCTGATCGTGATGGCCATGCCGTCCTCCTACGCCGCCGCCGGCAGGCTACCACGGCCCGCCAGCCGGAACATCCCTTCCCGCTTCGGGTAAGGCTCCAGAGGCGCATTGCGGTCGCGCACGGCCCGGTGCGCGTCGGCGTCCAGCCCGAAGGCGTAGACGAAGTTGCCGACATGCCGCCGCCGCTCGGCGCCCATCGCGGCCAGCGCGCGCTTGATCCAGGCTTCCGCCGCCTCGCCTGGCGCCCGGGCCGGCGCACCGAGCTCCAGCAGCTGGGCGGCGGCATACTCCCGCCCCTGCTCGCCACCGCGTATCTTGCTGATGGCGCGCTCAGAGATCACCTGGCCGCGCGCACTGACCAGGATGTTGCGCGGCCGCGACCGACCCAGATAGGCGGCATTCGAGGCTTGGTAGATGGTGCCCCAGTGCCCGCGCTTGACGACGCGGCCCTCGGGCGTGCGTAGCTCCATCGGGTCAGCGTACGAGATCACGGCGCGAACGCCGGGCTTCTCGACACGCAGCTGGCGGAACGCGCGCGCCAGGAACCAGGACTCGCCGTTGGCCGGGACCTCGGGCGCCAGCACCAGGCGGCCGAGCATCGCGCCAGCGTTGGGCTCAAGGCCGGTGTAGCGCGGCACCGTGGCCTCGTTCATCGGCACGCTGAACACGGCGGCGCCGACGAGGCGCACGCTACGGAACAGGCCGACGGCCAGCCGCGCCGCCGGGTACGAGCCGCTGTAGTGGTGCTGCTCGACGAACGGCCGTGCGACGCGATCGTGGATCACATCGACGGCGTACTCGGCGGGCACGATGGTCTCGCCGGCAGGCCGGCGGTATTCCGCTCGGTCCTGCCAGCGCTGGGAGAACGTCAGCTGCATGGCGCCCTCCCCTCAGTCGGCCACGCCAGCAGCCGCAGCCGCCGGCGTGCCGATCATCGCCCGCACCAGCGCCGCCGCGACTTGCGGGCAGACGCTGTTGCCGCACATGCGGATCTGCGCCGTCTTGGTAAGCGGCTTGCCCTCGTAGATCGGGTCGATGACGTAGCTGTCGGGAAACCCCTGGGCCCGGAACAGCTCGCGCGGCGTCAGCATACGCATGCCGATGTCGGCGACCTGGTATTCGACGCCGGCGACCGTGACGAGGCCCATGCGCGCCTTCGTCGTGGTCGTGTGCATCGGCTCCTTGAGCGACTGGTCCTGGCCGCCCTCGGAATAATACTTGACCAGGAACGCGCGGACTTCGCCGATGTGCCAGCCGCCAGCCGTGACGGTCGGCGCCGGCTGCTCGACCGCTGACTGCCGGCGATCGCTGCCCTTGAGGTTGATCATGCCAGCCGAGACGACGGCCTGCGTGCAGCCCTTCTGGACGATGGTGCTGAGCGGCTTCCGGGCGTCGTGCCCGACCATGTCGGTGTTGTGCTGCGCGAGGAACGACGAGACCAGCGCCGCCTTGCCGCCGCCCCCGCCGGTAATCGTCCCGACCGGATCGTTGGCCGGGCTGCCGGTCGACTTGCCGAAGTCGCGCTGCAGGTGTGCCGCGACGACGCCGAACTTCGTCGCGCCGGGCATGACGGTGTCGGCCGGCTCGTCCATGCCCTGGCCGTCGCCGTTCTGCGTGAAGCGGGTCAGGCTGGCCGCGACGACGGCGTGCTTGGCGCCGCCGGCTACCACGGTGCCGAGCGGCTTGTCGAGCCCAGGAACGCGCGGCTCTTGGCCTGGCCGTTCGCCGTAGCCAGTCTGGATCAGCGTGGAGGAGACCAGCGCATGCCGGTTCTCAGTCGGGATGACCGGGATCGGCTCGTCCGGCCGGCGTGACCGATCGGTGCCGCCATCGCCTTCGCCGTAGTACGACATCAGCGTCGGCGACACGACCACGGTGTCGGCCTTCGTCGTGTTCGTGTGGTACGGCGCGTCGACCGGCCGCTCCGCCGACTGACCCATGCGACCACCGACGCCGGCCAGGAACGGCTGGACTACCGCATGCTCGCCGCGCTGCGCCGTCGTGATCGTGCGCAACGGATCATCGACGCTGTGCACGCGCTGGTCGCCCTGGTGCGTCACCGGTACGATGAACGGATCGGCCGCGGTCAGCACGTAGCGCCAGACACCACGCGCGATCCGGGCCATCGTCGCCTCGGCGAGAGGCCGCTCGCGTTCGAAGATCGACGGGCAGCCGATCGACCAGTCGATGCACTCGGCCGCTGTGCGCCAGGGCAGCAAGCGGCCGGACTTCACCGCTTCGCCTTTCGGATCGCCGTGCGTCGACTCCGGCCACACGATCGGCTTGCCGTCGCAGCGGGCGAGGACGAACAGGCGCTTGCGGATCGTCGGGCTGCCGTAGTCGCACCCACGCAGCTCGCGCCACTCGACGCGATAGCCCTCGCGCTTGAGCTCGCGCACCCAGCGGCGGAAGGTGACGCCCTTCTGCACCGGGCATGGCATCAGCCTGCCGCCCTCGGTTTCTATCAGCGGCCCCCAGTCGCGGAACTCCTCGACGTTCTCGAGCCCGATGATGCGCGGCTTCACGCGCTGCGCCCAGTGCACGACGACCCAGGCGAGGTCGCGGATGTTGCGCTTCACCGGCTGCCCGCCCTTGGCCTTGGAGAAGTGCTTGCAGTCGGGCGAGAACCAGGCGAGCCCAACTGGGCGCCGCTTGCCGCCGATGCGCACGGCATCGAGCGGATCGACCTTCCAGACGTTCTGGCAGTGGTGGATCGTGGTCGGATGGTTGGCCGCGTGCATCGCGACCGCCTCGGCGTCGTGGTTGATGGCGACATCGGGATGACGGCCGGTCGCCATCAGGATGCCGGTCGAGGCGCCGCCGCCGCCAGCGAAGTTGTCGACGATGATCTCGTTGGGCTGCAGGTCGAACATCATGGCTCATTCCCCCGCCCGGTGCAGCGCTACCAGCGCATGCAGCGCCGTGACGCCGGCCTCGATTTGCGGCAGCTTCTCCGCGACCATGCCGATGATCTCGTTCTGCCGGTTGGCCGGCGTGCCGTGGCGGCACTCACCGACGTCGTAGAGCGCGTCCGCACCTCGGCTCGCGAGGTCGAGCAATTCACGCAGGGTATCGTTTGCGATTTTCATCGTGGATCAGGCCTCCATCGCCCGTTCGGCGCCCGCCCATGCAGGCCCCGGTGCTGTTGCAGCACTGCGGGCACGATACGCGCCTCGAGCAAGAAATTCAACAGCCATCGTTGTTTCCGGGCGGCGTGCTAATTTTTTTACCCGGATCGGAGGCGCTCGGCGCAGCGTCCCACATGGCGCGCCAGATGACGGCCAGGTCGTCGATGCCGCTCCAATGCGAAATCGAGACGCCCTCCACCCGGTGCAGAGCGATCGGCGCATCGTCACCAGCCTGCTTGGCGGTCTCGCTCGGCTCCCGCGGCACCAGCTTCCAGCCATGCTTCTCGGCCTCGGTAAGCGCGCCACGCATGCCCCTGATGGTCGCGCCCGCGGGCATGGCAATGCGAACCAGCATCTGCTCGATCACCCAGTCTGGAATGCACTCGGTCATGGCCCGTCCTCCCGGCTCAGGTCCTCGCCCCTGGCGATGCGGTTGGCGATCGCCTCCAGCGCCGCGAGATCCATGCCCGGCCAGTCCCGAATCCGCGGGAAGATCTTCACCGCGTCGGCCGCCGGCCAGAGCCCGACCGCGACCAGCGCCAGCGCGCGCTCCTCGCGCTCCTCGTCGAGCGTGCCCGGTTTGAGCTTCTGGAAATTCGCCAGCGTCGAGCGCGCCATCGCCATCGTCAGCCCGCGCGCCGGCCGGATCCGGCGCAGCACCCAGCGCGGCAGGCGGCGGAACGTCGGGTCGGTCGGCTTGTCGAGGTCGGTGTCCTCGAGACCCTGCACCTCGGCCGCCTGGCGCTGCTCGTCGTCGAGCTCGCCCTTGCGGCGGTTCTCGTTCCACTCGGCGATGGCTCGGCCGAAGTAGCTCAACTGCCGGATCGGCGCGCCGCGGGCGATGACCATCCGGATCGCCGGCAGGATGTCGGCCTCGAGGTCGTAGCCTCGCGCCAGCCACGTGTCGAGGCTCGTGTAGTTCCCAGTGAACCGGGCCGGGTCGATGCCCCAGGCTTCGGCCACGCGCGGCCAGGCGTCGGCGGCACGCACGCGCTGGCGGTAGCCTAGGTTCTGGTCGATCGGCGGGTCCGAGGCCTCCGGCGGCACGAAAGGTGGCTCGGCAGTGCTGGTCCCTTTCGGCTGAACGGCATCAACCTTCGGGCCGACAGCGGCGGCGGCAGCCGGCTGGGTGGTCGTGCCGGGCGACGGAGCGGCATCCGTTCGCGCGCGCGCGGCATCCAGACTCGCTGCTGCTGCTTCTTTTTTATTCCCTGTCCCTGTCCCTGTCCCTTCTGTTCCCTGTCCCTTGGACGCTGTCACAGGTTCTGTAACAGACTCTGTCGGACTTTCTGTTACATGCCCGTTAACAGTACACCTTTCCTTCTGTGACAGAAGCTGTGACAGTTCCTGTCGGAGCCTCTGTAACTGTTCCTCGATGTCGCTCTTCGTCGCACTTTCGCCGGCCTGTGACAGCCTCTTTTCGAGCGCCGCGATACGAGCCTTGAGCGTGCGCTGGCGCTGCTGCACCTTGCCATCCCATTGCTCCAGCATGATTTCCGCCACAACGGGATGATAAAGGCGGCCATCCCTGCACCTGACCCAGCCATGCAGTGCGCCGGCCCGGAGTTTTTTCCAGGTCTCGACATCCCGGCCGAGTTCGGCGAGGCGGCAGAGTTGGGTGTCGTCGTCGGGTAGCGAGCCCGCCGGCTTCTGATCCTGCGACTTGAGCCACAGCGTGACGCCTGCCCGCCACTCCGCATCGTTGGTCCTGGCATGGAACTCCGAACCGAATAGGCGAGCGCGATACATCGGCGTGAACCGGAAATCACGCAAATCGACATCGGCCGGCACCAGCGGGTTCGGCAGCTGTGTGTTCATTTATGCGCCCCCATCGCTTCCTTGATCGCCGCATCCTTCAAACACGCCATCCACGCCGCCTGGGCATCGAGCCAGACCGCGAGGTAGGCGCGCTGGTTCGCCTCGGCGGTGCGGTAGCCAAGATCGCCACCTCGGCGTTCGATCAGCCTCGTCGCCCTCTTGAGCCTCTTGTGGCGCTCCCGCAGGCCTCGGTCGGCGCTGCGCCAGTGCCGGCCGCAAATAACGACGGTGTGCCGATCCTGGGGCTTGCCGCGGTAGGAACGGCGGCATCCAGGCACACTACAGCGCAGGCGCCAGCCGCCGCGGGCGGGGTCGAAGAAGCGCGCCATGGTTACGCCGCCTCCTCACGGAAGCAGTAGCCGCGGATCAGCGCACCGGGCGCCAGCACCCCTTCAGGCGCATTGCGCGAACGATCTCGGCCGGCAGAGCGGCTGGCTGCTCGCTGGCTTCCTCCGGGGCCGGCTCGCCATCCGCATCTGGCTCGAAGTCCGGGTCTTGAGCCTCGGCGAACGCCATCAACCGGTCCCAGAGCTGGCGGTCGAGCGGCATCACCAGAACGGCCCCATTGCCGTGCGGCATGTGCACGATGTCGGCGTGGTCGACCATATCGTTCAGCAGCTGCACCGGATCTATCGCGCGGCCGTCCGGCAGACCTTCCCCGTGGCTCATCTTGAGCGTCTCCGTTGTCCGTCCTGTGTTCTCCGGAGGCGGCGCCGCATCTCGCCGACAGGTCCAGCAGCCATGGCCCGCGGTCGGATGATCCCCGAATTGCGCCTACGGCGCGCATTCCTCGCGGATGAGCATCACCAATCCGGATGACCGAAGTCAATTCGGCGAGACGAATTTCGCGGTGGATATTAAGCATGAGCCGCGCTCACCTACCCTTGAAGCCTGCTCACGACGTTGACGCCGGGGTTGCCGTCGCCTTCCGCCGATTCCTGCAGTCTGCGCAGTACCGGCAGGACGGCTACGTCCTCGTCCCCATCATGGCCGAGCACCGCATGCACAAAACCGCGCTCCGCCAGCCACGTCATCGTCTCCTGGATCTTCGCGCTGCGCTCCTCGACACGGGCGAAGAAGCTGCCGATCTCCCACAGGATCAGCTTGACCTGACCCGTCGCGACGAGGCCCGCTGCGCCGGCGATCGCCTCCGGCTCCACTCCCTCGACGTCGAGCTTCAGCACCAGCGGGCGGCCCGCATTGACGAAGGGGTGCGCGACCAGATCGTCGAGTGGGATCACCTCGACCGTGATCGCCTGGCCGTGGCGCGAGACCGCGCATGGTGCCGTGGTATGCCCCATCGTCGTGTCGATCTGCAGCTCTGCTCTCCCGCGCTTGGCGCCGACGGCGACGCGGTTCTGCCAGCAACGGGGTTTCAGCCCGTTGGCCTCGAGCGCCCGGTGCAGCCACCGCATGTTCTCTGGATGCGGCTCCAGACAGATCGCGGTCGCCTCCGGCACTGCGGTCAGCGCCGCGCAGGTCATGAGGCCGTAATGCGCGCCGGCGTCGATCAACGTGGCGCCGCCACGCCACCGGGCGAGCTCGGCCGCGATGACGCGCCGTTCGGCCATCTCGTAACCGCCTCGGGCCTCGTGCTGCACCATGTAGGTCAGCGCCGCATCGGCGTTGATGGCGTCCTGGCCCGGCACCGGGATCACGAAGCGCGGCTTGCCGGCTTCGTCCTTGTCGAATGACGGCATGTAGAGATGCCCGTCCGGGCCAGTCAGAAAGATCAGATCGGTGTCGGTCATGGTTTCGGTATCCCGATCACGTTGCAGAAGCTCGCCCCGAGGAAGATGACCGCGCCGATCACGGCGCCGTACCGATTGCGCGCGCAGCCCATCAAGATCAATCCGCCCATCACCAACATGATCCAGTAGTCGTGATCGCTCATCGTGGCACCCGCTTGCGGCCCATCGGCCGGATCTCGATGACACGGGACAACGGGGCGGCCTGCGCCTTCATCCGGCCGTCCGGCGCCAGGCGCGCGCCGCCGATGCGGAGCACGAACGCGGCAACGACCTGCCGCTCCTTGAGCCCGAGCGCCTCGGCGACGGCGGCGGCGGTGGTCTCTTGCTGCCCAAGCCGGCGAAGCGCGCGGACATGGTCCTCGACGGCGTCGGCGACGACGCCGAGGTCAAGATCATCCGTGATCATTGGCACACCACTTCACTGACGCGGCCGTCGTGCTCGACCAGGAAGGCGGCGAGCGCGACGCCCGCAGCGCGCGCGCTGGCGCAGGCCGGCGCCGTGATGCGCTCGGCGCGCCGCTGCGGTGTCTCCGGCTGGACGGTGAGCGCCGCAGCCGCGAGCGCTCCCAGGATCGCGAAGGCCGGCAGGCAGCGGCGGGCAAACGGCAATGCCGAGGCAATGTCGAGCCGATGTCGCGGCGGCGCCGTGTCGTAGCCCCGGAAATCGGGCCGCAGGCAGGCCGGCAGCGGATCGGGCGGTAGCGGCACGTCGGCACTCCGCGCGCGCCGCCGCGGCCACAGCAGCACGACGGCATCGGTGCGCACGCGGATCGGCTCCGGCGGTGCCGGCGGCTGCTGCGCCGGGAACGTCAGGCGGCGGGCACGGCAGGTCATGACCGCGCTCCTGGCCCGTTGGGGTCGGGGCGCAGAACATAGTCCGGCCCGAATGCCCGGTTGAGCGTGTCGTAGACGATCTCGTCGCCGGTCTCGTCTACCGCGCGCGGCACCATGCGCACCGGCTCCTGGTCCGTTGCCGGCGTGGCGTGCTCGACGCGCCCGATCCAGTGCTCGGCACCGCAACCCGGCGACAACTGGGCCGCCTGCAGCAGCAGATCCACGGTCAACTCCGGTGTTGCGGGGCCGACTTTCTCCTTGAGCTTCTTGAGCATCCATGCCGCGCCGAGCGCATATTCGCCCCCCGAGCCGCAGCAGAACGGCCGCCCCGGCTCGACCGGTACCACGGCGAAACCGGGATCTATCTCGAACAACGCGGGCCCAGCGGCCAGCACGGCCTGCATGTTGATGCTGGCGTTGCGGCCCGGCGTCTCATCGGCCTTGAACTTGTCCTCGAGAAACGCGCCGCGGATATTGGTGGCGCAACGTGTCGCCCAAGCGAGGTCAGGGTGCGCCGGCACCCCGCCATCGGGCAGCAGCTTGGTGCTCTGCACCAGCAGCACGTTGAGCGCGCGCAGCATACCGGTGACGCCAATCGCGCATCGGGGCGCGATCTGCACCCACTTGCAGGGACCGCGCTCGACACGGTCGTTCCCGCCGGTCGTGTACAGGTCGCACCCGATCGCGGTGTAACCTAAGTCCGGGCGGCTCACGGCGACGATGATGGTCATGCTAATGCTCTCCCTTGCGCGGGGGACTCCCGATGCTCGCGGCCGTCGAGCCTGGCGCCGGCGCGCTTCTTGCCGACGCGGATCATGCAGGGGCCGGGGTCGGGCCCGGTCATGAACGGGTAGCGCGTCTCGAACGAATTTCCGGAGAAGAGGTGCTCCTTGCGTCCTTGCATCAGGCCGCGGCTGACGCGGCCGTAGGTGATGCCGCGCCGCGTGCCTGTGCTCTCCCACCCGCTGGCGCCGATCTGGCTGTATTCCGCGAACTCGCCCCACTGCTTGAAGAAGAACGGCACGCCGGCTGCAACGCACTGGTCGCGCAGCGAGCGGGCCCAGTCGGGATGCATCGGCCGAGCGCGCGGGCCGCTCTCGCCGCCGGCGATGATCCAGTCGAGCGGCGGCGTCCACCCAACGCAATTGCCGACAAGGCCGGGGTCTTCTTCGCCGACCAGATAGTGCGTCAGGTCGATCGGCCCCAGCAGCGGCTCGCACGACACGAAGCGCACCGCGGCCGGCGTCTGCAGCAGCAGCGGGATGCGCCCGTCCGCCTCAATCTGGCGCTCGGCCGAGACGCCAATCCATACGTTCTTGAGCGGCCAGCCGCCCAATTTGACGGCCGCCATGGTGATCGGCGCGTCGGTGCCGGCCATGCGCGCGGCGATCTTGCGATCATAGTCCGCAAGCGCCCCGGGCGTGTCGAGCATGAAGTCGACCACGGCTCCGAGATCGCAACGCGCAAGCTCTCGCAGGGCTCTCCATATGTTCTCCGGCGTCTTCGGGCTGGACAGGTAGTCGAGCATCCGCTTCGGGCGCTTCGTCAGTACCTGGAACGTATGCTGCGTCGAGACCGCCATGATGGCGAAAACCTGATCGATCGCGCCAACCGGCAGCGCCTCGTGGAACAGGTCGGACATGCTGTTGACGAAGATGCGCCGCGGCCGGCGCCACGACAGCGGCTTGATGACCTGGCCCCAGTTCGAGAGCTCGACCTTGCCGGTCCATACAGCGTTGCCGTTCACCTTGCGGGTGAGGCTCCGGTAGATCGGCTGCCCCATCGCTTCGAGGCGCGCGGCCATCTTCATGGCGTAGCAGTTCGTGCAGCCAGGGCTGACGATGCTGCAGCCGACGACCGGATTCCATGTGGCGTCCGTCCACTCGATGCCGGAGCCGTCGGCCATCGCGCGCCTACCCTTCCCCGCAACCCGGGTCTTCCGCGGCCGGCGCGGCCGACAGGCCGGTAGTCATCTCGGCATCCGTGTAGGGCGACAGCGGCTCAAGCCCGGCATCCTCGTCGGTGCCCGAGGCGTCGTTCGGGTCGTCGTCGGGATCGTACGCCCGATACGATAGCGCCGGCGGCGCGGACGACTTGTTCATCCGCTGCACCGTGGCGAGGTCGGTCGGCGTCATCGAGAAGATCGAGGCACCGCCGTAGAAGTGGCTGACGTAGCCCTGGGCAAAATCGCCGTCCTTCGGCACGTCGACGCGCAGCATCTTCGCGCCGAACTGCTCGACCTCGAGGATGCGGCCGACGTGCTGGCGATGTCCGAAGATCTCCACGATGGCGTAGGCGTCCGGCTTCGTCTCCGGCGTCGCCACGCCCGGCGCCTGGGTTGCGTTCATCGGATCGTCCGGGCGCCGTCCGGCCGTGTCGGTCTCGTTCATCGGTCTTCTCCTCGTTGCCGTGTCCACTGCAGGTCCTCATAGGAGCCGCGCGCGAGGCCAGTGAACCGCGTCGTCGGCCCGTCGAAGTGCACCTCGACCAGGCCGGTCGGTCCCTGGCGCTGCGCGGCGATCACGATCTCGGCCTTGTTGCGCGCCTTGTCGCAGTTGGCTTCCCACTCGTTCACGCGCTCCATGTAGCGGCTCTCGGTCTGCCCGCCGCGGCGCGTCGGCTTCTCGCGCTCGAGGTAGTATTCCGGCCGCCAAATGAAGAGCACGTTGTCGGCGTGCGCCTCGATCTCGCCGGATTCCCGCAGGTCGGAAAGCTGCGGCCGATGGTCCTCGCGCTCGTCGACCTTGCGGGAGAGTTGCGACAGCACGAGCATCGCAGCGCCGATCTCGCGCGCCAGCAGCTTCAGGCCCCGGGCCAGCTCGCCGATCTCCTGCGTGCGGTTGGTATCCCGCCGGCGGCTCGTCGGCGTCATCAGCTGCAGGTAGTCGACCACGACGAGGTCGAGGCGGCGGCGCCTGCGCAGGATGCGCCGGCACTGGCGCCTGAGCTTGGCGATCGTGAGGCCGGGCTCGTCGACCAGGTCGAGCGGCAACTCCTCCATCGTCGCCACCGCCTCGGCGATCCTGGCCATGCCGGCATCGTCGATGCCGCGGGGATCGGACTGGTCCGGCACCGGGATGCCGGTCAGTTGCGCGAGATGCCGCTGCGCCTGCTGCTCGATCGACATCTCGAGCGAGAAGATCGCGGCGACGCGGCGGTGGCCCCGATCGTCCGGCGTCTCGGCGACGTGGCGTGCGATGCCGGCCGACAACGCGCTCTTGCCCTGCTTCGGCGCGCCGCCGAGCACGGTCATCGTGCCGGCCAGCAGCGAACGGAAGCGGAAGTCGAGGTCGGCGAGCCCGGTCGGCAGCCCGCGCGGCCTGGCCCCCTTGCGGACCTGCTCGACCGCCTCGGCCGCCTGGATCACCGCCGCCTTCATCGGCACGATCGGCTCGACCAGCGCGCCCTGGCGGGTCTCGGTCAAAAGAGCGTCGAGTTTCTCGGCGGCCTGCTCGATCAGCGCCGTGGCCTCCTGCGGCGCACCGCGGTCGTCCTGCGTCCCAGGCTCGGCGCCATAGGCGAGATCCACCAGCTCCTCGCCCTGGGCGATCATCTGGCGGCGGAGATGCGCCTCGTAGATCGTGCGGCCGTAGTCCTCGGCGTTGATGATGGTGATGGCGGAGCCGGCCAGCCGCGCCAGGTAGGCGACGCCGCCGACCGCCGCCAGCCCCTCGTGGCGCTCGCAGAACGGCCGGAGCGTGGCGGGATCGACGATCCTGTCGCTCTGGATCAGGGTCTGCATCGCCTCGTAGAGGACGCCGTTGAGCGGGTCGGCGAAGTGCTCCGGCCGGAGAAAGTCGGCGACCCGCTCGTAGGCGCGGTTGTTCATCAGGATGGCGCCGAGCATTGCCTGCTCGGCCTCGAGGTTGCGCGGCGGCTGGCGGCGCTGCTGCTGCTCGGCGCCCCAGGGATCGGGCGGCGGCGGGCCGTGGCGCAAGGGGGTGACGCCGGCGGTCATCGCCTTGTCCCCGTGCTGATCAGCATCGAGCCCGGCTTCCCGTATAGCTTGTTGCCCAAATTCGTCAGGAACTGCCGCTCGAAGGCGTCGAGGCGATCGTCGTCCATCGACACGGCGAAGATGCCCTGCTCGCGCCAGCCCTCGGCCTTGATCTGCTCGGCCGTCCGCCGGCTGCCGTTGCGCCACGGGTGGATGGCGGCGGTCATGGCTCGAGCCCCAGCTCGGCCGGCGGCACGGCAGCGGCGGCGGCCGGGTTGAACCACAGGCACTCGACGCGCTTGCGGGCGCCGTCGGCCAGCGCCTGGCGGCGCTCGCAGCGCCAGTCGCCGTATAGCTCGCGGTAGAGCGGCGACGGATAGCCGGACAGGATGACGACACCCCGGAGCGTGCGCAGGAACGCAGCCAGATCGCGATGATCCTGCTCGGTCATCTCGTGCGCATAGGCGGCGTTGCCGCGCCGCATGTTGCGCGTGCTGTGCTCGTAGGGCGGGTCGACGTAGTGTAGCGTCTCCGGCCCGTCGTGCTTCGCCATGACCTTGGCCGCAGGCCTGCACTCGACGACGACGCCGGCGAGGCGCCGCGTGAATCCGGCGATGTGGCCGGGATAGTTCGCCCAGTCATGGGCCGGCGTCTTGCCGCTGCGATAGGACGTCGCGCGGAAGCCCGTGGCATGCGCGCCGTTGGTCGCCGCCGAGCCGAACCCGGCGAAACTGCGCAGGATCGTCATGCGGGCGCGCTCGATGACGTCCGGCTCGGCCGCGAGGCTGGCGTCGGTGACAGCCTCGAACTCGGCTCGGGCGAACGGCGTCAGCCGAATGCGGCGCTCCAGCTCGGCCGCCATCGCCGGATCGCGCAGCACCCGGAAGACGTCGACCACGACGGACCAGATATCGTTGTAGACCTCGGCATAGGCGCGGGGCTTCCGCATCAGGACGCTGGCGCCACCGCCGAACGGCTCGACATAGATGCGGTGCTTCGGCATGCGGCCGATGATCCAGTCCGCCATGCCGCCGTTCACGCCGAACTTGCCGCCGTGGTAGCGCAGAACGGGGCGGCGGATCTTCGGCGCCGGCACACTGGCGGTCGTCGCCATGGCGGCCGTCACCCCGCCCTCCCGCCGATCCGGCGCGCGATCAGCCAGCGCAGCTCGGCCGGCGTGATCTCGAGGATGGTCTGGCCGTCCAGCTCCAGCGGCCGCAGCAGCCGCGCCCGCACCCTCGAATCGACGCAGACCACGGCGAAATAGCGCTCGGCGCCGGGCACGACGGATTCGTGCATCAGTTCGCAGAGCCTGCGCTGCTCCGCCAGCGTCGGCGCGCGCTCCAGCATGGCGGCGGGCAGGATCATGCCGGCACCGCCTCCGCCTGCGGGAACAGATCGACCTCGTTGCCCCAGATGTCCCAGCCGTCGCGACGCTGGCGGCTGAACAGATCGAGATAGGGGCCGGGAAACACCGTCTCGGCGAGCTCGTATATCGCCTCCGGCTTGCGGCTGTGCTCGCGCACTGGCGCCACGATCAGGTTGCGAACCGACCGTGCCGCTCTCGTCTGCCGCCGCGCCGTGTCGCCGATCGTGCCGACCAGGAACGGTTCGACGGCGCCACGCAGGATGTAGCCCGGCGCCATCTGCCACCCGCCGTCGCGGCGCGACCGCTTCGCCCAGGCGCCCATGGTCTTGTAGGTGAAACCCCATGACCGCATCACCAGAAACGCGGCATCGAGCAACGGTGCAGTTGCCCACAGGATCAGCGCGCAGTCGCCGGCCGCGAGGTGGCCGACCGGCAAAGCGGCGATTTCCGCCGTCGGCATGCAGCGGTAGTGGCGGCTGGCATTCTTCCACTCGCCGGCCTTCGACCAGTTCTCGAACTGCCACGGCGGATCGGCGAGGATCATCCGGTAGGACAGCGGGCGCAGCGCGCCGAACGGCCAGGGCTGGGCGGCGCTCATCCCCACCTCACCCTGACGGCCTCGAACAGCCGCCGCAGCGCGAACGAGCGCGCGATGCTGACCGCGGTGAACAGGCCGCCGATCAGGAGGTTGTCCGCCAGCGTGACCGCGATGCCGAACAGGGGAAACACGGCAAGCTGCGCCGCGATTGCGACCCCATAGCCGATCGCCACGTTGGCGACGCTCTCGACCAGCGACATGCGCCGGGACTGCCGTCGCGCCGTCATGCCGCGCCGTCCCTCGCCAGCAGCGCCTCGGCGCGGCGCACCAGCATCCGGATCAGGCGCCCGCGCCGGTCCTGCGGCCGCGGCCCGGACAGGCAGCGACCCACCGTCCGGATCGAGTGCAGCGCGGTGGTGTGGTGCCGGCCGCCCAGGGCCGCGCCGACGGCTGGCAGGCTGAGCGTCAGGTGCCGGCGCAGCAGCCAGGCGGCGACGTGGCGCGCGCGTGCGACGGGAGGTCTGTGGCTCTCGCCCAGGATGCCCGCCATACTGACGCCGCTCGCGCGCGACACCGCGTCGATGTAGCGGGTCGCCGGCGACCGCCAGACGCGGCGCGCCGCATCCTGGGCCTGGGCGACGGCGATCGATTCGCCCGTCGTGATCCGCGACATGGTCAGCATGGCGCCGTCCTCCCGCCCCGCTCAGGCCTTGCCGGCGGTGCCCAGCGGCACCGCGCGGATCTCCAGCCGCTGCCCGTCGGCGCTGAACCGTGCCAGGATGCTGCCGCCTGGCTCCAGCGCGTCGCGGTCCAAAGCGATGCTGCCGCCGCGCTGCTGCGCCAGCGCGTAGAGCGCGACGACCAGCACGGCGCTCTGTCCGAGCAGCGCGTTGTAGGCGCCGCCCAGCGTGACCATCGCGGCCCCAACGTCGGCGGGCGGCACCATCCGCGCCGACAGCTCCATCGCCCTGGCGATGGGGTCGGCTCCGGGCTGCGCCGGCTCGTCGTCGTTCGACGCGGCGCCGGCGGCGGGCGGAAGCCTGATCTCGTTCATCGCTGCGGTCCTCCGATCGGCATGGCGGACGCGCGCTGGGCGCGGAACAGGCCATGCGTGGTGTCCCAGTCGATGGGCTCCCCAAGCGACGTCTTGGCCAGTGACCAGAGGCCCACAGCATCCGCCGCGTTGTCGTCCGGCACGTCGACGCGCATCTGCCGGCACATCCGCACCATGTCGGATTTCTCGGCCCGGCCGTTGCCGGCCCAGTGCGCCTTGACCTCGTTGTTCGTGGTCTCGAAGCACCGGATCGGATGGTCGGGCTCGAAGCTCCGCGCGAACGTCTCGACCAGGAAGGCGAGCCCGATCAGCAGCCGCACCGCCTCCATGCGCGTGGTCGGGTGGCTGCCCTGGTTGAAGCGCACCACGGGCGCCTCGAACGCGATCACGTCGGGGCGGTTGATCGAGCAGTGCTCGGTCAGCCAGCGCCATAGCGCGGCGCCGGGCGTGCCGAAGTCGAGGTCCGGTCCGTCATCGCGCGACCGCCGCGGCCGCAGGCGCAGCGACAGGGCGATCGGCCGGACGCGGTTGCCCTCGCCCGGGCCGTCGAAGGCGATGCCCGTCAGCGTCGCCAGGTCGAGCGCCAGGACCTTCGTCATGCCGGCCCCCGCAGCCGGTCGATCAGCGCGACGGCGTCGGCGACCGTCGGTTCGGCGCCGAGCTCGTCCGCGTCGAAGTCGATCTCGAACTCCTCCTCGGCCATCATCACGATCTCGGCCATGTCGAGGCTGTCGGCGCCGAGGTCGTCGAAGCGGGCCTTCGGCACGACCTTGGCCGCGTCGACGTCGAGATGCTCGACGACGATCTTGCGGACGCGCTCCAGCGTGTCGGTCATGGCGTCCGCCTCGGCATCTGCGGCCGCATGAGGCCGGCGCCGACCAGGAACGCTTTCGCCGCGGCATGCATCGCGGCCGTCATGCCGCCAACGGCTCGGCCGACGTTGGAGTTGTCTCGGGGCCTGTTCGTTGCGCGTGCGCGCTTCGAAGCGCGATGGGGATCGCGATGCCGCGCGCGCCGGTTGAGGCGGCGCAGCATCGACAGCTCGCAGCGCATGCCCTTCATGCGGCCCTTCGCGTCGTTGAAATGCATGTTCTGCGCTCCTAGCTCTCGACCGCCGGCACGATCGAGCCAGGCGCGAGGGATTGCAGATCCACCACGCCGTCGCCCCGCCTGATGATGCGAAAGCTGCTGCCAAGCGGCCCGCTGCCGAACTCCTTGAACAGGCTCATCGCGTATCGGATGCCGTAGATCGTGACGAACTCGCCGCGCCCATCGATCTGCACGCGATCGTCTGTCGGTTCCATGGCAACGGTCCTTTCATCCTGGCGCCCCGCCCCGGCGTCGTGTCGGGACGGGGTGCCTTCGCGCGCGATGGTCGCCGGCGGGAGCCATCGACCTGTTGCGCGCGATGCCGGTCAGTGCGTCGTGCTGCGCCGGTCCTGCAGCCGTTCGGCGTCCTCGCCAGACTGCTTGAACTTCGCGCCGAGCTCCTGCTGCCCGGCCATCCAGCCCTGCTTCCAGGCCTCGTAGTTCTTCGGGCTGGTCTCGAAGTCGAACGGGTTGCCGCTCATGTTCTTGCCGGCGAGCCCGGCGGCGCGCCCCTTGGCGTCGGCTTCGAGGTCGATCGCCTCGGGTGGCGGCGGCGCGTCATCCCGGTCCTGATCGTCGTGGCCGTTGGCCCCGCCGTTCCCGTTCGCGGCCTTGGCCGGCCTGGCCTTGCCGTTGCTGGCGCCGCCGGCCACCGTCGCCGCCAGCCTGCTTGCGTTGGCGAGCGCGCCGTTGCGGTAGACGATCTCGACATCGAGACCGCGCGCCTTGAACGTGACGTACATCGCCGAGAGATACGCAGTGCGCTCCTGCTCCTCCATGTCGCAGATCTTCACCGCAGCCTGGACGCCGCGGCGGTCGAGGCCGAGTTCCTCCTCGATCTCCTGCGTGCGTTTGCCGATCTTGCCGCGCAGTCGGTCCATCGACGCCTTGTCGGCGGCGTTGTCGTCGAGCTTGTCCTTGAGCGCGCCGATCTTGGCCTGCGCGAGGAAGCCGAACACGAAGCCCGGCTGCGCGCCGGCCTCGGCCTTCTTCGCCGCGGCCTGCTCGAGCGCGGTCTGCTTGGCGACCTGCGCCTTGGCGTCCTTCGCGTTCCGCTTCGGGTCGGTCTTGCCCTTGCCGGCCCCCTTGCCGGTCCCGGCTTGGGCGGCGGCGCGCTTGCCGGCGCCTTTCAGTTTCTCGGCCATCAGATCACCTCCTGATGCTGGGGTTGCACGATGGGGATGGGTGTGAGCTGCAGCGTCGGCAGGTCGATCGCCGCCGGCGGGATCCGCAGCTTGAAGCGCGCCCAGACGGCCGGGCTGCGCCGGCCCTTGGGCCGCGGCGGCAGCCCGAGCTCGGCGACCCTGGCGTAGAGCTGGACGATCGAGATGCCGAAGCGCTCGGCGATCTCTTGGACGCCCAGCGCGTAGTCGCCCCAAGCCTGGGTCAGCGCGGCGCGCTTCTCGACGGGCCAGGGCTGGCGCCGGCGCCGGTCGGTCTGCGGGCCCGGCTGTGGCGCTGCGGCGGCGATGCGCGGCGCGATCGGCTCCGCTGCGGTACGGCGCGCTTCTGGCTCCGGCGCGCCCGATCCTGTCCTGCGCACCATGCCGTGCAGCCGGAAGCCGATCGGGCGGTGCCAGGCCGACGGGCTCCAGCACAGGCCGCACGAGCCGCACGAAACGCCCGGGCGCATCTGCGCCGGGCACGGGATGACGGCGGCAAGGTCGGCGGGGGACCGCCCGTGTGCGTCCCCCGCCCCCGCCGCAGGACGGTCGCCTGCCCGTCCATGCAGGGTGATGGTTTCGCCCGGCGCGCCGGTGGCGCGCGGCAGCGAACGGCGGATGCGGCAGCGCGCCGGGAAGGCGGCGTTCAGGTCGTCGACGGCGGCACCGATCGGGTCGTCGCTGCGCCGCGCGGTGAAGCCGAACAGGCGCAGCCGCGGATAGCACTGCAGCAGCATCCGCCAGGTCAGCACGTAGCGGACGGCATAGAAGTCGCCGCCGATATGCAGGCGCACGGCGATGCCGCCGGGGTGCTTGCGGCAGAGGTAATCGACTTCGGTCATCACCGCCGCCTCGAGCGCATGGCCGTGCGCGTGCCGGCGCGCATAGGGCATGGCGTTGAGGTAGCAGTCGCTGAGATGGTGGCAACTCGCCGGGCACGTCGCCCGCTCCTCGAGGGTCAGGCAGTAGACCCGCAAGCCGGCCCACGGCCCCTTGACGATGCGGTCGCCGATCTTGCGCTGCTCCTTGCCGGAGATCAGCACCAGGCGCTCGGACGGGTGCGCGACCATCGACGGGAAGATCGTGCGCATCTCGCGCAGCGCGGGGTGGCCCGCCTTGAGGCCGGTCACGCGCTCGGCGTCGCCGTGGCCAGCGGCCGGTTCGGTGAACCGGCGGCCGAGGCGGTGCGTCAGCGCGCGCGCCACGTCAGCTCCGCGCCGGCTTGCGCGCCGGCACCGGCCTGCGCGCCCGCTGCGGCTTCGGCCGCGGCAGCAGCGCGCGCTCGGCCTGGCGCAGCGTGGCCTTCGCCTTGGCGATCAGCCTGCGGCTCAGGTCGACGTCCGGTTCGCGGTCGCGCTTCGTCATGGCGTCCCCGTCGTGGATGGCGCGCCAAGGTGCTCCATGTCGGCCGGCGGCAGGTGCTTCTCGGCCTCGTCGATCAGCGCCTGGGCTTGGCGGACCAGGCACAGCGCGGTCGCCCGCTGGGCGAGGTCCGCGCGCCCGGCCAGCCGCAGGATCTCCTCGGCGACCTCGTCGATGCCGGCGATCAACGCGACCAGCTCGGGCGTGTTCGGCGCCTTGCGGCCAGCCAGCCGGTTGTCGGCCGCGCCCTTGGACATGCCGGTGAGCTGCATCAGCCGCTTGCGGCCGTGTCGGGCGTAGGGCCATTTCGCGCGTTCGAGTCCCTGGCGCACCGCCGCCGCGACGCGCCAAGCCGGGATCAGCTTGGAGTCGCCGCGCGTGCGCCTCCCGCCCGCCGCGGTAGGCGGGTGCGTATCGGCGATGGGGTGATGGACCGTCGTCATCGAATGCTCCGTGTCCTATCGTTCGAGGCACAGGAGACCGCGCGATGCGAACGGACACCCCGCGACGGCGGCAGGGCGCGCTGAGGCTGGCAGGCTGTACCAGCGGCCCGGTGCCGATCGGGATGGTGCTGCGGAGACTGGTTGGCCGGCTGCGGCGCCGGGCCATGCGGCCACGGCGCGTCGACGAGGCGGCCGAAACCGAACAGCGCGACGGGAGCGGCCGCGGCGAACAGCATCAGGCCAATTCCCTCGGTGTCGGCCGCTGACCCCAGCTGCCGGCACGCAACGCGGCAGCGATCAGGCCGGAGCCGACCGCGCTCTCGATCGTCGGCGCCTTGCCCTGGTCGAACCGATGCGGCCACAGGTGCCGCGCATAGTCCTCGGCCGCCAGCGCCCATTGATGGCCGCTCAGGCGTTTCGGCAGGTAGTAGTCGATGAACACCGCCTCGGGCGTGGAGATCCCGGCGCGCACCAGGAACGGCAGCACCTCGGCCGCGAAGGCGAGGCGCGCCTCGTGGCCGCGGACGTTGTTGGCCGCGATCATGATCGCCAGCGCCCGTGGCGTCGCCACGACCGGCGCCTCGGGGGCCGGGCGGTCGGCCGGGTCGGGCGCCTGGCTGGCCTGCGCCACGGCGGATTTCTCCGCCTCTGCGGGCTTGCGCGCCCAGGAGCCGGCTTTCAGCCAGCGCCAAGCCGCCGGCAGATCGCGCAAGATCACCCGCGCCCCGCCGTATCCGGCCAGCAGCGACACCGGGATCATGTAGATCTCGGCGGGCGTCACGAGACGGCCCGCTCGGGCTGGTCGAGGCCATTTGGATTGGCCCGCATGAACTGCTCGACCTTTTCGAGATTGGTCAGGGTGATTCCAGCGCCATCGCGCAATCGCCGCAGGAACTTGTGGTCACCGACCGCGCTGATCCCGAACTGGCGCTCGGACATGCCGGTTCGCTTCAGATACTGCTCGATCTTGCTGATCGCCTTTTCGCGGAAGCCTCCGGGGGCTGGCTTGAACACCGGCGCCAGCCCAAGATTTGGCGGATCGATCGTGAGCATCGTTGGATCGAATCGAAACCACTCCCCAACCATCCGCAGATGCCGGAATTGTCCATGAAGCCAGCGCTCAACCGATGCGCCGCCATCGACTTCACGGATCAACGACAGCGGCTGCGCGCAGCCGGTCTGCAGCGACCGCAGCCGCGACGCGACGCTTTTCGCCATACCGATCTTCACGGCGTCGCCGGCGCGGGCGAAGTAGACCGTCATGCGGCGGCCCCGTTCGCCGCATCGTCATTGTTGGCCGGTCGGCTCTCGATCTCCTGGTTGAGGTCGACGGTGATGCCGAGCCGCTTGGCGGCAGCCAGGATGTCGGGCAGCCGGGGCCACGGCAGCGTTCCGCGCTCCCACCATCCCTGGACGGTCGTGCGAGGCAGGCCCAGCGCCTCAGCCAGACCGGGAACGCCACCGAATTTCTGGATCACGGCGCGCGCCGGCGTTTCCGGCCGCGGTGCTGCTTTGCGTGCCATGGATGGAAACTACGTCTAAATAACGCACTCGGTCAATTGCAAAGAACGTGGAAGTCGTCAATGCGCACGTTCGATCCTGACGACATGGCAGAAATCCTCGGCCCGCCAGTGCCCCTGCGGTTGGTCATGCTGCGGAAGCGTGCGGGCGTCTCGCGTGCGGATCTCGCCAAGTTGCTCGGTTATGCCGGTGCGTCGAGTATCCAGCGCTACGAGGAGCCCGATGCGTTCAAGGGCTATCTGCCTTTTGAGTTCGTCCAGAAGCTGGTGCCGGTCCTGGTCGGCCGCGGACAGCCACCGATCGATGAGGGTGATGTGCTGGAGCTGGCCGGACCCTACTCGACGCTGATGGCGCAGACCGTTGGCGCCGCCAAGCCGGCACGACCGGCTGACGGGCGTGACGCTGTCCCCGCTGCTCCGCCTGGCAGTGTGCCGGCAGACTGGATCACATCGGGTGCAACCGAGTTTCCGATCTATTCGTCGGCCCAAGGTGGCCCGGATGGTGCGCCCGTGCTCAGCAACGACCCCGTCGAGTACATCTCTACCCCAGGGCCGCTAGCGAAGGTCCGTGGTGGATTCGGGGTCTACGTGACCGGCGATTCGATGGAGCCAGCCTACGAGAATGGCGACATTGCCCTGGTGCATCCATACCTTCCGGTGCGAGCCGGCGATGATGTCCTGTTCCAGGGCCTGCGGCCGGACGGCAGCGTTAACGTCGTCATCAAGCGGCTGCTTGGGTTCGATGCTACCAACTGGAAGGTCAAGCAGTTCAACCCCGCCAAGTCATTCGGTCTGGCTCGCAAGGAATGGCAGACCGCCCAGGTGGTCGTCGGAAAGTACCGGCGCCGCTAAGCCGCTCATAGAACTGTCGCATTGACGCGCGGCCATGCGCGCAGCCGGATTATCGCGCGTTCGATGAACGTGTTTTTCGTTTTCTGTGTTGACTTGACGTTTTCCGCGTTTTACCTTGCGTCCGCCAAATGAGGCCGCCGCTCCTCGCTCCTGTCTCCTGCATCGAGCGGCGTCTCCTTGGGCGTTTCCTCCCTTACCTGGCGCGGGCTTCGGCCCGCGTCCTTTCCGGGGAGGCCATCGGACCGGAGCCCGATACGCGATGACGACCCGCTATTTCCTGCACGGCCATCCCGTCACCGAGACCGCCGCCGTCCAGCGCATCGCCGCGGCGGCCGGCGACATGGAGGTCGCCGAGCTGCTGGACCTGCTGCAGCGCGCCGACCGGGACGACGGGGACGGCGAGGACGCCCGCGAGACGCTGCGGCTCGTCTGCCCGGCGGTCGAAATCGTGGTGCGCGCGGATGCGGAGATCCTGCAATGACGGCCCGGCATCGCGCCGGACGCCCCGTCGCGGTTCTGCTGCTCGGCGCCCTGGTGTTCGGCGCGGCCATCCTGTTGGCGGCTTGCGCCGGGCTGGTGACGCGATGAGTGCGCCCATGACCGCCACCGGCATCCGGGCCCGCACCCACCTGCCGAGCCCGACCTACGACCAGCTGTTCGAGGCGCGACCACACCCGATCCACGGCGCCATCGTCGTCATGCGGCCGGGCAGCCTGGGCTACGACGCCGACTACTGGGAGCCGGTGCCGCCCGACCCATTGCCCGCCGACACGCCCGAGGACTTCGCCGCCGCCGCGCTCGAGCACGCTCGCCGGGCGCGGGCATCGTGGCGAGCCGCGATCGGGCTGGTGCCGGCCGTCAGGTCCTGGCGTGCGGCGTTCGAGACGGCGATCAACCCGGCCGAGCACGACCGCCTCCGGCGCGGGCTCGACGTGCAACGCGGTTACGTGCGCGCAGCGCTGGCGCAGGTCCGCCACCACCGCGACCGGAAGCGCGCCGCCTTGGCGCTGATCGCCGACCGCGAGCGGGCGGAGGCCGGCCAGGTCGGCGAGGCGACGGAGTAGCGGCGTGGAAATCGGCACCGCTCTCGTCCTGATTTTCTGCACGCCGTTCGGCTGGATCGGCCTGCTCGTCCTGTGCATGGGGCTGGCCTGCATCCTGGCGGCGCTGCGGGGGAACTGGCCGCGATGACGGAGCGCATCCGGATCACCGTCGGTCTCTTCCGATGCATCGACCGTGCGTCGCGACAGCCCGGCTACGCCACCGCGCATCCGGTGGTTCAGAAGGCGATGATCGATGTCGAGATCGAGAAGGAAGCTCAATCGGTATACGACGCGCTTCAGCGCGTGCGCGCGGAACCCGGTCGATGACCTACCGCGGCCATCCCCTCGCCTGGTGGGCGCGCGAGCTCGGCGCGCTGGCCGGCGTGCTCGGCTTCGGCGTCGCCTTCCCGCTCCTGCTCGCGGCGGTGATGCCGTGACGGGCCCTCTTCACGAATCGGCGCGGCCCCCGGTGCGAGCCGGGCTCTCCGCGCCCGCCGGCGGGCAAGGCCCCGCATGCGATGGGCACAGGGCATCGACCACCGATGCCCGCCCGCCGGCACCCTCTAACCCTTCGGCGCCCACTCCCGCGGCGCCGGACACCGGCGGGGCGGGACCAGCCCTACCCGATCCCCCTTCCCGTCCCGCCGGGCTGCCCTGGTGGAGGGAGCGGTGACATGACTGCTGCGCTCGTCCAATCGACCGCGATGCTGACGGTCATCCGCAGCTCGTCGCTCAGCCAATACCCCGACTGCCCGCGGCGCTGGGCCGCGCGCAACCTGCGCGACGAGATCGAGGCCGCCGGCATCAGCCTGAAGCCGGAGCTGCGCAACATCGGCGCGATCGTCGGCACGGCCGTCCACAAGGCCGCCGCCATCATGCTCGAGGTCAAGGCGCAGACCGGCAAGCTGCCGCCGCCCGCGATCAGCAACGACGCAGCGATCGCGGCGATGCGCGAGGAGGCCGGCAACGGCGAGATCATCACCGACCGCGAGACGCCGAGCCTCAACGACGGCGAGCAACAGGTCCTGCGCATGGCGGCGGTCTACCGCGCCGAGCTCGCGCCGGAAATCCAGCCGATCCTGGTCGAGGAGCGGCTCGAGGCCCAGGTCACGCCGTCGCTCGTGGTGTCCGGCATGCCGGATACGGTCGCGCGCGAGCCAGGCAAGGTGCGCGACCTCAAGGGCGGCAAGCGCTGCGGCAACCATGCGCCGCAGATCGGATCCTACTCGCTGCTGGCGCGCACGCACGGCCTCGACATCGAGAAGGCCTCCGTCGACTGGATCCCGCGCGTCCCGCTCAAGAAGCCGCAGCCCGGCGTCGTGCGCATGACCGTCGACGTCGCCACGGCCGAGACCGCCGCCGTCAGCATCCTGCGTCACATCGAGGGCGACCTGCGCACGTTCCGCGAAGGCGACCCCGCCCATGGCGTGCTGCCCGGCGATCCCTGGGCCTTCGCCGCCAATCCGTCGTCGATCCTGTGCTCGCCCAAGTGGTGCACCGCCTTCGGCACCGCGTTCTGCCGCGAGCATGCCACGCAGAAGGAACAAGAGGAGTAGACCGACCATGGTAGCCAACGCCGCCGCGCCGAACGGCGCCAACGCCGCCCCGGCCAACGCCAGCCGCCAGCAGCTCGCGCAGCCGCGCGGCGACGCCAAGGACCGCTCGATCCTGGGCGTGCTGCAGCACCCCAAGACGGTCGAGCGCTTCAAGATGGTCGTGCCGCGGCACCTGTCGCCGGAGCGCATGCTGCGCGTGATGGCGCTGGCCGTGCACAAGGTCCCCAAGCTCGCCGAGTGCGACAGCGTCACGATGCTGGGCGCCATGATGGTGTGCGCCAGCCTCGGCCTCGAGCCGAACACGCCGCTCGGCCACGCCTACCTGATCCCGTTCGAGAAGCGGAAGAAGGAGGGCAACCGCTGGGTGACCGACCGTGTCGACGTGAACCTGATCCTGGGCTACCGGGGCCTGATCGATCTCGCGCGCCGCTCCGGCAACCTGGTGTCGATCCACGCCGACGTCGTCTACGAGGGCGACGAGTTCTCGTTCGAGTACGGCTCCAACATGCACCTGAAGCATGTGCCGAAGGGGCTGCGCCAGGGCCGCAAGCCGTTGTGGGCCTATGCGCACGCCAAGCTCAGCGACGGCGAGGCCTTCGAGGTACTGCCCTATCAGCAGGTCCTGTCGATCCGCGATGCGTCGCAGGGCTATCAGGCGGCGCTGAACGCCAAGTCCGACGCCGAACAGAACAACCAGCCCTGGCGCATGCGCGCCTACGAGACGGCGCCCTGGGTCAAGTTCGAGCACGAGATGGCCGCCAAGACCATGGTGCGCCGCGTCGCGAAGATGCTGCCGATGTCGATCGAGTTCGCCAACGCGGCGGCGCTCGACGAGATGAGCGAGGGTGGGCGCGTCGACTACGCCGCCTTCGCCGACGAGTCGACCGGCGCGCTGGTCGACGTCGCCCTGGCCGAGGCGCCGCCGCAGATCGAGGCGTCCGGCGAGCAGCCGATGGGCGGCACTGCCACCACCGACACCGGCGATGTCCGCGAGGAAGCCAGCGCCGGCGCGCCGCCGGCCGGCCAGGCGCAGCAGTCGACGCAGGCCCAGCAGGCCCC
>CAZLBB010000059.1:0-31091 GCA_964557415.1 uncultured Rhodospirillaceae bacterium
GCTGACGACCAGGAACTCGCTGAGGAAGATGCCGAGCGGCGGCATGCCGGCGATCGCGAACACGCCCAGGACCAGGCCCCATCCCAGCATGGGATGCGTCTCGGTCAGGCCGCGGATCTCCGACATGTTCTGCGTCCCCTTGACCTGCGCGATGTGGCCGACGGTGAAGAAGATCGCCGACTTGGTGAGGCTGTGCATCGTCATGTGCAGCAGACCGGCGAAATTGGCGAGCGCGCCGCCCATGCCGAAGGCGAACGCGATGATGCCCATGTGCTCGATCGACGAGTAGGCGAACATGCGCTTGATGTCGCGCCGGCGGTAGAGCATGAACGCGGCGAAGAGCAACGAGCCCAGTCCCAGCGCCACCATCAGCGGGCCCGGCGCGACCGCCAGGGCGTTGGCGGCGAGCAGCATCTTGAACCTGAGGATGGCGTAGAGCGCCACGTTGAGAAGCAGCCCGGACAGGACGGCGGAAATGGGCGTCGGTCCCTCGGCATGCGCATCCGGCAGCCACGCGTGCAGCGGAGCGAGGCCGACCTTGGTGCCGTATCCCAGCAGCAGGAAAACGAAGGCGACGTTGAGCAGCGCCGGGTCGAAGCGCGCGACGCGCTCCATCAGCTTCGTCCAGAGCATGGCGTCCATCCCGCCGCCCATGACCGGCTGCGCCGCGAGGTAGAAAAGGATGGTGCCGAACAGCGCCATGGCGATGCCGACGCTGCCCAGGATGAAGTACTTCCACGCGGCCTCGATCGCCTCGTGCGTGCGGTAGATGCCGACCATGAGGACCGTCGTGAGGGTGGCCAGCTCGATCGCGACCCACATCAGCCCGATGTTGTTGGCCGCGAGCGCCAGGTTCATGGCGAACATGAGGACCTGGTACATAGCGTGGTAGAAGCGCAGATAGTTCGGCGTCAGGCGGCCGATCTCGAGCTCGTGCGAAATGTAGCTGGCGCTGAACACGCTGGTCGTGAAGCCGACGAAGGTGTTGAGGACGATGAAGACGATGTTGAGGTCGTCGACCAGCAGGTACTGGCCCGGCTGCGGCCGGTCGAGAAAGAGCAGCGAAACAGCGGCCAGGAGCGTCAGCAGCGTCGCCAGCACGTTCAGGCGCGCGGTCACCCGGTAGCCCGGCAGCAGCGCCAGCAGCGCGGCGGCGGCGACCGGGATGACCAGGATCGCGCCCAGGGCGTCGAAGGCGGGCGCGTTCATTGCCGCTCTCCGCGGAAGCGGTCGAGCGCGTGCACGTTCACGGTGTCGAAGCGCTCGCGGATGCGGAACAGGAAGATGCCGATGACGATGAAGGCGATCAGGATCGAGAAGGCGACGCTCATCTCGACCACCAGCGGCATGCCCTTGGCCCCGGTCGCCGCCAGGATCAGGCCGTTCTCCAGGGACAGGAAGCCGATCACCTGGCTGACGGCGTTGCGCCGGGTCACCATCATCAGGAGGCCGAGGAGGAACACAGAAAGCGCCAGCGCGGCGTCCTCGCGCGCGAGCCGGTCGGCATCGGGGGTGACGCGCAGCATGACCACCATCGACATGGTGACGAGGCCGATGCCGAGCAGCATGGTGGGGCCGATCCCGACCACGGTCTCGATCTCGCGGTGGATGCCGAGGCGCTGGATGATCCGGTGCAGCGCGACCGGGATGATGATGCCCTTGAAGACGATGGCGAGCCCAGTGGTGATGTAGAGGTGCGGCGCGTCCTGGATATGGGCCTGCCACCCGACCGAAAGCGCGAGCACGACGGCGTGCAGCGCGAAGATGTTGAGAAGCGCATAGAGGCGGTCCTGGTACAGCATCATGAAGCTGACCAGCACGAGGCCGCCGGCGAACAGATGCGCGACGTCGAACTCGAAGCCGTTCATCCTAGAGGCTCCTCGACATGAACAGCAGCAGCGTGCCGAGAAGCCCGAGCATCAAGGCCCCGCCGAGGAAGGTGGGCACGCGGAACACCCGCATCTTGGCGATGACGGTCTCGAACAGCGCCAGCAGGAATCCGCCGACGGCGAGCTTGCCGAGGTAGGTGGCCACGCCGAGCAGGTAGGCGCCGGGTCCTACCTGTGCCGCGGCGAGGCCCCAAGGCACGAAGACGCAGGCGATGAGCGAGACGTAGAGCAGCAGCTTCAGCGACGCCGCCAGCTCGATCACCGCGAGATGGCGCCCGGAATACTCGAGGATCATGGCTTCGTGCACCATGGTCAGCTCGAGGTGCGTGGCGGGGTTGTCGACGGGGATGCGCGCATTCTCGGCGATGGCGACGATGATCAGGCCGAAGAGCACCAGCGCCAGCGACACGCGCAGGCCCACCTCCGCCGACATCATCACGGTCGAGATGGTGGACAGCTGGGTGGAGCGGGCGATCAGCGCCAGCGTGAAGATGATCATCAGCATCGCCGGCTCGGCGAGGGTCGCGATCATCACCTCGCGGCTCGAGCCGATGCCGCCGAAGCTCGTTCCCACGTCCATTCCGGCGAGCGCCAGGAAGAAGCGGACGGAAGCCAGGAGCGCGGCGATGGCGATGAGATCGGCGGTCCAGCTGAACATCAGCCCGGTGGCGAAGGTCGGCACCAGCGCGGCCGCGACCCAGGTCGTGGCGAAGATCAGATAGGGGGTGACGCGGAACAGCCAGGACGCATTATCGGCCAGGACGACGTCCTTGCGCAGAAGGCGGACGAGATCGCGATAGGGCTGTGCGAGATCGGGGCCCTGCCGGCGCAGGAGCCGTGCCTTGACCTTGCGCACGAAGCCCGTCAGCAGCGGGGCCAAGGCGAGCACCAGCAGCATCTGGGCGCCCTGGATGGCGAGGTCGTAGATCAAGGCCATAGCCCGAGCACCAGGAGCAGCGTGACGAGGGCGGCGAAGACGAGGCTGAGATAGCGCCGGATGGTCTGGAACTGCAGATGGTTGAGGCGGTCGGCGACGGCGCCGACGAGGGACGCGACGGGCTCATAGAGCGTGTCCCAGACGAGGTCCCGCAGCTCGACCTCGAGCCGCGCGGGCCGGCGATCGCCGGGCGGCGGCATCTGGACGTGCTCCCGCGCCTGGAACACCGAGGTGCCGTACACGCGGCGGATGGGCTGCGCGAAGCTTCCGGCCGTGTATTGGGTGATCGGGCCGGTGCCGGGGTAGCCGCAGTCCCAGGCCGGGGCCCGGCGCAGCCCGCGCGACGCCAGGCGATGGATGGCAAAGACCGCGAGCGAGGCCGAGATGGCGATGAACAGGAAGACGAGCAGGCCATTATACGAGCTGCGCGCCTCGGCGATCGGCACGATCGACATCCACGGCACCGAAAGCTGCACCGGCATGCGGTCGCCGACGAGATCGGCGACCACCGGCGTCAGCCCGTCGATGACGAGGCCGGGCAGGATGCCGGCCAGCAGGCAGAGCGCGGCGAACGCGTACATGGCGAAGAGCGAGCAGCGATCGACCTCGCGCGCGCCTGCGGCGACCGGTGCGCGCGGCCGGCCGAGGAAGGTGACGCCGAAGGCCTTGACGAAGCAGGCCGCCGCCAGGGCGGCCGACAGCGCCAGGAGCCCGCCGACGGCGGGAATGAGGACCTTGAGGCTCCATTGCGGCAGGTCGGGGCTTTGCAGGATGGCCTGGAAGACCAGCCACTCCGACACGAACCCGTTGAGCGGCGGCAGGGCCGAGATCGCGACGCAGCCGACCAGGAAGGTGAAGGCGGTATGGGGCATGCGGTGGATGAGGCCGCCCAGATGCTCCATGTCGCGCTCGCCCGTCGCCGTCAGCACGGCGCCCGAGCCGAAGAACAGCAGGCTCTTGAACAGCGAGTGGTTGAGGACGTGGAACAGCGCCGCGGTCAGCGCCAGCGCCGCCGCCCATCCGGCGTGGTTCACCTGGAAGGCGAGCGCCAGCCCGAGGCCGATGAAGATGATGCCGATGTTCTCGACCGTGTGGTAGGCGAGCAGCCGCTTGAGGTCGTGCTGCATGAGCGCGTAGAGCACCCCGAGGGCGGCCGTGCCGCCGCCGAGCGCCAGCACGAGCACCGCCCACCACCACTCCGGCGGGCCCAGCAGGTCCCACACGACGCGGATGAAGCCGTACACGGCGACCTTCGTCATGATGCCGCTCATCAGCGCCGAGACGTGGCTCGGCGCGGCCGGGTGCGCGAGCGGCAGCCACACATGCAGCGGCACCAGGCCAGCCTTCGAGCCGGCGCCAAGCAGGACGAGCAGCAGCACGAGCGCGGCGAAGCCAGGGCTTGGCGGATTCGCCCGCATCGCCGCGAACCCGTATGCGCCCTCGGGGCCGGCGAGCAGGGCGAAGGCGAGCAGCAGGCAGAGCGTGCCGAAGCTCGCCATGATGAGATAGATGTAGCCGGCCCGCGCGTTGTCGGCGACGCGGTGATGGGCCATCACCAGCGCCCAGGACGAGAGCGACATGAACTCCCAGGACAGGAGGAAGGTGAACGCGTCGTCCGCCAGGACGACCAGGTTCATGCCGGCGAGGAACGCGGGATAGAACGGCAGCACGCGGTGCGGCGCGGATTCGTGCCGGCCATAGCCCAGCGCGTAGAGACTGGCCGCCGCACCGCCGAGATTGACGACGATCAGGAAGAAGCTTGCCAGAGCGTCGATGCGGAAATGGGAACCGAGCCACGGAAGCCCGAGCGGCGTCGTGGCCGTGGCGGGCGCGGCGGCGCCGAACAGGCCGTAGGTCGATCCGATCAGCGCGACCAGGGAAGCAGCGAGACAGGATCCGTAGAGAAGCGAGGTCGCCGGCTTCCCGCGCGCCAGCGGCGTCGCCATGATCGACAAGGCGATGAAGGCAGCCACGCACCCGAGGAAGAATGCGGCGAGCATGGGCGGTCAGCGGTCCGCCGCGCAAATCGGTGGAGGCGCGCGCATCGGCCGCAGAGGCGCTGGCGGTGCCGGAGAGTCACAGGGAGCGCGGACGCTCCTTGGCAGGAACGCGATCGACACTGGAGTCGGTGCTTCGCGGCCCCAACCCGCGCGCATCCCGAGTCCTCCCCGCCCGGCGGCCATGCGCCGATGCGGCGCCAACGCGCGAGCACACGGATCGATTCTTGATTGTGTTCATATGATCCGATCGTGGCAGCAGGCGCAAGCATGGGCTGCCCGGCAACGGCGCCGCAGCACGGGAAAAGTCACGCGCTGTGGCGTCATCGCCACAGGCGGGTGGAATCGCTGAAATCGAGTCGCAGTCCCGACGTGGTGATCGCCGGACGTCTAGGAGCCAGTCCGGATTGCCTCGGTATCGAACTCCCGCGTCCATTTCTCGTCCGGGACGACAGCGCGCTTGAAGCGCGCGATGGAGCAGGCGTCGAGCGGCGTCTCGGTACGGCCGTCGGCGATCAGGTCGCTCAAGGCGGCGCCGACTCCAGGGCCGATCTGGAAGCCGTGGCCGCAAAGGCCGAAGGCATGGAACAAGCCGGGCGTCGTGGCGCTGGGGCCGATGACGGGCAGCATGTCGGGCAGATACCCCTCGATCCCCGACCAGACCCGGATCACGCGCGCCGCGGCCAGCGACGGGATCAGCCGGCGCAGATGCGCCATCGTGGTCAGCGTCTTCTGCGGCGGCACCGGCGCCCGGTTGGCGACCGGATCGGATGCCGTCCGCGGAAAGCCGGCGACGATGACGTTGCCGCGCGGCACCTGGCGGCAGATGACCGAGCCGTCGACGGTCTGCACCGAAGGCACGATCCGGTAGGGCAGCGGCTCGGTCACGAACTGCGGCGGCCCGGCCGCGAACAGGGGCGCGCTCTCGCCGAAGCAGCGCGCGATGTCGACGGCCCAGGCGCCGGCGGCGTTGACGATCTGCGGCGCCGTGACGGTAAGGCCGATATCGGTCGCGAGACGGAAATTGCCGTGGGCGCGGTCGACGGCGACGACGCGGCAGTTCTGGATGACGCTCGCGCCCAGCCGGGCCGCCGCGCGGGCGACGACCGGCGTGACCAGGCGGGGATTTGCCGTGGCGTCCCGCGCCGACCAGGTCGCGGCGTGGACGACCGGGGCCAGCCATGGCCAGCGCCGGCACGCGGCCGCGCCGTCAAGCCGCTCGATCGCGAGGCCGTGCGACTCGCCGGCCTGCGCGTAGGTCTCGAGCTTCCCGGATTCGGCCGCGTCGAAGGCGAGATAGAGATGGCCGGTGGCGGCGAACTCGCAGTCCTCGCCGACCAGTTGCCTCAGCTGCTCCCAGATGGCGTGGGAGCGCAGCGACAGCGGATATTGGGTCGGATGGCGGCCCTGCAGGCGCACATTGCCGAAATTGACCCCGCTCGATTGCGCGCCGACGGCGCCCTTCTCCAGCAGGGCCACGCGCACGCCGCGCCGCGCGAGGAAGAAGGCGGTCCAGCTGCCGACCAGCCCGCCGCCGATCACCGCCGCATCGAATGCACGCGTCGTCTCGCTGTGCCGGGCGGAGCTCGATGCGGTCACGTCTTCGCTCTCCCTCGCCTGACGTTCGAGCCAGATTGACGCATCGATCCGGCCGCGCCATTGTTCAGCAGCACTTTGCCTATTGCAATCGATCTTCCCCACACGCCGGCCGGCGCATCATGAGTCGCAAGCTGTCGACCAGCCGAGACGACCGCCGGGATCGCCCGGCGCGGGCGACGCGCTGAGATGGACGCGGCGCCGGTCGTCCTCGTCTGCGGCACCGGCGCCTTTGCCGCGCGCATCGTCTTCGACATCGCCGCGACGGCGGCGACGCCGGTCCGGGTCGTCGTCGCCGGACGCAACCGGGACCGGCTGGCCTGGCTGAAGACGGCGGCGAACGCGCGCGCTGCGATCTTCCGCCGGCCGGCTGTCTTCGCGGCCGAGCCGGCCGACCTTGCCGACGACGGCGCGGCGACGGCGCTGCTGGCGGCGACGCGCCCGGGCGTCGTGGTGCAGGCGGCCTCGGTGCAGCCGTCCTCGGTGATCGCCGGCCGCAGCGATGCCTGGGGCCGCCTGGTCGCCGAGGGCGGCCTCAGCGCGACGGCGGTGTTCCAGGCGGTGATCACGGCGCGCGTTGCCCGCGCGGTCAAGGCGCTCGGCCTGGAGGCGCCATTGATCAACTGCTGCTTCGCCGACGTGGTCAACGGCATCATCAGCGCCATGGATCTGCCGGTGACCTGCGGCATGGGCAACGTCGCCATCCTGTCGAATGCGTTCGCGGGCATGGCGGCGATCGCGGAGAGCCGGATCAAGGTGCTGGCGCACTACCAGACGATCGGCCCCTGGCGCCGGCCGGTCGCCGAGCGAAGCGGCCCGGTGCCGCGCGTCTGGATCGACGGTGCCGAGGTCGTCGACGTCCTGGCCCGGTTCGCCGACGTGCAGTTGACGCCGGAGCCGGTGATCGACATTTCCGGCGCCAGCGGCGTGCCGCTGATCCTGGCGCTGGCCGGCAAGGAAGACTGGACCGGCCATGTGCCGGGACCGAACGGTCTGCCGGGCGGCTATCCGGTCGCGCTCGGCGGCGGGCGGCTTCGCATCGACCTGCCGGGCGTGCCGGAAGCCGAGGCCGTCGCGTGGAACGCGCGCTTCGAGGAGCGGAACGGCCTCGTCGTCGGGCCGGACCGGCGCGCGCGCTACACCGGCATCCTCAGGGACCGCCTGGCGGCGCACTCGCCGGCGCTGGCGGAGGGCTTCGCCGTGGCCGATCTCGAGGCGGTCCACGGCGAGATGCGCGCGCTGCGCTCGCGGCTGGAGCGGATGCCGGGCTGATCCCGATCCGACCCTCGCCCGCGCGCAGCGCGGGGGAGGGTGGCGAGCGAAGCGAGCCGGGTGAGGGCGCGGCTCAGTGTTCCCGGCAGACACGCGGAGTTTGCCGGGAGCACCGAGCCGGGCCCTCACCCTCCCAAGCCCTTCGGGCTTGGGTCCCTCCCTCTCCCGCCTTCGGCGGGCGAAGGGATGGAAGAGCTACTGTCGCCGTGCCGTGATAAGCTCGTCGCATTCGAACCCGGAGTCCCGACGATGACCACGCTCGAGCGCGCCGCCGTCTGCACCCTGGATTGCCCCGATACGTGCAGCCTGACCGTGACCGTCGACGCCGGGCGCATCGTCAAGCTGCGCGGCTCCAAGGCGCTGCCCTATACCGGCGGTGTCATCTGCAACAAGGTGACGCACCACACCGCGGAGTTCGTCCACGGTTCGGGCCGTCTGTTCCACCCGCTGAAGCGCGTCGGCCCGCGCGGCTCTGGCCGTTTCGAGCGCGTGTCGTGGGCCGAGGCGCTCGACACGGTGCACCGGCGCGTCGCGGCAGTGATCGACCGCTGGGGCCCGCAGGCGGTGCTGCCGCTCAACTACGCCGGGCCGCACGGCCTGCTGTCCTGCGAAAGCATGTCGGCGCGCTTCTTCCACAGACTCGGCGCGACGCAGCTCTATCGTGGCGCGCTGTGCGGCGCGGTGCGCACCCAGGCCTGGGTCGGCACCTATGGCGGCGTGCCGGGCATCGGACCAGAGGCGGCCGAGGACGCCCGGCTCAACATCGTCTGGGGCAACAATGCCACGGTCGCCAACCTGCATGTCGTGCGCGCCGTCCATGCCGCCCGCCGCAAGGGCGGCAGGCTCGCCGTGATCGACCCGCTGCGCACCAAGATCGCCGAGCAGGCCGACCTGCATCTGGCGCCGCTGCCGGGCACCGACGTGCTGCTCGGCTTCGCGCTGGCGACCGAGCTGGAGCGGCTCGGCGCGCATGACCGCCAATTCATCGCGAAGCATGTGCACGGCTACGAGGAATTCATGGAGCGCGCGCGGGCCTGGCCGGCCGAGAAGGCAGCCGAGACCTGTGGCATCCCTGTGGCCGACATCCGGGTTCTGGCCGCCTGGATGGCGGAGGCCGATCCGCTGGTGATGGCGCCGGGCAACGGGCTCGAGCGCGGGCGCAACGGCGGCAGCGGCATCCGTGCCGCGATCGCGCTGCCGGCCCTGCTCGGCAGGATCGGCGCCAGGAGCGGCGTCGTGCTCGGCGCCGGCTTCGCTTTCCCAAAGACGCCGGCCCGGCTGCAGCGGCCCGATCTCCTGCCGCCGGGCACGCGCACGCTCAACATCCTCGACGTCGGCCGCCATCTCGAGCGCGACGATCTCGACCCGCCGATCCGCGCCGTGTTCATCTACAACCACAATCCGATCGTCGTGCATCCCGACCAGAACCGCGTGAAGCGCGGCCTTGGGCGCGAGGACATCTTCCTGGTCGGCATCGAGGTCGCCATGACGGAAAGCATGCAGCACTGCGACATCGTGCTGCCGGCGGCGACCCATTTCGAGTGCGACGACCTCTATGCCGCCTACGGCCACCACTGGCTGCAGCGCGCCGAGGCCGCGATCCCGCCGGTCGGCGAGGCGCTGCCCAACACCGAGATCTTCCGGCGCCTGGCGGCCCGCTTCGGCTTCGCCGACGCGTGCTTCACGACGAGCGACCGCGAGATGATGGACGAGGCGGTCGACCCCGCCCATCCGCGCCTGGGCGGCGTCAGGCCGAGCGCGATCCCGACCAGCAAGGCGCTGCGCATGTCGGCGCCCGACGGGCGGCCGCTGGCGCTGTTCGACAACGTGATGCCGGCGACTCCGTCCGGCCGCATCGAGCTGGCCTCCGACGCGCTGGCCGAGCGCTGGGGCGCGGCGGCGCGGCTGCCCGGCTACCGGCCGCGCGCGCGCAAGCATCCGCTGTCGCTGATCTCGCCGGCCTCGGACAAGCGCGTCTCCTCGACGCCGCTGGGCGCGGGCGGCTCGCCCGCCGACGCGCCCGTACTGCGCATGCATCCCGACGACGCGCGGCCGCGCGGCCTGAAGGACGGGCAGCGCGTGCGCGTCTGGAACGATCTCGGCGCCGTGGTCCTGCCGTTGGCCGTGAGCGACGCGGTGCCGCGCGGCGTCGTCGCCTCGGAGAAGGGCGCCTGGCTTGCCACCAGCCCGACCGGCCAGACGATCAGCGCCCTGGTGTCGGCCGACGCCCGCGCCGACCTGGCCGAGGGCGCCTGCTACAACGACACGGAGGTCGAGGTCGACGCGGCGTAGCGGGGCGCCGCGCCGCCGCCCCGCCGGCCCGCGTCTACCGCTCGGCGACGGTCTTCAGGCTGGCCAGGCCCGCCTCGAAGTCCTTGCCGATCATGGCGTCCATGTCGCAGAAGATCGAGATGACCTTGCTGACATACGGCATCGGGCCGTGCATCGCCCAGGTGAGCGCGGTCGCGTCGCCCTTCGGCTCCGTCGTGAACTCGACGATGTTGTGGGCCTCGAACGGCTGGACGAAGTCCAGCTTCAGGGTCACCTTCGACGGAGTCGCCTCGGCGATCTCCATGCGGCCCTTGCCGACGTCGCCGTTGCCGTCCCATGCGTAGACCGCGCCCTTGCCCTTGGCCGGGCTGCTCAGCGTGCGCTTCATCGCCGGGTCCTTCTTCTCCCAGGGCGACCATGCGCCCCAGCGGCCGAAGTCGTCGATCAGCGCGACCACCTTCTCCGGCGGCGCCTTGATGCTCGTGGAGCGCTGGACGCGGAACGTGTCGGGCCGCGTCGTCGCGAAGACGAGGATGGCGGCGACGATCACGACGATGCCGATGCCGACGGCGGCGATGATCCTGAGCATGGTGTCCTCTCCGATGTCCCTTACAGGTCGACCAGCGACCTGAAGCCGCCATAGGCCATGCGCCTGGCGTCGAAAGGCATGGACTTCGTGTTCATCATCTTCGCCAGCCGCTTGTCCTTCATGACCTTGGCGTTGACGCGGTCGCGATGCGCGCGCGACTTGAAGACGATGAACGAGAACAGCACCGCCTCGCCCGGCTTGGGCTTGACCAGGCCGAGGAATGAGAACATCCCCTTGATCTTCAGGTCGTCGCCCACGCATTCCGCGAAGGCGAGCGCGCCGTGCTCGCGCCAGATCCGGCCGGCCCTGGCGGCCATGCGGCGATAGGCCGGCAGATTCCTCTTCGGGACGGGCAGCACGAATCCATCGACATACTTGGCCACGCGTTGCTCCCTTGAGTGAAAAAACTGTCCGCCGCGGCGGCGTCAGCCGCCGCTGAGCGCCTGGACGATCTGCACCGAGTCGGTGGGGCGGAGCGGGCGCGCCAGGTCGAAGACCTGCTCGCCGTTGACGAAGAAGCGCATGTGCCGGCGCATCCGGTCCTGCTCGTCGATGACGCGGAAGCGGATGCCCGGATACTGGCGGTCGAGGTCGGCGAGCAGCTCGCCGAAGGTGGCGCCCGCCGCCTCGACCTCGCGCCTCTTCGTGTAGGAGAGCAGGGGACCGGGGATCAGCACCTTCATGGCAAGGGAGCCGTCTCCACCGCGTAGATTTCCGGCAGGTGCCGCGCGATGCAGGCCCACCGCTCGCCCTCGTCGCGGCTGGCCCACAGCTCGCCGCTGGTCGTGCCGAAATACAGGCCGACCGGGTCGTGCCGGTCGGCCGTCATGGCCTGGCGCTTCACGGTCCACCACACTTGGCGCTCGGGCAGTCCGGCCGCCAGGCGCTGCCAGGTCCGGCCGGCGTTGCGCGTGACATAGGCGCCGGGAATCCCGCCGGGGCTCGTCCGCGGCCACACGGTCTGCCCGTCCATCGGGAAGACCCAGGCCGTATCGGCGTCGCGCGGATGGATCACCATCGGGAAGCCGACATCGCCGACCTTCTTCGGCATGCTCCGGCCGATGCGGACCCATTCCTGCGACGGCCGGTCGAGCCGGTAGATGCCGCAATGGTTCTGCTGATAGAGGCGGTCCGGGTTGGACGGGCAGATACGCACGCAGTGCGGATCGTGGAAGGAGAGGTTGGAGCGATCGAAGCCCTCGACCACCTCGAGTCCCTGGACGAGCGGCGCCCAGCTCCGGCCGGCATCGGTCGATTCATGCACGCCGCCGCTCGACATCGCCATGTAGAGATGCTTGGGATCGCGCGGGTCGACGTTGATGGAATGCAGCTTGGGGCCGTCCGGCGCGCCGTCCTGCTCGCCGCCCATCCAGGCGCGATACTGCGCGTTGTCGTTGAGTCCGGAAACCGGAGCCCAGCTTGCGCCGCCGTCCTCGGAGCGGAACAGGCCCTGCGGCGACGTGCCGGCATACCAGGTGCCCCGCTCGCTCGCATGGCCCGGCGTCAGCCAGAACGTGTGATCGACCGCGCGGCCCTTCTGGTCCTCCGGCACCTTGGGGAAGGCGGGCGGCTGCGCGGCCTCCTTCCAGCTGCGGCCGAAATCGGTCGACCGGAAGACGGTCGGGCCGAGATGCCCGGTCTTCGCCGCCGCCAGCAGCGTGCGCCCGTCGCGCGGGTCGAGCACCAGGTGGTTGATGATGTGGCCGAGGAAATGCGGGCCGTCGGCCTGCCACGTGCGGCGCGACGCGTCGCTGCGATAGAGCCAGGCGCCCTTGCGCGTGGCAATGAGCGCGAGCACGCGGCCGGCGCCGCGGCCGGCCCCCACGGCCCGTTTCGGCGTCGCCGCTTTCTTCCGCGCGGCCGTCTTCCTGCTGCCAGCTGCCATCGATCGGTTCTCCCCGGCAACGTCCATTGCCCTGATCGGGTTGCATGATGCGCCGCGGGCCGGGCCCATCGCGCGCGCCTAATTACGTTGATATCAACATTACTCGCCGATGTCAAAGCGCGATGATCGTCGGGCGACAATCGCGTATTCGGCGCGCGGCGTCGCGGGCACGACCGGCCCGTGCGGGCGGTGGCGTGGCATCGATCCGCTATGATGGCATGACGGCGCGCATCCGCCGGATGGCCGCCGTCGCCGGAGGGTTCGAGGGGGCATGGAAAAACACGCCGTCGTCGTCGGTGCGCTGGGCGTCATCGGGCGCTACATCGTCGAGCATCTGGTCGAACAGGGCGATTGGCAGGTGACCGGCCTGTCGCGGCGCAGCCGGGCGGGCGGCCCGCGCTACCGCCACGTCGCCGTCGACCTGCTCGACCCGGCGGATACCGGGCGCAAGCTGGCGGAGCTGGGCGACGCCACGCACGTCTTCTATGCGGCGTTCCAGGCCGGCGCGGGCGCGGCGTCGGGCTTCGCCGCCAACATCGCGCCCAACCGCGACATGCTGGTCAATGCCGTGACCGCGCTCGACCGGGCGTCGCGGCGCCTCCGGCGCGTCGTGCTGGTGACCGGGACCAAGTACTACGGCGTGCACCTGGGACCGCTGAAGACGCCGATGCGCGAGGACGATCCGCGCCACCTGCCGCCGAACTACTATTTCGACCAGATCGACTGGCTCGCCGCGTATCGGCAGGGCAAGGCCTGGGACCGGGTCGAGCTCAGGCCGCAGACCCTGTGCGGCTTCGCGCCGGGCACGGCGATGAGCATCCTTCCCGCCATCGCGGTCTATGCCTCGGTCGCGAAGGAGCTGGGCCTGCCGCTGCGCTTTCCCGGCAGGCCGCGCGCCTACGACACGATCTACCAGGTGACCGACTCGGCCCACTTCGCGCGCGCCGCGCTGTGGGCCGCGACCGAGCCGCGCTGCGCCGACCAGGCGTTCAACATCACCAACGGCGACTATTTCCGCTGGCGCCATCTGTGGCCCCGGATCGCCGCCGTGTTCGACATGCCGGTCGGCGAGCCGCAGGCGATCTCGCTGACGCAGCACATGGCCGAGCTCGCGCCGCTGTGGCAGGCGATGACCGCCAGGTACGGGCTGCGGCGCATCCCGTGGTCGGACCTCGTCGCCTGGCCCTTCGCCGACTACGTGTTCGGCGTGGAATGGGACGTGATGTCGGACGTGACCAAGTCGCGCCTGCACGGCTTCCACGACGTGGTCGACAGCGAGGCGATGTTCACCCGCCTGCTGCGCCGGTTCCGGGAGGAGCGGATCGTGCCTTGAGGAAGGCGCAAGGCCATGGATGTCACGATACGTGACGAGCATCCCGGGGATTTCCGCGCCATCGCGGCGCTGCTCGATGCTGCCTTCGGCCGGCCGGACGAGTCGCGGCTGGTCGAGCGGCTCCGTGCCGATCGCGACCTCGTCGTTTCGCTCGTCGCCGACGAGAACAGCGAAATCGCCGGGCAGGTCGCGCTGTCGGCCATGGCGGCGCCGTTCCGCGCGCTCGGTCTCGGGCCCGTCGCCGTCAAGCCGGAGCGACGGCGGCGCGGCATCGGCGGCCGCCTGGTCGCCGCGGCACTCGAGCGCGCCCGCGTCGGCGGATGGGACGCCGTCTTCGTGCTCGGCGAGCCGGAATTCTACCGGCGCTTCGGTTTCAGCGCCGACAGCGCCGCGGGGTTTTCGTCTCCCTACGCCGGACCGCACCTGATGGCGCTTGCCCTGCGCGAACCGCGACTTCCGGCTTCGACAGGATCCATCGGGTACGCTCGCGCGTTCGACGCCCTCAGGTAGGGCGATCGTGCAGCAACCTCGCGCCGCCGCGCCGCGTCGAGCGCATCGCCGTTCGCGTTCGTGCGCGGACTCTCCACAGGAATTCGCGGGCGCCCCGCACGCGGCGCATTGACGGCCGCGCGGTCGAGCGATATCAATTCGTCATCCTCCAACAATCCGTCTCGTGGTCGCGTCGAGGCAGCGCGCGGGCGCTGTTGCGTCGTCGGCGCGCCGCGTCCTGCGCGGAGCGCTTCGCCATGGCCGATCTCGACCTGAAGCGGTTCGAGCGGCTTTGCCGCCGCTCGGGCCTGGCGCCGCTGGCGCGCGCCGAGCATCGCCTGGGCACGATCTATCTCGGCGAAGGCCTGGTGCCGTTCGACGCGCATACGCAGGAGGTCGCGCACTGGTGCGTGATCTGGGCGGTGCGGCATCGCGGCGTCGACGTGGCCGAGCGCTTCTGGCAGCCGGTCGGCACGACCGGGCGCGAGCGGGTCGCGGCGGCGCTGCGCCGCGCGGCCGAGTATCTCGAGACCTACCACGCGGCGCCCGAAGGCGGCGCCGTCGCGCGGGTGGCCTGATGACGGACGAGGCGACGGCGCAAGCCGGGGGACGGGGCGCATCGGGATCGCGCGCCGGCTCGGGCCGGGCCGGGCGGCGGATCACCGCCAGGGACTGGAGCCGCCTCGCCGAGCTCGTGCTCGACGAGCGGGCGCGGCGGCGCGACGACGCCGGGCGCGTGCATCTGGAGAAGATGTGGAAGGAGGTCGACCGCCAGGTGCGCATGGAGCCGAAGCCGCGCACCGACGCCGAGACCAAGGGCCCGCCCGGCAGCGAATGGATGCCGGAGCTCGAGCTGCCGCTGCAGGCCCAGGCGCTCGAGGTGCTGACGGCCGACGCGCGCCGCCTGATGTTCCCGTCCGACCGCGACTGGTTCCAGGCCGAGGCCGTGGTGACCGACGAGTATCTGGCCAGCGCCGAGGCGGTCGCCGCCGTCTACGGCGACCGCGCCGAGATCCCGAGCCGGATCACGCAGGAGGACGCCAACGCGCTGGCCGAGGCGGCGATCCTGCATTTCGAGGGGCAGTACGACTTCCGCCGCCAGGTCGACCGCATGAACGCGGAGGCGTTCAAGTACGGCACCTTCGTCGGGCGCGTCGGCCTGGTGCGCCGCGACGTGATCGCGACGGTGCCGGGCGGCGTCCGGCGCGACAGCGACCTGATCCCGGCGCTGGTGCCGCAGTCGATCCGCGAGGTCTATCTCGATCCGACCTGGCAGGCATCGATGCACGAGGGGATGTACGTGCAGCCCTCGTTCATCCGCTGCTACAGCCAGGGCATCGACGACCTGAAGCTGGCGGCCGAGAAGGGGGAGCGCGACCCCGAGAAGCCGAACGGCGGCTGGATGCCGGGTCAGCTCGCGGGGCTCGGCACGCCCACGCGCAGGACGGTGGACCTGGTCGAGTTCGAAGGCGACCTGGTGCTGCCGCGCTCCGCGGGCGAGGCGCTGTTCGTGGCCAATGTCGTCGTCACCATCCTCGACGGCGCTACCGGCAAAACGGGAAACCGCGTGGTGCGGCTGCGCTACCGCGATCGTCCGTGGCGCAGCTACGTGGTCGGCGCCTATCACCTGGAGGACGCGCGCAGCCCCTACGGCGCGTCGCCGCTGATGAAGGGCTACCCGATCCAGACGGCGGCGACCGAGGCGCTGTGCCGGCTGGTGCAGGCCGGCGCGCTCAACGTCGGGCCGCCGGTGTGGATGAACCCGACCGACTATCGCTACGACGTCGACCTGCCGCGCATCGCGCCCTACGAGATCTGGCGCACGCTGACCAAGCCCGAGGTGGTCGCGGTCGGCAATCCGGCCGGCCTGCTGCAGGTCTATGTCGGCTACCTGAAGCAGTACGAGGACCTGACCGGCGTCAGCGCGCCGCGCCTCGGCGCGCAGACCAAGTCGCACACGACCGCCTTCGCCGTCGACGCCGAGATCACCCGCGGCCTGGTGCGCACGGTCGACTATGTCTCGGCAGCGCTGGACGGGCCGCTCAGCGAGCTGCTGATGCGGCTCTACGACCTGACGCGCGACGCGTTCCCGGCCACGCGCGCCGTGCCGGTGTGGGTCGAGCGCCTGAACGGTTTCGTCGGCATGACGCGCGCGCTGCTGCCGCCCGCGGCCAGGTTCTGGGCGCAAGGGACCGGCGCGCCGCTGGAGGAGCGCGAGAAGCAGCAGCGGCGCCTGGCCGCGCTCACCACCGTGCTGAAGATCGAGCCCCTGGTCATGCAGGCCGGCGGCACGCCGGTCGATCTCGACCGCCTGCGCGCGGACATCCTGAAGGAAGGCGGCATCGTCGATGTCGAACGCTACATCCCGCCCCGGCAACGCTCCGCAGCCGGCGGAGGCGCTGCCGCCGGAATGCCGGGAGCTGCTGCTGCGGCTGCGCCAGGACAAGGCGTTCCGGCCGCTGATGGACCACCTGTGGCGCGATCCGCGCTGGCGGCTGCCGGGCTGGCGCCCGGGCGCTGACGCGCCGCCGCCGGCGGAACAGCATGCCGGGTGGGTCTACCGCTCGGGCCTCCGGGACGGCCGCCGCGCCGTCCTCTTCTTTTTCGACCCCGACCCAGAGAACCGCAACCCAGAAAACCGCAACGACGAGGAACCAGCATGACGACCGACACGCACCAGGCGACTCCGGACGCCGGCGCTGCCCCGCAGGGGCAGACCCAGCCGGCGGCGGCGGAGACCGCGCCGCAGGGAGCGACCGGCCCCGAGGCCGCCGCTCCGCAAGCCTCCGTTCCCGCGGCCGACGACCTCGATGCCCTGCTCAGGGAATTCGAGACGCCGGCCAAGGCCCCCGACCCGAACGCGAAGCCGGGCACCGGCGACGGCGCGGGGCAGGGCGGCGGCCCCCGGAACAGGTCCGGGGGCATGCTGACGCCGGACCGCCTGTACCAGGTGGTCGATTTCGTCGAACGCGCGGCGGCGCTGTCGGTCAGGGCCGACATCGACGCCGCGGTGGCGACCGCCAAGAGGAACGACGGCCTCAGGCACCTGCCGGACGAGATGGTCCGCGAGATGCTGGAAGGCTCGGCCGCGTCGGACCAGCGGCTGCGTTCCGCCTGGCTGCAGCGCCACGACAAGCCCGAGGCCTGGACCAGGCTGGTCGAGGGCTGGGCGGCGAAGAAGGCGGACGCGTTCAAGTCGCTGCCCGACCCCAGCCTGTCGCAGGACCGCGAGGCGCTCGCCGCCGCCGTCCGGGGGCAAGGCGCAACCCAGCTCCAGCCGCAGGCCAAGACGCCGCAGGAAGTCCACGCGATGAGCGACCAGGAGTTCCGGGCGTGGAAGGACCGGCAGCTCGGGGCGTAACAGGAGACCGATCACCATGGCCGCTCCCTACACCACGACCTCGCAGATCGCGGGGCCGGTCAACTTCGTCTTCCAGGAGACGCTGCTGCGCAACGCCAAGGCGCGCTGCCCCTACTTCGTCGGCGCCGTGCCGGCGGAGATCATGTCGCACGGCGGCACCTTCTCGGCGAAGTGGCGCCGCATCGAGAACCTGGCGCCGGTCAGCGCGCCGCTGTCGGCGCTGACCGGCAACCTCGGCCTGCCCGCGCGCGACTCGGTGCAGCCGAGCGTGACCGACCCGACCGCGACGGCGCAGAAATACGGCAACTACATCCTGCTGAACGAGGAGGTCGACCTGGTCAACTTCAACGGCCAGGGCGACAAGCTGTCGGAGATCCTCGGCATCAACGCGGGGCAGTCGCTCAACCGCCTGCAGCGCAACGAGCTCGAGGACAACGCGACGATCTTCTACGTCAAGTCGTCCGGCGTCTCGGCGACCGGCCCGGACAACACGGTCGACAGCAGGATCACGCGCAACGCCATCGCCAAGGTCGTGACCGACGCGCTGCAGTCGAGCTCGGCGCTGCCGTTCGCGCCCCTGCGCACGGGCTCGACCACGGTCGGCTCGTCGCCGCTGCGCGAGGCCTATGTCGGGCTCTGCCACAACCACGTCGAGCACGACATCCGCGGGCTGACCGGCTTCATCGCGGTCGAGCAGTATGCCGGCTTCACCGAGACCTGGACCGGCGAGTTCGGCGCCGTCGGCGGCGTGCGCTGGATCGCCTCGCCCGAGGCCTCGGTCGACGTCGACGGCGGCGCGGCGGTCGGCGCGACCGGCTGCCGGTCGGCCGGCGGCAGCGCCATCGACCTCTACTCCTGCCCGGTCTTCGGCATGGAGGCGGTCGGCTCGCTCGGCCTCGACTTCAAGCACCTGAAGAACGTGTACGAGGCCGGCGACCGGCTGCCGCCGGTGCAGATGATCAAGCACGACCGCGGCTCCGCGGGCGCGCTCGATCCGCTCAACGAGTACTCGACCATGGGCTGGAAGGCCTGGCACGCCGCCAAGATCCTCAACGCCGCGTGGATCCGCACGCTGCGCTGCGGCGCGTCGAATATCAGTTAGTGATCCGGCGGGCAGCGAGCCGCCACACCAACCCTCGTTGCCCGCCGTAAGTGCTTCACAGGAGAACGAGAATGACCGCTTCCCTCGCCATCAAGGGCATGCTGCACGCGACGCCCGAGGTGCACGACCTCTATCACGGCCAGCCGCTGATGCAGCTCCGCCGCACCGAGCTGTTGCGGCTCGCCCGGGCCGGCGGCGTCGCGACCGAGGTGCCGCTGGAGAACGGCCGCGTCGTCGACGGCAGGCCGGAGACGCGGACCCTGGCCAAGGACGAGCTGGTCCCGCGCCTGCAGATCGCGGTCAACGACGGCCGCGTCAAGCCGGCGGCGCTCGGCGCCGCCAGGGCGGCTCTCGATCTTCCCGCGCCGGCCGAGGCCGAGGCGTCGTTCCGCCGCGAGCTCGAGGCCGCCAGCGCCTTCCAGCTCCGCGCCATGCTGCCCAAGGACCACGCGCTCGCCCGGCGCGCCGACGCGAAGAAGCCCGAGCTGGTCCAGGCGATCATGGCCCTCGCCGCGTCGTCCTGAGAGCAAGCGCGCAGCAGGAATTCACGCGGAGACGCGGAGATGCGGAGCAAAGGCGCGGGAGCCTCCTGCGCGTCTCCGCGGCTCCGCGTGAGTCCCATTTCCTTTTGGCGCGCTGGAAAGGCGAGATTCGATGCCCTACACGCTGCTGCAGATCGTCAACAAGTGCCTGCGGCGCCTGTCGATCGTGCAGGGCGACGCGGGCGAGCTGGCGGCGCTGAGCTCGTCGCAGTTCCAGACCGACATCGACGTGCTGGTGCAGGCGATCAACGAGACGGTCGACGACCTGTACGGTGCGAAGGGCCGGCCGCAGGCGGTGGCGATGGCGACGATCGCCCTGGCCGAGGGCGTCCGCGACTACCCGCTCGCGGCCGATTGCGAGCGCATCATCGGCCGGCCGCCGATGCTGATCGAGGAAACGCGCGGCCGGGTCGTGACCGAGTACCCGGGCGGCTACGAGCAGATGGTCGCCGATCAGCCGGTTCCGGCCGACCACACCGGCCGCCCCGCATACTTCGCGATCGAGCCCGTCATGGGCCAGCTGCGTCTCGACCGCGCGCCGACCGTTTCGGAGGTCGGCGAGGTCTACCGCTACCGCTACTTCAAGGCGCTGAGCCTGACGGCGGCGGCGGCGACCATGCCCTTCTCGGACCGCGTCGCCGACAACCTGCTGCCCGCGTTCTGCGAGAAGTACAAGATCGCGCGGAAAGCACCCGAGGCGAGCCCGGCGCTCTACGCCGCCGCCATGACCGCCGCGGCGCGCCTGCTCGGCAAGGTCGCGCCGGCAACGCGCTACGGGACCAGATGACAGAGGGCAGAGGACAGATGTCAGAAGAAGAACGCTCTGCATGCGTCCTTTTTCCTCTTTCCTCTGTCATCTGTTCTCTGACATCTGGAATCTGAATCATGCCGATCGCGGCGCCGATCACCCGCAACCAGGCGCAGATCGTGTTCGGCGGCGGCTTGAACACGCGCGGCAATGCCGAGGCGATCGACCCGCGCGAGGCCGCCGACGGGCAGAACTTCGACCTCGACGTCGACAGCGACGACTTCGCGCCGCGCCGGGGCTTCACGCTGGCGGCGACGGCGCCGAACGGCCAGCCGATCAACGGCTTCGCCCAGCTGCGCAAGTCGAACGGCGCGGTCTCGACGCTGATCCAGGCGGGCACCACGGTCTATGCCTGGGACGGCGCCGGCGAGTTCACGAGCAAGGGAACGGTGGCGGGCGGCGCCAGGCTGCGCGGGCCGCTCGAGGCCAACTACATCGAGGGCGACTTCGCCATCGTCACCGACCTGGCCCTGCAGGACGTGGTGAAGAAATGGGACGGCAGCAGCTTCGCCGACCTGCCGGTCACCGGCCCGTCGGCCTTCCGGGCCAAGTACTGCCGCATCGTCGACGAGCGCGCGATCTACGCCAACGTGGTCACCACGACGGCGACGCCGCATCTCGTGGTCGGCTCGCAGCGCTCCGCGCCCGGCACGCTGACCGTCGCGAACCGCCCCGCCGCGTCGCTCAACGACGGCGATCCCTGGTTCCTGCCGATCCCCGACCTGAAGCCGGTCAACGGCATGGAGGAAGGCTTCCGCACGCTGCTGTTCTCGACCGACCGCGGCAAGCTGTGGGCGCTGCTGGGGTCGACCGCCAGGGACTACAGCATCGACAGCCTGAACAGCGACGCCTCGGCCTCGGGGCCGGAGTCGATGGTGTCGATCGGCAACGACATCGCGTTCGGCCGCGACGGCGCCATCGACAGCGTCGTCGGCGTGCAGGCGTTCGGCGACGTGCAGACGGACGACCTGTCCGCCTGGATCGCCGACCTGGCGCGCGCCTATGTCGGCTGGACACTGGTCTACAACCGCCGGCTCCGCCGCCTCTACGCCTTTCCTTCCGGCGGGTCCGAGCTGTTCGTGTTCCATCGCGCCATCGCCGACCGCAACAGGCAGCTTGTCACCGACCCCGGCCAGGCGGCGCGGGCCCGGCCGGTCTCGCCGTGGTCGCGCTGGAAGACGCAGCACGCCATGGCGTTCCAGCCGACCGCGGCGTGGCGGATGCTGCGGCCGGGCGACGGCAAGGAGTTCGTCTACATGGGCGGCGCCGCCGGGCAGATCTGGCAGCTCGAGGGCGAGGTCAACAACGACGCCGGATCGGACATCCGCGCCGAGCGCCTGTCCTGCCTGCTGCGCGCGCCGGCGGGCGAGCTGATGGACCTGAAGGGCTTCGCCTTCTACCGCAAGCGCGACGCCGTGGCGCTGGAGGCCGCCTTCCAGCAGGCGGGATCGACGGTGCGCGACACGGCGATCACGCTCGAACTGCCGCTGGCCGCCGCCGCGGCCTATTTCGGGGGCGCGTACCATTTCGGCGGCCCGATCCATTTCGGCCCGCAGTCGCGCGACCGCCTGTACCGCCAGTATTTCAGCGCCGCCGGCAAGGCCGACCTGCTGCAGCTCCGCCTGGCGGTCAACAGCCAGGCCGACTTCGCCGTCTCCCGCTTCGAGCTCGACGCGCTCGCTGGGTGACGAAGGGAAAAGATCAACCACAGAGACACAGAGACACAGAGAGGAAGGAAGAAGAGAGGAGACTCTTCCGCGCGGCGTAGCCGCGCATCTACCTTCCTTACTTCTTTCCCTTCGTGCTCTTCGTGTCCCCTGAGACCCCCAGCGCGGCAGGCGCGCACCACGATGAATGAAAATGCCCGAGCAGCCATGCTCATTTTCGTCCCCCCTCCCGCCCCTTCGCCAAGCTCAGGAGGGAGGGGGGACCGGAATCAGAGCGCGCTTGAAAGACCAGCCAACCCATTTTCATGGCAGCTTGTCGAAGGGCGTGGTTCGTTCCGAAAGAGGTCAACCACGAAGGACACGAAGGACACGAAGGGCGGACAAGAGGATTTGTTAGCGGCCTTCGGCCGCGAAAGGTCCCTCTCTTTCCCTCTTCTCTTCCTCCTTCCTCCTTCCTCTCTGTGTCTCTGTGGTTGATCTTCCTCCTCGATTGACCGGGTTCGCGCGGCATGACGGTGGTGGACACGAACGAGGCCGGCGCCGCGCGGCGGGGCGTGCGCGGCAGCCGGCGGGTGACGCTGAAGCGGTCGCCGGTCGTGCGGCCCCTGGTCGAGGCGGATCTCAAGTGGCTCGGCGCGGCCTGGCGCAAGGGCGCGCTGGACGGGCTGGGCGGGCCGTTCGCGGACCGGAGCCTGAGTGCCGAGGCGTTCGTCGAGGAAGCGCGCGCCGCGCTCGGCCGGGCTGCGGCGCTGTGGATGCTCGAGGCGCCGGTCGGCGGCAGGACGGTGCCGGTCGGCCTTGTGGTCGGCGCGGTCGCCGAGCATCGGCTCGAGCCGCATGTCTGCTGGTTCCCCTGGTCCAGCCTGCGCAACCGGCTGGAATGCACCGTCAAGTTCCTCAACCTGGCGCGGCGCGACTTCCTGGTGATCGTCGTGCACCGCCCGGATCAGGCGCGTTTCTTCGAGGCGGTGGCCGCGCACGGGCTGCTGAGGCGCCTGGGCGTCGTGCCCGGCTATTACGCGGACGCGTCGCCGGCGATGGTGTGGTGGGGCAGGCGGCCGATGCCGGTCCATCGGCCCGACAATGGGTGACAAGCCATGAGCGGATTCGAGGGCCTGATCGGCAGCGCGGCGGCGCCGTTCATCGCGAGCGGGCTCAACGCGCTGCTCGGCACGGGCAGGAAGAACAAGAACGTGCTGAACTTCAACCAGGCCTACGACCTCGGCCCACCGCTGGATTTCTCCGGCGAGCTCGGCGCCAGGGCGCTGGGCATCGACTACGCGAGGCCGTCGCTGGCGGGCTTAAGCGCATCGGGCGGCGGCTACCGGCTGGGCACGACCGTCAACCCGGACGGCACGATCGCGGGCGGGCTCGACAGCGCGGGCTCGTTCGCCGCGAGGACGCTGGCGCCGCGGCTCGACCGGTCGCTCGCCGACCTCGACGCGCTGCGCGCCGGCCTCAGGCCCGGTTTCGGCCAAGTGACCCGCTCCCGCCGCGACGCGATCGAGACGGCGCGGCAGAAGGCGGTGGGCGACCTGCGCGACACGCTGGCGCGCCGCCGCGTCGAGGGCTCGAGCTTCGCCAACGCCTCGATCGCCCAGGCCGATGCCGAGTTCGCCCGTGCCGCGGCCGACGCGGACGCCAAGTCGTATCTCGAGGAGCTGGCGGCGACGAACGACCTGATCGACCGCGAGAACAAGGTTCTCTACCAGGAGGCCGCGCGCGGGCTCGGCGAGCTCGGCCTCGCCGCCGAATTCCAGCAGCGCTTCGCCGACATCTTCGCGCGCGACGCGCAGGCGCGGCTCAACGCCGCCGCGAACGACCTGGCGACGCGCCGCTCGCTCTACGGCCAGGACCTCGCCAACCGGCGCAACGCCGGCGTGCAGGACCTGGCGAACCGGCGCGAGCTGGCGCTCAGGGAGGAACTGGACGCCGACGAGGCGTTCGGCGGCTTCGCCGGCGGCATCGGCAAGTCGCTGGCAGGGGCGCTCGGCAAGCTGTTCGGGTGACGGTCATGATGGACGGATATTTCGGAACCGGGCTGGCGGAGATGGAGCGCGCGGCGGCGATGCGGCGCCGCCCTGGCTTGGCGTCGTCCGACGAAGGCCGGGAGCCGTCCGCCCCGTCGCGCCAGGCGGAGTCCGCGCAAGCCGCCCGGCAGGCGGCCGAGGATCTCGCGGCAATGACCGCCGCGCTCGCACGGGCGCGCCTGTCGGGCCGGCCCGGTTCATACGAGAATCTGAAGGCCCGGATCGTCCCGGTCATGATCCGCAGCGCGGCCCGGGCGATCGCCGCGGAGCGCGGCATGGCGCTGGAGCAGGCGACGGGCATCGCGCAGGAGAGGATCGAGGCGATCGTTGACGCCGCCGAAGGCAGGCGCCGGCGGCGTCCCTAGCGCAAGCCCCGCGCGCCGGATCTCTTTATCGGGAGCAAGCGCATGTCCTGGCCACAGCCCGCGATCAGCGGCTACAACGCGACGCCGCCCAGCGACGACGGCGCGCAGACCGCGAGCAACGTCGTCGCCTGGGCGACGGTCCTGGCGAAGATCGGCAATCCGCTGCGGACGCTGATCGAGACGACGATCGGCACGCTGCCCGCCTATCTCGTGCCGACCGGCGCCGTGATGCCCTTCGCCGGCGCCGCCGCGCCCGACGGCTGGCTGCTCTGCTACGGCCAGCCCGTCAGCCGCTCGACCTACGCCGACCTCTTCGCCGCGATCGGCACGGCCCACGGCGCGGGCGACGGCAGCACCACGTTCAACGTCCCGGACCTGCGCGGCCGCGCCGTGTTCGGCAAGGACGACATGGGCGGCGCGGCGGCGAGCCGGATCACCGCCGGCGTCTCCGGCATCAACGGCGCCAGCCTGGGCGCGGCCGGCGGCGACGAGCGGCTGCACGCGCACAGCCACACGGGCGGGGCGCATGCGCATGACATGGCGGGGCATACGCATGTCGGTGGCGCGCATAGCCATCCGGTCACAGTCAACGACGCTAAGAATTGGTTCATGCGAACCAACAATGGCGCGCCGGGCTCTGGTACAATCGCTGCAGTCGCGGCAGGCTCGGGAGTGATCGACAATCAACCAGTGTGCACGAGCAGTGGAAGCATTACCGCATCCGCCGACTCAAGTGGTGCAGTGGCTACTAGCGGGCCCTCCAGCAATACGACCAGTTCTGGAGGTGCGGTGGCGACTGGCAGTGCTGGCAGCGGCACTGCAGCCAATATGCCTCCAGCGGCAATTGTAAATTGGTTGATTAAGAGCTGACAGCGAAGCAGTCGAGATCGACTCAACGCACATACCCACGTCCAACTCGTAGCAGACCGTCATCCGAATGGATCTCTTTATCAATCGCAATCCGAGGTTCACGAAGCACCTAGTCTCGAGTGGCGGGCTTCAAGAACCATTCGTCGTCGCGGACGTTGGTGTGCTCGGAGGTGAAAGCCCTCGATGGCAGTTTCTTGGGGACTACCTCGTTGTGCACGGTTTTGACGCCGGCAAAGAGGCAGTCGTAGAACTGACGAATATTAGGAGACCGGGGCGGCACTATCACTGGGTTGCGATCGGTGAACATGACGGGGAAGGAGAATTTTTTCTCAATGTGCAGAATCCCTCGGCGAGTTCCTTCATCCCGATGGGTCGTGACCGCTTCGCATCTGATTCGCCGGTCTACGAAAGAACGCGCGTTCCTATCCGATCATTAGATAGCCTTGTCACGAGTGGTGATATTCCTGCTCCCGACTTCATAAAAGTCGATGTCGAGGGCTTCGAGATCGCCGTCTTTCGCGGGGCAGCGCATTGCCTTTCGTCGCGGGTGCTCGGCCTCGAGTTCGAAACGAGCATGAACGTTGGCCCCGAATATCCGCACACGCATTTTGGAACGCTGCAGGAGTTGCTGCTGCCCGAAGGGTTCCGGATGTTCGACATCGCATTCGACCGGGCGACGCGTGCGACCTTTCAGGAGGCATGTCGGCGCGGTCGACTTCCTGTGCCCGCTGAGGGCGAGCTTGGGCGGCCCGGCACGTTCAACGTGTTCTTCTGCCAGGACATCATCGGCGAGGCGGACGAGCATCAAATCCACAGGAGGTCGCGACCGCGAGAGACCGTCGACCAGATACTGAAGCAGATCATCATCTTCGAGCTGTACGGTCTCGTCGATGTCGCCTTCGATACGTTGTGCCGGTTCTCCAATGAGCTGCAATCGAGGATCGATCCCGAGCTGGGCCGCCGGTTGTTGCTTGGCAGTTCCGGCCGATACGCGTGGTCGCCGGAGACCCTGACAGCGGAGATCACGCGCCTGGGCAAGGGCCAGAACGCGAGACTCCTGTGGTGCGCCCGCACGCTGGTCGCGGCGACGTCCTGGGCGGCGCCGATCAGAGCGATCAAACGCCTGGTCACCGGCAGAGGCTTGCGGGCGAACAGATTGTAGCGCCACGCAGCCGATTCATCTCGGCTGATTCGTCGACAGTCTTTCCATCCTGGAATCGGCGCGCAGTGAGCGCTGTGCGCTGCTTTGGCACAACTCCACCCGGATCGGAGGCATTTCATGTCAGTGCGTGAGCGACGGCGGCCGTCGTGCTGGTCTATGTCGGCGGCTTTCGTCAGTGCGGGGCTGGCGACCAGCTCGGCCGCCGCGCAAATGCCGATCCCCTGCGGCGACTATCGCGAGATCGTGCGGCAGCTTGCGGAGAAGCATGGCGAGCGCGCGGCGGGGCGGGGGCTCTCGGCGTCGGGCAACCTGGTCGAGCTGCTGCGGGCGGAGGACGGCGGCTGGACCCTGCTGATGGTGCTGCCGAACGGGCGGGCCTGCCTGATGAGCATGGGCGAGGCGTGGCAGCCGATCGAGGCACCGCGGCCGGGCGACGAGATCTGAGGGTCAATCGGCCTGGCTGGCGTCGAGCGTCGCGGGCGGCATGCGCGGGTCGCGGCCGGCGCGGGTGCCGTTGAGGAACACCTCACCGTCGGCGCGCGCCAGGCCGACGCGCAGCACGAGCTCGAGCGGAGTCTGGTCGCGCGGCCCCTCGATCTCGACCTCCCGGTCGAGATCGGCGCGACGGCCGGGCTCGAGGTCGAGGCGGTAGAGCATGACCGGCGCCGGCAGGTCGGCGCGAAACACCGCCGCCACCAGCTCGTTGCGCGCGGTCGCGGTCGCGCTCAGGCGGACGCGCACGGCGACACGCGCACCCGGCCGGGCGACGACGTAGCTGAGGCGCAGCAGGTCCGGGGCGCGCGCCAGCGCCGCCGGCTGCGGCCCGGGCGCGAGGGTCGCGGCGACCGGATGGAGCGCGGCGAGCCGCGCCCGCGCGCGGCCCGGAGTCGGTTCATGGACCAGGTGCTGCTCGGGCTCTGGCGGGCCGGCGCCGATCGTCGCGGCCGTGACGCGCGGGTAGAGCCGGCCGGGGGCGGCCTCGCGGTATCGCCGCAGGGTCTCGGCCCAGAGCCGCGCGTGCTGCGTCATGCCCTCGGCGGAGAAATGGCAGGAGTCGAAGCGCAACGCCATGCCGAGCGTGTCGGTATCGGGGCCGGGATGGATGCCGAGGGCGGCGTCCGGCAGCGCGGCCTGGCCCGCGCGCGTCAGCCGGTCCGCGCCGGCAAGGCAGATGCTCGCCAGGGCTGCGAAGACCGGCGCGTCGACGCCGCGGGCGCGGATCGACGCGACGATGTCGCGGAACAGCGTCCCGTAGAGCACGGGGTCGGCGTTCCAGCGGGTGTTCGACTCGCCCTGGTGCCAGATGACGAAGGTCGGCGCGAAGCCGGCATCGCGCGTGCGGTCGAGCGCGGCCGCCAGCCGGCGGTGGAGATGGCCGCTCGGCGCCCAGTCCTCGACGGTAGCGGCGCCGACGGCGATCGGCACCAGCAGCACCGCGTCGTACACGCCGTCCTTGACGAGCAGGTCGCCGAGCGGCGCGCCCAGGCTGCCGCCGGCCGCAGTGGCGCCCAAGAGCGGGTCGCGCGCGGCGAAGCACCGGCCGGTATAGAAGTTGAGGTTGTAGACGCCGTCGCGCGGCGCGAAGGCACGCTCGCCGTGATTGGCCGCATTGGACTGGCCGAAGATCAGCAGCACGGCGGTGCGGGGCCCGCGCGGCACGTCGCGGCAATCGACGCGCTGTCGGCCGCGCTCCTCATGGCCGGCGCCCTGGGCCGGGACGTGCAGCAGGCCGAAATAGGGTTCGGCGTGGATGCCGGCATGCCGGTGCAGGCGTGCCGAGACGAAGTCCAGCGCGTGATAGGGCAGCAGGGGCCACAGCTTCGACGCCAGGTAAGACCATCCCGCGGCGGTGACAAGCGCCGCGACGATGCCGAGCAGAAGACGGCGGGCGCGGGGGGACGCCATGGCGCCGGGCGGTCAGCGCCGTTCCAGCGCGTCGATGATCCGGCGCGTCATCAGCGTGTAGCCCTGCAGGTTGAAATGGCCCCATTCCGTGCGGATCGGATAGAAGGCCAGCGGATCGCCGTGGGCGCGCAGCGCCGTGTCGACGTCGACGACCGTCAGCCCCAGGCGGCGCACGGCGTCGAGCACCGGGCGGCGGAACGGCGGCACGCGCCCGCGATAGTCGTCGACGTTCGGGATCATGACGAAGACGATGCGGCCGCCCCATGCCTCGACGCGCCGCTTGGCGATCGCCATCACGCGCTCGAAGATGCGCAGGAGGTCGGCGGGCGCGTCGAGCGAGCCGATGTCGTCGCCGAGCGCCGCGCGCACGAGGGGCAGGTTGTCCTCGAGCTTCCGCTGCCAGGCGGCCTGGCGCGCGGCGTCCGAGCGGAATGCGCGCGCCTGCGCCTCCCATTGCGGGTCGAGCCAGAGGGCGTCGATCTCGGGCTGGCGATCGACCAGGTTCTGGCTGAACCCGTCGGCGAGGTAGCGCAGCAGCAGGCGGCTGCGCAGCTCCTTCTCCCTGAGGTCGTCGATGTCGTTGCCGTCGAAGTAGAGCCAGACGACGGTCCTGGGCTTGAACCGCGCCCCGTATTCCGCGAGCGCGGCGAGGTCGAGGATCGGGCCGTTGCCGCCATAGCCGACGGTCGCGGCCGGGTAGCCGGCGCGGCGCAGCTGGCCGGCGACGGACTGCTCCTGGTGCACGCACGAGCCGCCGGCGAAGGAGTCGCCGACGACCATGATGCGCTCGGGATGCATGTAGACGGTGTCGTCGTTGTTGAAGCCGTAGCGGTCGAGGCGCCAGATCGGGAATTCGCGCTGGTCGCCCTCGCTGCAGCCCATGCTCAGGCGCAGCGCGACGCTGGAGAGCGGCAGGAATTCCGGGATCACGCCTTCCTCGATCAGCGGCAGCAGCGCATAGGGCGGATTGACCTGCCAGGCCGTCACGCCGTCGCGCGCCAGCGCGTCGATGGTCGGATGCGGCGTGGGCGGCAGGGGTGGTCGCGGCGACTGCCAGAAGTCGATCGCCGCCGGCGGCGGCGACTGCGGCTCGCCCGGCTTCCACAGCCGGCGCACGATCTTGGTCTCGTAGATGCTGATCAGGCTGCGGCCCAGATAGGACAGCGCCAGGTCGGCAAGCCAGATCGACGCCAGGCTCGAGACGGCCAGGAGCGCGAAGTTGATCTTGCCGTCGAAGCGGACGAACAGGCTGAAGGCGAGCACGGCGGCGGCGGCGAAGCCGACGGCGATCGCCGGCGTCCACGGGTCGAACGCGTCGCGCGTGAATTCCAGCAGCCGCGCCAGGACATAGACGACCGCGGCCAGCGCCAGGACGATCAGGACGTTCGCGATCCAGTTCGTGCGGCTGCGGCCCGGCATGCGCTCGATCACCTCAGGGTCGGGTGGGGCTCGGAACGGGCGCGACCATAGCCAGGATTGATCCCGTGGTCCACGCGCGACGCGCCGCCGGGGCGCACGGCGCCCCGGCCGACCGTGCGCTCGATGCTTTTCCCTCAGCGAGGCCTGTCATGACCGACGACGACCGGAAGCACTGGCACCTGGACCGGCGGGTGCCGGTCGCGATCATCGGCGCGCTGCTGCTGCAGAGCTTCAGCGTCGGGTGGTGGGCGGCGCGCATGGAGTCGCGCGTGTCGGTGGTCGAGAGCGCGGCGGCCAGGGCCGACGCCTCGGCGCAGCAGCGCTTCGCCGCGATCGAAACCCGCCAGCTCGAGGCCGACAAGCTCGGCGCGCGGGTCGACGAGCGGTTCAGGGCGCTGCAGGACACGCTGCTCCGGGTCGAAAGCGCGGTCGCGCCGGCGCGGGGGCGCTGATGACGGCCCCGGGCATCGACAGGCCGCGCGGCCGGGCGCTCGCCTGCAGCGACGCGGCGCGCGACCGGCTGGCGCGCACGATCTGGGGCGAGGCGCGCGGCGAGCGCTTCCGCGGCAAGCTCGCCGTCGGCTGGGTCGCGCGCAACCGCGCGGAGCATCCGCGCTGGTGGGGGCGCGACCTCGAGGCGGTGCTGCGGAAGCCGGCGCAGTTCTCGTGCTGGAACGCGGACGATCCGAACGCCGCCAAGTGCCTGAGCGTCGGGCCGGACGACCGCGCCTTCGTCGACTGCCTCGCCGCCGCGCACGCCGTGATCGAGGGGACGATCGCCGATCCGACCGACGCCGACGGCAACGGCGGCGCCGACCACTATCACGTCGCGGGCCTGGTGCCGGCCTGGTCCAGGGGCCATGCGCCGATCGCCACGATCGGCCGGCACGTCTTCTACAGAATCCGGTTATCAGTGATCAGTGATCGGAGCCGAACGGCGCCCGTCACGCACCGCTCCCTGATCACTGATCACTGATCACTGCTCACCGACAAGGAGTCCGCCATGGTCGCCGCCGCCGGAATCGTCGGGACGGTCGCCGCCGCCTTGCCGCTGGCCGGCAAGGTGCTCGACGCGATCAACCCGTTGCTCGACCGCTTCTTCCCGGACCCGGACAAGAAGGCCGAGATCCGCAACGCGCTGTTGAACGAGCTGGCCAAGTTCGACCAGGCGCAGCTCGCCGTGAACGCGCAGGAGGCGGCGCATCCCTCGATTTTCGTTGCCGGCTGGCGGCCGTTCATCGGCTGGGTGTGCGGGTTCGGCATCGCCTACAGCTTCATCGCCGCGCCGCTGATTCAAGCCGTGGTGTCGATCTGGCAGCCCGGCTTCGCCCTGCCGGCGATCGACGCGCATCTGTGGGAGCTGGTGTTCGGCCTGCTCGGCATGGGCGCGCTCCGGAGCTTCGACAAGATGCAGGGCAGCGACACCAGGCAGGTCGCCCGCATCTCGCCGACCCAGGATCTCGGCAAATCGCTGAAAGGAGCCCGATGATGATGCGCTATCTCGCCTTCGCCGCGCCGCTGGCGCTCGCCGGCTGCATCACCGTCCAGGCCGGCGGCGCGCCGGCGCCCGCCTGCGCGCCGGCATGGCCGCGCGACTTCGCC
>CAZLBB010000060.1:0-30625 GCA_964557415.1 uncultured Rhodospirillaceae bacterium
CGTGGCTGATGATCCCGCTCGTCGGCGGCGTCTTCTACGAGGTGGTGGCGCGCTACCTGTTCGACGCGCCGACGATCTGGGCGTTCGACCTGACCTACATCCTCTACGGCACGATCTTCATGCTCGGCGCGTCCTACACGCTGCTCAAGGGCGCCCATATCCGCACCGACATGCTGTGGGAGACCTTCACGGACCGGCGCAAGGGCTGGATCGACCTGGTCACCTATGTCTGCTTCTTCTTCCCCGCGCTGTCGATGATCTTCCTCTCAAGCATCGACGACGTCTGGCAATCGTTCCAGATCGGCGAGACGTCCGAGCAGACGGCGTGGCGGCCGATCATCTGGCCGTTCAAGGGCGTGGTGCCGCTGACGGCGCTGCTGCTGCTGATCCAGGGCGTGTCCGAGGCGATGAAGAGCCTCTATGCCGTGCGCACCGGCAAGCTCTACTCCAAGGCCGAGAAGATCGAAATATGACCGGCAACGAAATCCTCGGCATGGTGATGCTGGCCTCGATGATCGGCATCATCTTCGTCGGCTTCCCGATCTCGTTCACGCTGCTCTTCCTCGCCCTGATCTTCGGCTGGGTCGGGCTCGGCGCGCGCGTGTTCGACCTCGCCTTCTTCCAGGCGATCGGCCTCATGAAGGAAGAGACGCTGGCCGCGGTGCCGCTGTTCATCTTCATGGGCTTCCTGACCGAGCGGGCCGGGCTGATGGAGCGGCTGTTCCAGGCCTTCCGCGACCTGCTCGCGCCGATGCGCGGCGCGCTCTACATGGTCGTGATCCTGACCGCCACGGTATTCGCCATGGCGACGGGCATCGTCGGCGCGGCCGTCACGGTGCTGGGCATCATGGCGGCGCCGATCATGATCAAGGCCGGCTACGACGCGCGCCTGTCCTCGGGCGCCATCGCCGCCGGCGGCACGCTCGGCATCCTGGTACCGCCCAGCGTCATGCTGATCGTCATGGGGCCGGTGATCGGCGTGTCGGTGGCGCATCTCTACGCCGCCGCCTTCGGCCCCGGGTTCATGCTCGCCGCGATGTATATCGGCTACACCCTGCTGCGCAGCTTCTTCAACCCGAGTCTCGGGCCGCCGGTGCCGGAAGAGGACCGCATTCATTCCGCCGCGACCGTCGTGCGCGAGGTCCTCGTCGGCATGGTGCCGCTCGCCCTGCTGATCGCCTGCGTGCTGGGCTCCATCCTGGGCGGGCTCGCGACCCCGACCGAGGCGGCGTCGGTCGGCGCGGTCGGCGCCATCGTGCTGGCGATCGCCTATGGCCGGATGAGTCTCAGCGTGCTGCGCGAGGCGACGATCAGCACCATGACCACGTCCAGCATGGTGCTGTTCCTCGCCGTGGCGTCGAACATCTTCGGCGCCGTGTTCTCGCGCCTCGGCTCAGCCCAGGTGATCACCAACTGGCTGCTGTCGCTGCCGTTCCCGCCGCTCGTCGTGCTGGTGCTGGTGATGGTGCTGATCTTCCTGCTGGGCTGGCCGTTCGAGTGGCCGGCGATCATCCTGGTGTTCCTGCCGATCTTCTATCCCGTCGTGCAGGCGCTGAAGTTCGACATGCTGTGGTTCGGCGCGCTGGTGGCGGTGAACCTGCAGACCGCCTTCCTGTCGCCGCCGGTCGCCATGTCGGCCTATTACCTCAAGCAGGTCGTTCCGACCTGGAACCTCAGCACGATCTACCGCGGCATGGCCGACTTCATGGTCATCCAGGTGATCGCCCTGGCGCTCTGTCTGCTGTTCCCCGAAATTCCGCTGGCGCTGCCGCGTTGGCTGTTCGGGTTGTAGGCGCGCGCTATTCCGGGGCGCGCGCCGCGATATAATCGGCCGCATCTCCGGATGGAGCGACCGATGCCGTCACGCCTGCGGCCGCTGCTGCGGATCCTGCTGCCGATGCTCTGCGTCTTCGTTGCCGGATGGGGCGGGGATGCTGCGGCGCAATCGGCATCGACGATGCCGCCGGCCGCTGCCGACCGCCGCGTCGCCCTGGTGGTCGGCGTGTCCGGCTACCGCAATCTCGACCAGCTGCCCAATGCCGGCAACGACGCGCGCGTCGTTGCCGAGGTGCTCGGCCGCGCCGGCTTCGAGCTGGTGCGCGGCGGCCCGCTCATCGACCCCGACCGCCCGACGCTGGAGCAGGCGATCGACACGTTCGGCCGCCTGGTCGATCCGCAGACGATCGCGCTCTTCTACTACGCCGGCCACGGCGTGCAGCTGCGCGAGCGCAATTTCCTCGTGCCGTCGGACGCGAGCTGGGCCGGCGCCGATGCGGCCGACCGCGCCATGGTCGCGGCCTCGCTTTTGTTCGCCCGGCTCGAGCGCAACGGCGGCGGACGCATCAACATCGTCGTGCTCGACGCCTGCCGCAACAACCCGCTGCCGCCCGGGGCCGGCGTCGATCACCCCGGCCTCGGCACCATGGACGCGCCGACGGCGACCTTGATCAGCTACGCCACGCAGCCGGGCAACGTGGCGATGGACGGCGCCGGCGCCAACAGCCCCTATACCGAGGCGCTGGTCCAGGCGATGCGCCGGCCCGAGCTCACCGTGCTGGAGATGTTCAACGAGGCGGGCCTCGAGGTGCAGCGCCGCACGCGCGGCCAGCAGATCCCCTGGGTGTCGCTTTCGCCGCTGCCCTCGCGCGTTTTCCTGCACCGCACGGCCGCCGCCCAGCCCGCATCGCCGGCACCGGCCGCGCATCCCTGCGGCGACGCGCCCGAGCGCGTGCGCGGGCCCATCGACCAGCTCTTCCGCGCCTGGTCGACGCTCGACTTCGACCTCTACGCCGACAGCTGGACCGAGGGCGCCTTCCAGGTCGCCGGCAAGATCCAGCGCGACCACAAGCAGATCCTGCAGCAGCGCCGCGGCCTGTTCGGCCGCCTCGCTCGGGTCGAGGTCAAGCGCACCGACCCGGTGGTCGAGCGCGTCGACGGGCGGCTTGCCTTCCTCCGCAACAAATACACGATGGAATTCACGCTCAAGACCGGCCGCCGCATCGTCGAGACCGACGTGCAGGAATCCTACATGCTCGCCTGCGGCCAGGACGGGCGCTGGCGCATCAAGGAGAATTTCGACTACATCGCACGGTAGCGTCCCGCCCTGTCGCGCGAACCGCGGGCGGGAGGACTTAGCCGGCGCCCTTCAGGAATGCCTCGGCGCGCGCGCGGTGCTCCGGGCGGATATGCGCGCTGACGGCCTTGACCGCGCCCAGCAGCACGGCGGCGTCGTCGGTGTAGCCCAGCGCGGCGATGAAGTCGGGGATGCTGTCGGCCGGCGCGATGAAATAGGCGAGCGCAGCCACCAGCGTCGCCTTGACCCAGGCGGGCGTCGCGCGGTCGGTCGCGCAATAGAAGGCGGAGAGCGCCTCGGCCGCGAATGGCACCACGCCCAGCACGCGCTTGAGTTTGGCGAAGAAGCGCGCCCGCAGGCCGGCCTCGTCGGCGGCGATGCGGGCGGCGAAATCGCGGGTCGCTCCCGTCATGGGGCCCAACATAGGCTGCCGAACCTCCTGTCGCAAGGACGCGCCCGATTTGCTAGAACCGCCCGCCGGACCGGCACGACAGACGAGGGGAATCGGGAAATGAACGTCAAGGGCCATGCGGCGATCGTTTCGGGCGGCGGATCGGGGCTGGGCGCCGAGACCGCGCGCTATCTCGCGCGCGCCGGCGCCAAGGTGGCCGTGCTCGACCTGGCGGAGGAGGCCGCGCGCAAGGTCGCCCAGGAGATCGGCGGGCTGGCCGTGACCTGCGACGTCGGCGACGCCGCCAGCGCCGAGGCGGCGGTCGCCGCGGCGCGCGCGGCGCACGGCATTGCCCGCGTCGCCGTGTGCTGCGCCGGCATCGCGCCGGCCGCGCGCATCGTCGGCAAGGAAGGGCCGATGAAGCTCGACGCGTTCGAGCGCGTGATCCGCGTCAACCTCGTCGGCAGCTTCAACATCATGCGGCTCGCGGCCGCCGACATGGCGGGCCTGCCGGCGCTTGAGGACGGCGAGCGCGGCGTCGTCATCATGACCGCATCGGTCGCCGCCTACGAGGGCCAGATCGGCCAGGCCGCCTATGCCGCCTCGAAGGGCGGCGTGGTCGGCCTGACGCTGCCCGCGGCGCGCGAGTTCTCGCGCACCGGCATCCGCGTGCTGACCATCGCGCCCGGCCTGATCGCGACGCCGCTTTTGCTCAACATGCCGCAGAACGTGCAGGACAGCCTCGCCGCCACGGTGCCGTTCCCCGCGCGCTTCGGCCATCCGCACGAATATGCGCGGCTCGCCATGCACATGATCGAGAACGTGATGCTGAACGGCGAGGTCGTGCGCCTGGACGGCGCCCTCCGGATGCAGCCGAAGTAGGGCCGGGTCAGCGCGCCGGCATGCGCAGCAGCACGTAGCTGCCCGTGAGCGGCTGGCTGTCGCGGAAGCTGCCTTCCATGGCCGTGCGGTCGGCGTTCAGCGTCATCGTCGCCGTGCCGCGCACCTTGCCGTCGCGCGTGACGTAGTCCAGCACCACGCGGTTGTCCTTCACCTCGGCCGTGCCGCTGGCGTTGCCGTAGCCCTTTTCCTGCGCGCGGTAGCGGCCGCCGCCCAGTGCGGTGAAGGTCCAGGTCTCGCCGCGCCAGGCCTCGCGGTTCGGCCCGTGCTGATGCCGCCACGTGCCGGCGATGTCCGCGGCCGCGGCGGCCGGCGTCGGGACTTGGCTGCGTTGGAACGCCACCGGCCGCTCGGCGCCGGCGCTGCTGCGCTCCACGCCTTCCAGCCGGTTGGCGTCCGGCGTCGCCGTCAGGGTCATTCTGCCGGTGCCACGATCGCCGGCGCTCTGCTTGTCGAAGCGGTATTCGATCGCGACCTGCCGCCCGTCCACCTTGCCGGTGCCGATCCAGCTCGCCGGTCCGGCCGCGAGGCCGTAGGTGCCGGAAATCAGCAGGTCGCTGCCGCTATGGGCGATGACGACCAGGTGATTGCGCGCGCTCGGCGCCGTCGTCTCGGTCCAGGCGCCGGTGAGGTCGATGGCGGCAACGGGCGGCGGTGCGGCGCGCGGCGGCGGCGGCACGAAGCTGCCGATCGATTGCCTCAGCACCGTGCCCAGGCGCTCGCCGGCGTCGCGCGGCGCGAGGCCGATGACGATGTAGAAATCCGACGCGGTGGAGACGAGGTGCACCAGGCTGCCCAGGTCGACGCCGCTGTCGCGGCCGGCATAGACGACCGCCAATCGCGACTGGTCGGGCGCGCGCACGACCTCGTGCTGCACGACGGTCTGGAACAGCTCGCCGCCCTGCTGCTGCAGGGCAAGGGCGACCTTGCCCAGGTCGCCCTCGCCGACGCGACGGTCGGCCGGCAGCCGCGCGATCAGCACGGCCGCGTGCGGCGGGCAGGGATTGACGAAGATGTCGACCAGCGTCGCATCGACGCGCGAATTGTCGCGTCGCCATTGGTTGGGCAGGCTGATGCCATGACCCAGCTGCGCGTGCCGGTATGCCTGCCAGCCGCCGACATGGGCGACGTCGCATTGCGGCTGCGCGCGCTCGCGCGTCGCCAAGCCGCCGAACAGGCCCAGCATCGTGCCGAGGAAATCGAGCCCGGCACCCGGCGATTCCCGATGCGGATGCGGGCGCGGCTGCGGGTGCGGATGACGCTCCTGCGCCGACGTTGCGAAGCCCGTCACGAGCATGAGCGCCGCCAGGAATACGGCTGCGATGCGTCTCGAGGGCCCGGCGATGCCCATCGCCGCTACTCCGCCCGCTCCAGCGTCAGCGCCGCGGACCAGCCCGTCTCGGCGCGCAGCGTGCCGGTCATGGTCTTGGCCTGCGGGGCCAGCGTCAGCGCCAGCTTGCCGTCGCCGAAGCCGCCGCCGCCGCGCGGCCAATCCGGCGGGGCCGACCGGTTCAGCCAGTAGACGCCCTCGGCGCGATCGCCCGCGAGCGCGGCGTTGCCGTTCCACACGACCGTGCGGCCGGCGACCGACAGGGCGACCGACAGGAACAGCTCCTTGCCGTCCTGGAACAGCACGGCGGCGCCGCTCATTCCCGCGCCGCTGACGCGCCACAGGCCCGACAGCGTGCGCGGCAGCGCGGCGACGGCGCCCTTGGTGCCGGCGGTGCGGACCGTGTAGTCGCCGCCGATCTCGATCGCCTCGCCGGCGTTCACCGCGATCGGCGCATGGTTCGGCGCGCGCACCTGAACCTGTCCCTCGCTCACCGCGAAGCGCGTCACGCGCTCGCCGGCGCGCCGTTCGACGGTGTACTCGGTGCCGCTGACGAACCCCGTGGCCTCGGGCGTCGACACCGACATCGCCGGCTTGCCCGACTGCTTCACGCTGATCGTGCCGCTGAGGAGCTGGACCGAGTGGCCGTGATAGGTCGAGATGCTGTCGCGATGGAACGTGTGCCGGCCGCCGTCGCGGCTCATGACCGCGCGTCCCTGCAGCACGCGGATCGTGTCGCCGGGGTTGACGGAGACATCCACCGGGCCGTTCAGCCGGCGGTCGGCCTTGCCCGCGCCGCGCAGCAGGATTGCGCTGCCGGCGGGCACGTTCAGGATCGCCGGGCCGGCCGGCTTGGCCTTGGCCGCCTCCTTCGTCGCCGCCGGGCCGCAGGTCTCGGCCAGGCGGTTCTGGAACTTCGGCCGGATCTCGCGCTCGAGATGGGTGCGGAACTGCTGCGGCGTCGCGCCGCGGTTGGCGAAGTCGGGCATGATGCGCAGCGCATCGGCCACCGCGGCGTCGACCCAGTCGACGCGCTGGCTGCGGTAGGCGGCGCCGAACAGTGCCTCGCACTGGTTCTGCACCAGGTGGAAGGCGCGGTTGTACTCGCTGCGCAGCCGGTTGGCCTCGTTCTGGGCCGCGACCACCCGAAGATCCTCGCGCTTGGCCTGGGCCAGGCGCATGTCGTACTCGGCGGTCAGCCAGCGCGAGTAGAGCGTCAGCGCCTGGCTCATTTCCGGCGTCAGGTCGCCCGAGGCCGGCTTGGGCAGGTTCTGCGCCAGGCATTCCTGCATCGGATAGAGGTGCGGTGCGCAGCTCGTGTAGGCGCGCACCTCGAGCTGCGTGCTGTCGCTCATGCCCGGGATGCCGCCGTAGAAGCTGTCGGCCACCGCGCCGGCGTACTCCTCGGGCTTGATCGATTCCGGCGGCTCTTCCTTCGCATGCGGCGCCATGGTGCCGGTCTCGCCCGCGACGCAGGCGCGATAGGCGCAGATCTGCGCGCAGCAGGCCTCCCTCGACTGGTCGCACAGATCCTTCCAGCAGCTCTGGTAGGTATCGATGTCCATGCCGCCCGGCGGCACGCGCTGCGCCGCCGCGGGCGACAGCATCGCGACCAGCACGAGCGCGATCGCCAGGACTCGACAGGTCAAGCCGCCCGAGCGCATGCGAGGGAACCTCCGTGCATGCGCGATTCATGCGCCGGGCACGTGGCCGCTTCATTGACCTGGGTCAAAGATCGCGCCGGCGGCACGGCGTAGGAGAGGTTCGATCAGCGGGAACGGACTCCGATGCCAGGGATAGCCCTCGGTCTCCTCATCCTGGTTGCGATCGGCTTCGTGCTCTGGCGCTCGCGGCGCCGGACGATCGATGCCTTCGCCGACTGGCGTCGCGCCGTCGAGGGCGCCGCGCGCGGTTTCGGCCTCGTCACGGGCGCCCTGCCCGAGAGCTATGCCGGGTTGAAGCGTCGTCACATCAGCGATCGCGCCGGCCGCATCGTCCTGGCCGAAGGAACGGCCGGTGGCCGCCGCATCGCGATCCACTCGCTCATGATCGGCGACGCGCTGGCGACCGGGCTCGAAGCCGAGACCAAGCTGCCCGGAGCGCTCGAGGCCCATGCCAGCCGGTCGGATGCGGCCGTGCTCGGTCTCGGGCCGCTGCTCCTGTCGGGGAAGGGCAAGCGCACGGAACGCGCCGGCCTGCTGCTCTGCGCGGCCGATGCACCGACCCTCTCCGAGCCGGCGACGGAGCGCCTTGCGGCATTGCTCGCCATCCGGCCGCAGATCGCCAACCTGTCGCGGCAGCTCCGGCCGTACTGGAGCAAGTCGATGCGGGTCGATGTGAACCGCGCGCGTCTGACCGACTACGGCCTGGTGCGCGACGCGGTGTACCTGAGCGGATTGCTGCGGGAATTCCTGGCGGTGGTCGAGATGCTCGAGGCCGAAGCGGAACGCTCTCACTCGGCCGCCTGAGCGACCGGCGGCACGAATCGTTCCTCGATCAGCCGTGCCAGGGCGGCGAGCGCCGCGCTCGGCCGGGCGCGGCAGTACAGCGCAATCTCGGTTTCGGGCAGCGGCGGAAGCCCGTCCGCAGGGCCGAGCACGCGCATGGCCGGCTGCACGGCGCTGCGCCCCAGCACGCTCGCGCCGAGGCCCGCCGTCACGGCGGCCTGCACGCCGGCCAGGCTGGAGCCGGTGAAGGCGATGCGCCAGCGCCGCCGCGCCCGCTTCAGCGCGGCGAGCGCCGCGGCGCGGTAGAGGCAGCCTTCGCCGAACACGACCAGGGGAATGACGGGTGCCATCTCGCCTTGCGCCGCGCCGGCGACCCAGGCGAGCGGCTCCCGCCAGAGCGGACGACCGCCGTCGCGCGCCCCGGCGAGGCGGCGCGCGACCAGCAGGTCGATCTCGCCCTGCCGCAGCGCGCGGCGCATGGCGCCCGCAAGCCCCGCACGCACCTCGAGCCTCACCCCGGGATGCGCCAGGGTGAAGGATGCCAGGACGCGCGGCGTCTGCCGGCCGACGAAGTCCTCGCTGACGCCCACGCTCAGCGCGCCCGTCAGCGACGGCCGACTGAGCCGCGCCAGGCACTGGTCGTGCTGCGCCAAGAGGCGCTGTGCGTCGTCCAGCAGCATGCGGCCGGCCTCGGTCAGGGCGAAGTGGCGCGGCCCGCGCTCGATCAGGCGCGCGCCGGCCGCCTGCTCCAGCCGGCGCATATGCAGGCTGACGGTCGACTGCGTGCGGTTGAGCCGGCGCGCCGCGCGGCCGAAGCCGCCGCAGGCGGCGATCTCGACGAAGCTGCGCAAGAGGCCGATCTCGAGTTCCGCCATGTCCCGCCCATCGAGCTTTCCGATGGGTATCATCTAAGCAAATCGCTATGCCGATGACCAGCGACTCGCCTAGTCTCCGGCGGGCAGGGCGGGGGACAGGCGGCGATGAGCCAGGTCTGGAAGGCGGCGGGACTGCTGGCGCTGGCGGTGCTCGCCGCCGGGTCGGCCTGGCCGGTCATGAAATACGGCCTCGCCGACGCCACGCCGGTCTGGTTCGCCGCCGGCCGCGCCGGCCTCAGCGTGGTCGCTGCGTTCGCGCTGCTGGCCGCGCTCGGCAGGCTCAGGCGGCCGGCGGGGGCCGACCTGCCGATCATCCTGTCGATCGGCGGCCTGCAGCTCTGCGCCTTCTTCACCCTGACGCATCTCGGCCTCAAGCTGCTGCCGGCCGGGCGCTCGGTCGTGCTCGCCTACACCACGACGCTGTGGATCGTGCCGCTGGCCGGGCCGCTGATCGGCGAATGGCCCCGCCGGCGCCAGCTCCTCGGCGTCCTGCTCGGCCTCGGCGGCGTCGCGGTGCTGCTGGCGCCGGCCATCCGCGGCCCGGACGGACACAGCGGGGGCGCCGACGTCCTGCTCGGTCACGTCTACCTGCTCGCCGCGGCGCTGGCCTGGGCACTGGCCATCCTGCACAGCCGCTTCCACCCTTGGCGCCTGACGCCGCTGCAGGTCATGCCCTGGCAGATGCTGTTCGCGTTCGCCCTGCTCGTGCCGCTCGCCGTGGCGATCGAGCCGGCGGGCGGCATCGCGCCGACCGCGCGCGCCCTCCTGCCGCTCGCCTATATCGGGCTGCTCGCGGGGCCGGCCATCACCTGGGCGGCGACCTCGGCCGCGAGCCTGATCCCGGCCGTGGCCTCGTCGCTCGGCTTCCTCGCGACGCCCGTCGTCGGCGCCGCGATCTCGGCGCTCTGGCTGGGCGAAGCGATCGGCCTCGATCTCGTCGCCGGCGGCGCGCTCGTGCTGCTCGGCGCGACCGTTGCCATTGTGGCGGGGCGAACCGCGCGGCGCTAAGGTCGCGGCCATGTCCGAACCGGGCAGACGCTGGTCGACCGCGCCGAGCCTCGAGGAGATCGAGGAACTGGCGCTTTCCGCCTATGAATCGCTGCCGGCGCGCTTCCGCGTCGCCGTGGGCGACGTGATCATCCGGGTCGAGGAGTTTCCCGACGAGGAGACCGAGCGCGAGATGGAGCTGGACTCGCCGTTCGACCTGATGGGGCTCTATCGCGGCGTGTCGATCGACCGCAAGAGCGTGAGCGACCTGCCGCGCGAGCCCGACATGATCTTCCTCTATCGCCGCCCGCTGCTCGACTACTGGTGCGAGACGGGCGAGGACTTGCCGCATCTGATCCGCCACGTCATGATCCACGAGATCGGCCACCATTTCGGCCTGTCGGATGCCGACATGGAGGCGATCGAGCGCGAGGCGGCGGGCTGAATCGCGATCCCGTGGTTGCGGCTGCCGCGCGCGGTTTCCGGGGGACAAGTCGTTGCAACGAAGCGGAAGGAGCCCCGCGATGAGTCTTCGTGTCCCTGGTTTCGCTCTCGGCGTGCTGCTGTTGCCCGTGCTGCTCGTCTGCGGCGGCGCTGAAGCGCAGCAGCCGCAGCCGCCGGCCCCGCCGCAAGCGCCGAAGCCGCCGGCGGCGGCGCAGCCGCAGTCGAAGGCCAAGCCGCCGGCGCCGACCGTGGGCACGCCGGCCACGGCCAGCACGACGCGCCGCATCGACACCGCGCGCCAGCTCTACCAGTCCGGCAAGCTGCTGCAGTCGGCGGACGAGCTTTCGGCTGCGATCGACGCGATCTACGAGCAGCTGGGGCAGCGCTATGCCGTCACGCTGCCCGGCGCGCCGCAGGGCTGGACCGTCGAGCCGCCCGACCCGCAGCGCCTGGCGCTGATGGGCGGCTCGCCGCCGGCGGCGCGCGACTACCGCCAGACCAACGGCCAGGGACGCATGAACGCGCGCATCGTCATGGACAGCGACGCTGCGCGCTCGATGGCGCCGCTGTTTGGGCCGCAGCTGCCCCAGGGCGTGCCGCCGACCGTCCGGCGCATCAGGATCGGCGACTACGATGCGGTGGTCGCCTATGACCAGCAGCAGCGTGGTGGCGAGGTTTCGGTCCTCCTCGGCAACCGCATCCTGCTGCAGGTCGAGGGCATCGGCGTCCAGAACGCCGACCCGATGATCGCGACGATGCGCAACTGGAACATCGCCGAGCTGAAGCGGCTGGCCGGACTTTGATCCGGCCTGGGGCTTGCTAGAATTGACCGCATGGGAGATCGCTACGACCGACGGCGCCGGTTTCTTGCCCAGGATTGGAGCAAGCTGCCCAATCTCGCGCCATTCTTCGTCTATCTCGACGGGGGTGAGCCCAATCCGCGCATCCGCATCGGCCACAACAACGGCCCGCCGCTCGAAGACGCACCGAACTGGTCGCGCCATTGCTGGAAGAAATCGCACGCCCGCGCCTGGAAGACCCCGCCGATCGAGGTTGTGCGCCTGCGCCTCGCCCGCGCCCAGGAGCTCGGCATGTCCTACAAGGAATACACCGCCTACCTGATGGACAAGGGCATCTGGCTGTAGCGGCCTGCCAAAGCGCCCTTCGACAAGCTCAGGGCGAGGAGAAAGACAAGAGCCTCATCCTGAGCTTGTCGAAGGATGAAGCGGCTCGGTCTACCCGACCAGCCGCCTGACCTCCGCCCGAAGCACCGGCAGCACGTCGGCGCCGAACCACGGGTTCCTGCGCTCCCAGGCCGTGGTGCGCCAGCTCGGGTGCGGCAGCGGCAGGAAGCGCGGCAGGTGGCGGCGGAAATCGCGCACCGTCTCGGTCATGGTCGCGCCGCGCGCGCGGTCGAGGTAGTAGGCCTGGGCGTAGCTGCCGACCAGCAGCACGAGCTCGATGCGCGGCAGCAGCGCCACGAGTCGCTTGTGCCAGAGCGGCGCGCATTCCGGCCGCGGCGGCGCGTCGCCGCCCTGCTTCAGGCGGCCGGGATAGCACAGCCCCATCGGCAGGATGGCGATGTGTTCGGCGTCGTAGAAGCGCTCGCGCTCGATCGCCATCCATTGCCTGAGGCGGTCGCCCGATCGGTCGTTCCACGGCAGGCCGGTCTCGTGCACCCGGGTGCCCGGCGCCTGGCCGACGATCAGCAGCCGCGCGCCGCGGCCCAGGCGGAACACCGGCCGCGGCCCCAGCGGCAGGACCTTGGCGCACAGCGTGCAGCCGCGCGCCTCTTCCATGGCGGCGTCAAGCTGCGCCGAGGATCTTGCGGACATGGTCGGGCACGATGACGGAGGCGGGGCCGTAGACCGCCTCGGCGAACAGCGTGGCGCCTTCCGACGGCTCCAGGTTCAGCTCGACCGTGTGCGCCCGCGCCGCGCGTGCCTCGGCCACGAAACCTGCCGCCGGGTAGACGTTGCCGGAGGTGCCGATCGACAGGAACAGCCTGCAGCGCGCCAGCGCTGCATAGATGCGGTCCATCTCGAACGGCATCTCGCCGAACCACACGACATGCGGGCGCATGCCGCCGGTGCGGCCGCAGGCGGCGCAGGCGAGGTCGACCGAGAGGTCCGAAGTCCACTCGCGCACGTCCTCGCAGCCTGCGCAGCGCGCCTTCAGCATCTCGCCGTGCATGTGGATCAGGTTCCTGGAGCCCGCGCGTTCGTGCAGATTGTCGATGTTCTGCGTCACCAGCAGCACGTCGCCCGGCCGCTGCCGCTCCAGCTCGGCCAGCGCCGCGTGCGCCGCGTTGGGCGTGATGTTCGGGTTCAACAGGCTGCGCCGCCGCGCGTTGTAGAATTCGTGCACGCGCTTGGGATCGCGCGCGAAGCCTTCCGGCGTGGCGACGTCCTCCAGCCGCACGCGCGCCCAGATGCCGTCCTTGTCGCGGAACGTGTCGAGCCCCGACTCCTTGGAGATGCCGGCGCCGGTCAGGATGACGATGGATGGGTCGGACATGGTCCAGTCGGATATGCCTCTTGCGCGGACGCGATCCGCGTGCTTCGACAGCGCGGCGGAAGACCCGCCCATGATAGCGCCGATCCCGTGCCCGCGATGAGCAAATCAACGCCCGACCGCACCAGCCTCCTCTTCGTCTGCACCGGCAACATCTGCCGCTCGCCGACGGCCGAGGGCGTGTTCCGCGCCATCGTACGGCAGGCCGGGCTGGCGGAGCGGTTCCACACCGATTCGGCCGGCACGCACGGCTATCACGTCGGCGACCCGCCGGACGAGCGCTCCTGCGCCGCGGCGCTCCGGCGCGGCTACGACCTCTCGGACCTGCGCGCGCGCCAGCTCCGGCCCGAGGATTTCGTGCGCTTCGACCTGCTGCTGGCGATGGACCGCGGCCATCTCCGCCTGATGCAGCGCATGGCCCCGCCGGCGCGGCACGACCGCCTGCGCCTGTTCCTCGACTACGCCCCGCGCGCGGGCCTCCGCGACGTGCCCGACCCCTATTACGGCGGCGCGGCCGGGTTCGAGGCGGCGCTCGACCTGATCGAGCTGGGTGCACGCGGCCTCCTGGAGGCGTTGAGCCGGAGCCCGGCGTGACCGCCGGCCCCGCCGAGGCGATCGCCGCCGCGCTCGGACGGCACCCGCTCCGCCTCGCGCCGATGAGCGGCGGCTGCATCGCCGAGGTCTATCGCGCCGAATTCGCCGACGGCACGCGCGCGGCGGTGAAGTGGTCGGCCGAGGGCGGTCTCGCCTGCGAGGCCTTCATGCTCCGCTATCTGCGCCGTCATACCGCATTGCCGGTGCCGGACGTGCTGCACGGCGACGACCGCCTGCTGGTGCTGGGCTATGTCGAGCACGACGGCGGCCTGTCGCGCGCGGGCGAGCGCGAGGCCGGGCGGCTGGTGGCGGCGCTGCATGGCGTGCGCGGCCCGCATTTCGGCTTCGAGCGCAACACGGTGATCGGCCCGCTGCTGCAGCCCAATCCCGGGACCGGGTGCTGGCTGCCGTTCTTCCGCGACCAGCGCCTGCTGCACATGGCCGATCAGGCCCACGGCGCCGGCCGACTGCCGACCCGGCTGCGGGCGCGCATCGACGCGCTGGCGGCGCGGCTGGAGGACCTGGTCCAGGAGCCGGCGCATCCGGCCCTGCTGCACGGCGATCTCTGGCCGGGCAACGTGCTGGCGGCCGCCGATCCGGCCGCCAAACCAAATGCTGGGCGCGCGGATCGACGCGCGCCGGGACGGCGCGGCCGGTTGGCCGCCTTCATCGACCCGGCGATCTACTGGGGCCATCCGGAAATGGACCTCGCCTTCGCCGGGCTCTTCCCCGGGCTCGGCGAGGACTTCCTTGCCGGCTACGCGGAGGTCAGCCCGGTCGCGCCGGGCTTTCGCGAGACGCGGCGCGATCTCTACAACCTCTGGCCGCTGCTCATACATGTCCGCCTGTTCGGCGGCGGCTACGTGGGCCAGGTCGAGCGCATCGTGGCGCGGTTCGGGTGCTGAGGTTCTCTCGTGTTCGATCCAGCTGGTCGTCCTTCGACAAGTTCAGGACGAGGACAACAGAGAGTCCTCATCCTGAGCCTGTCGAAGGATGAGCTTCCGTGCCTTCACCCGCCGTCCAGCGGGTAGCTCGCCTCTTCGTGGTAGACGGCGTTGCCCTTGCCGGGATGGCTCGAGTAGAGCCCGAACTCCTTGACCGGGATCGGGCCGGCACGGAACAGGTTGTAGGCCTCGCGGAAGGCGGCCAGGCGCTGCACCGGGGCGTCGCGCAGGCGGGCGAGCGTGACGTGCGGGCGGAACTTGCGCGCCTCGGGCGGCAGGCCGGCGCGCTGCACGGCGGTGTCGATCTTGGCCTGCAGGCGCATCAGCAGCTCGTTCCGGTCGACGCCGACATAGAGCACGCGCGCCTTGTCGCCGGCGCCGAAATAGTCGACGGCGCTGAGGCTCATCTCGAACGCCGGCATGTGCAGGCGCGACAGCTCGCCGTGGATGTCGTCGGCCTGGCCGTGCTCGACCTCGCCGATGAAGCGCAGCGTCAGGTGGAAGTTCTCCTCCGGCTCCCAGCGCGCGCCGGGCACGCCGCCGCTCATGGCCGCCAGGCGCTGGCGGACCTCCAAAGGCAGGGAGAGGCCGACGAAGAGTCGGATCATTTCAGGTCAGGCTCGTGCCCGGGCAGAGAGAAGGGCGAACCGGTCTATTTCAGGACCGGGTTCGGGTTCGTGGCGTGGATGGCGTCGATCTCGGCCAGCACCTCCGGCTTGAGCTTGGTTCGCGCGATCAATTCCAGGTCCTCTTCCAGCTGCGCCGCGGTGCGCGCGCCCATGATGACCGAGGCCATGAACGGCCGCGAGGCGGCGAAGCCGAGCGCCAGCGCGGTCGGCGAAAGCCCGTGCTTGCGGGCCAGGGCGGCATAGGAACCTTGCGCCTCCACGGCGCGCGGCCAGAGATAGCGCGGCCAGTTCGTGTAGTCGGTCAGCCGCGCCTTGGGCGGCCGCGCGCCTTCCAGATATTTGCCGGTCAGCGTGCCGAAGCCAAGCGGAGAATAGCCGATCAGCGGGCAGTCCTCCCTGATCGCCATTTCGGCCAGCCCGACGTCGAACAGGCGGTTGACCAGGTTGTACGGGTTCTGGATCGCGGCGATGCGCGGCAGGGACGGATCGGCGGCGGCGGCGTTGAGGAAGGTCATGACGCCCCAGGGCGTCTCGTTCGACACGCCGACCGCGCGGATCTTGCCGGCGCGCACCTGCTCGCCGAGCACGCCCAGCGTCTCCGCGATCGGCACCGGGTCGTCGTCGGGCTTGTGCGCGTAGCCCATGTTCTCGAACGTGTTGGTGGCGCGGTCGGGCGAATGGAGCTGGTAGAGGTCGACATGGCCGGTCTGGAGCCGCTTGAGGCTGGCCTCGAGCGCCGCGGTGATGTTCTTTGCGTCCAGCCGCGGCTTGCCGTCGCGGATATGGGCGAGGCGATGAGCGCCGCCGGCGACCTTGGTCGCGATGATCACCTTGTCACGCCCGCCGCGCGCCTTGAGCCACGACCCGATGATCCGCTCGGTCTCGCCATAGGTGCGGGCCCGGGCCGGCACCGGGTAGACCTCGGCCGCGTCGAGGAAGTTGACGCCGGCGTCGCGCGCAAGGTCGAGCTGGCGATGCGCCTCGGCCTCGTCGGTCTGCTCGCCGAAGGTCATGGTGCCGAGGCACACGGACGATACCGAGATGCCGCTGCGGCCAAGGCTGCGGTACTGCATGGGAGCTCCGATGGATCGGGACGGCGGACGGCGCGGGGGGCAGGGGCTCAGAGGAACAGGGTCAGGACACCGGTGTAGCCGTATAGCCGGTTGTGCGATATCTCGCCATTGGCGAAGAAGCCGACGAGCGGGAAATCGCCGAGCTCGTCGCGGATGCGGCGGAGCTCCTGCGATTCCGGGCCGAACAGGTTGGGCCCGCGCGCCAGGCACGACACATAGACGCCGGCCTGCGGCTTGGCCTTCGCGCGCGCCTTGAGCTGGCGCAGCATGCGGCTCAGGTCCTGCTCCGCCGCGCCGCGGTCGCGGCGCACGAACAGGATCGGGTCGCCCGCCTCGACCTCGGCGCCGATCGCCAGCAGGCCGCGCTGCGGATCGATGCCGGTCAGGTTGCGCACCAGATAGTCGCCGGTGTCGGAGCCCGGCACGGGCAGGGCGGCGTGGATGTAGCCCGCGACCTTGCGCAGGTCGCGCGCCAGGAGCTCGCCGATATCCTGTTTGAACACCTCCAGCGCCGGCTGCTCGTCGATGCTGACGATCACGTTCTCGCGGCAATCGGTGATGCGCCGCACGGGGCCGATCGGCGAGCAGCCTTGGCTCAGGCCCGTGGTCAGTGCCACGCCGCCGGCGAACACCACACCCGAGACGCCGCCCTCGGTCACTTTGCCGGCGAGCTGCGGGAAGCCGCCGCCGCGCGATGCGGTCAGCCCGCCGACGACGAAGCCGATCTCGTCGGCCAGGCCTTTCACCACCAGCGGCACGGCCTCGGCGCGCGGATCGGCATGCACCAGCGCCAGCGCCGGGTGCTGCCGCTCGATCCAGGCGCCGTGCGCCTGCTTCAGCGGGCGCGTGTCGTGCTGCAGCGACGGCAGCAGGCGGTATTCGTCGGGGTCGGCGGCCACCACCAGCATGGCCATCGCCGGCTCGTCGAAGTACTCGCGGCCGGTGGCGCAGATGCCGATGCTGGCGGTGCCGACCCAGTCGCGCACGCGCGTCACCTCGCCGAGCACGGTGGCGATGTCGGCGAGCGATCCGGCGAACTTGTCGGCGACGTAGAGGAAACCCAACCGGTGCTCCTCCGTCAGCGACCCGAGCTGGGCGACGCAACGGCCGAGGCCCGCGCGCCAGTCCGGCGCCGCGGTGTGCGCCAGGCGGATATCGCGCATGCCTCAGCCTGCCTTGCGCGCGGCCGCGATCAGGCGCTCGACCTGCGGCAGGATACGTTCGACGATCACCGAGACGCCACGCGCATTGGGATGCAGCCCGTCCGGCAGCATCAGCGCCGGCACCTGGATCACGCCCTCGAGGAAGAAGGGATAGAGGTCGACGCCGTAGCGCTGGGCGAGGGCCGGATAGATCCTCTCGAACCGGTTGGCATAGTCGGCACCCCAGTTGGTGAGCGCGCGCATCCCCGCGAGCAGTGCCGGGACGCCCGCGGATTTCAGCCTGGCCAGGATCCTGTCGAGGTTCTTCTCGGCCGCCTGCGGGTCGAGCCCGCGCAGCATATCGTTGGCGCCGAGCTCGACGATGGCGACGTCCGGCTTGTCGGCCAGCGCCCAGTCCAGCCGCGCCAGGCCGCCGGCCGTCGTGTCGCCGGAGACCCCGGCGTTCAGCACGCGCGCCGCGATGCCCTTGGCCTTGAGGGCGCGCTCGAGCTGGTCGGCGAAGCCCTGGCCCGGCGGCAGGCCGTAGCCCGCGGTCAGGCTGTCGCCCAGCGCCAGGACCCGTATTTCCGCGGAGCCGGCGGCGGCGGAATTCGGCGCCATGAGCAGTGAAATGAGCGTGAGCGCGACCGCCAACGCATTGACAAACCAAGTCCGCGCGCCATATCGCACAGCGGCGGCCGGCCCCTTGCGCGTTCGCCGCAGCCCGTGGGAGCGGCCGACCTTCATGATCTCAGCGTCCACGTCGAACCAATCCATTGTCCGCCTGGAGGATGTTCACCTAACACTGGCGAGCGCCAGCGGTGCGGTCAACATCCTGCGCGGCATCAGCCTCGAGGTCTCCGCGGGCGAGACGCTCGGCATCGTCGGTCCCTCGGGCTCGGGCAAGTCGACCCTGATGATGGTGACGGCGGGGCTCGAACGGCCGAGCGCCGGCCGCGTGCTGGTCGCAGGGGCCGACCTCGGCCTGATGGACGAGGACGCGCTCGCGCGTTTTCGCCGCGACCATGTCGGCATCGTGTTCCAGGCCTTCCACCTCGTGCCGACCATGACGGCGCTGGAGAACGTCGCCATCCCGCTCGAATTCGCCGGCCGCGGCGACGCCTTCGACCGCGCGCGCGACGCGCTGCAGGCGGTCGGGCTCGGGCACCGGCTCGGCCATTACCCGGGCCAGCTTTCCGGCGGCGAGCAGCAGCGCACGGCACTGGCGCGCGCCTTCGCCGTGCATCCGCGCCTGCTGCTGGCGGACGAGCCGACCGGCAATCTCGACCGTGCCACCGGCGAGCACGTGATCGACCTGATGTTCGAGTTGCGCCAACGCCACGGCACGTCGCTGCTGCTGATCACCCACGACCCCGACCTCGCCGGCCGCTGCGAGCGCATCGTGCGCCTCAGCGACGGCACGGTCGCGGAGGACACGCGCGTCGCGCCCGCGCCGCGTCGCGCGGTGTCGCGGTGATGGCGAGGTCTTTATCCCTCGCCCGGCGAAGCCGGGAGAGGGAGGGGCCCGCCGAAGGCGGGAGGGTGAGGGAACGGCTCTGTGTTCCCGGCCGTTGCGCCGTGGCTGCCGGGAACGCCGAGCCGGCCCTCACCCGGCTCGCTGCGCTCGCCACCCTCTCCCAGCTTCGCCGGGCGAGGGTTCTATGATCCCGCTGGCGCTCAAGCTGGCGCGGCGCGAATTGCGCGGGGGCCTCAAGGGCTTTCGCGTGTTCCTCGCCTGCCTGGCAATCGGCGTGGCGGTGATCGCCGGCGTGGGCTCGCTCGGCCGCGCGATCGATGCCGGGCTGGTGGCCGATGCGCGGCTGCTGCTGGGCGGCGACGTCGAGCTGCGCATGGTCCACCGCGAGGCGTCGGAGGAGGAACTCGCCTGGATGCGCGCCGCCGGCCGCCTGTCGCGCGTGGTCGAGATGCGCGCCATGGCGCGTGCCGGCGCCGCGCCGGACGCGGCGCGCGGCGTGGTCGAGCTCAAGGCGGTAGACGACGCCTACCCGCTCTACGGCGCCGTCGCGCTGTCGGAGGGCGCCGTGCTTGCCGAGGCGCTGGCGCGGCGTGACGGGCGCTGGGGCGCGGTGGCCGATCCCGACATCGCGAGCCGCCTGGGCGTGAAGCCCGGCGACCTGCTGCGGCTGGGCGAGCTCGAGCTCGAGCTGCGCGCGACCATCCTGCGCGAGCCGGACAAGGGCACGAGCCTGTTCCGCTTCGGCCCGCGCGTGATGATCGCGCGCGGCGCGCTCGACGAAAGCCGGCTGGTCCAGCCCGGCGCGCTGATCTACTACCCCTACCGCATCGCGCTTGCCGGGGGACGCGACGCCGCCCAGTGGCTCGACGCCACGGCCAGGCGCTTCCCCGAGGCTGGCTGGCGCATGCGCAGCCACACGCGCGCCGATCCCGGCGTCGAGCGCTTCGTCGACCGCATGACCCTGTTTCTGACCCTGGTCGGCCTCACGGCGCTGCTGGTCGGCGGCGTCGGCGTCGGCAACGCGGTCAAGAGCCATCTCGACACCAAGACCGCGACTATCGCCACCTACAAGTGCCTGGGCGCGCCCGGGCGGCTGGTGTTCCTGACCGGCTTCTTCCAGGTGATGGCGCTGGCGGCGCTCGGCTCGCTGATCGGCGTCTTGCTCGGCGCGCTCGTGCCGATGGCGGCGGCGCCGCTTCTGGCCGACAAGCTGCCGGTCGCGGCGCGCGTCGCCGTTTATCCCGGGCCGCTGTCTCTCGCCGCCGCCTTCGGCATGATCGCGGCGACTGCCTTCTCGATCTGGCCTCTCGCGGCCGCGCGCGAAGTGCCGGCGGCGGCGTTGTTCCGCGACCTGGTGGCGCCGGCAAGGCGCTGGCCGCGGCTCGGCTACGTCCTGCTCAACCTCGCCGCGGCGGCGGCGCTCGCGGCGCTCGCGCTCGGCTGGGCGCACGACAAGCGCGTCGCCGCCTGGTTCGTGGTCGGCGCCATCCTTAGCCTCGCCGGATTCCGCCTGCTCGCCTGGGGCGTGGTCAGGCTGGCGAGCAAGGCGCCGCGCCCGCGCCGGCCGCTGCTGCGCCTTGCGCTCGCCAACGTGCACCGCCCCGGCGCGCCGACGCCCAGCGTGCTGGTCTCGCTCGGCATCGGCCTCAGCGTGCTGGTGGCCGTCGCGCTGGTCGAGGGCAATCTCGAGCGCCAGGTCGCCGAGCGTCTGCCCAGCGCGGCGCCCGCCTTCTACTTCATCGACATCCAGCCGGACCAGGTCGCCGATTTCGACGGCACCGTCGCGTCCGTGGCCGGGCGCGACGCGGTCGAGCGCGTGCCGACCGTGCGTGCGCGCATCGTCAAGCTGAACGGCGAACCCGCCGACAGCCGCCGGGTGCGCTCCGACGTCGCCTGGGTGCTGCGCGGCGACCGCACCCTCACCTATGCCGGCGCCATGCCGCCCAAGACGCGCATCGTCGCCGGCGAATGGTGGCCCAAGGACTACCGCGGCCCGCCGCTGGTCTCGTTCGACGCCAACGCCGCCCAGGGCATGGGGCTCGAGATTGGCGACACCATGACGGTCAACGTGCTCGGCCGCGAGATCACGGCGACGATCGCGTCCTTGCGCGCGATCGACTGGGGCGACCTGACCATGAACTTCGTGCTGATCTTCGCGCCCGGCACGCTCGAGGCGGCGCCGCACACGCATATCGCCGCCGCCAAGGTCGACCCGGCCGCCGAGGCGGCGCTCTACCGCACGGTGACCGACCGCTTCCCCAACATCTCGGCGGTGCGCGTGCGCGACGCGCTCGAGGCAGCGGCGCGGCTGATCGGCCAGATCGGCCTCGCGGTCCGGCTGACCGCCGGCGTCACCATCCTGGTCGGCGCGCTGGTGCTGGCCGGCGCGGTGGCGGCGGGCCACCGCCGGCGCATCTACGACGCCGTCGTGCTCAAGGTGCTCGGCGCCACGCGCCGCGACGTCGGCCTCGCCTACCTGATCGAATACGGGCTGATCGGCCTGCTCGCCGCGCTGCTCGCCGCCGGCGTCGGCACGCTCGCATCCTGGGTGCTCGTCACGCGCACCATGTACATGGACTGGGTGTTCCTGCCGCAGACGGTGTTCGTGACCGCCGGCCTCGGCGTGGCCGTGACGATGCTGCTGGGATTCGGCGGCACGTTCCGCGCACTCGGCCAGAAGGCGGCGCCGCTGCTGCGCAATCCCTAGGGCGGTGCCGGTCGCCGGCGGCTCTCCGCGTAGGCGCACATCAACGTGGCGCCGTTGAGCAGGATCCGCGCCGAGCAGTAGACCCAGAGCAGGATCGTGCGAGGGCGCGCGCCGCCTTGAAGCTGCGGATTTCAGATCCCCTTCGTGCCGCCGACCATGCCCGTCAGGCGCTCGTACAGCACGCTGGCAGAGGCCCGGGCCTTGTATCGGCGCACGACCGTCGCCTTGCCGCAGTCCGGGCAGACCAGCGTGTCGTTGGCCTGCAACCAGGACAGCGGCTTCGAAATGCACAAGCCGCACCCGGAACAAGCCGTGTCGATCGATGCCGCAGGCGATACACGATCGGTCATCGCGCGCCTCCGGTCGCGCCACGACGCGCTGGTGTCGGCCCGGTCATTGGATCGCGATGCCGGGCTTCCACAGCCTGCACACCAGGCGCTCGCCCTCCCACGCTTCCACGCCGGCGACGGCGACGTTGGCGAGGATGATCGCCGCGCGCAGCCGCGCGAATTCATCGTTGCGGTAGCGCACCACCTCGACCGCCACGACGTTGTGGTCGGTATCGATGGCGCAACAGCGATATTCAAGCATGAGCCCGCGCCTTCCGCGCGGCGTCGCGTGCCAGGCGGTGGATCTGTCATTATGTCCGCCACTCCGGCGGCGTCGATGGGATTGACGCGTCACTTGGCGCTTCTTTCGCGACAAAGTCCAATGAATTCGGGCCGGCAGGCGATTGCATTTGTATTGTCGCGGCCGCAACTCCATATTGCATGCGTCCGGTCGCTATGGGTCGGCCTTTTCTTTGGCTCCTGCCGGGCTCGAGCCGACTTCAAGTCTCAACCTGTACCGAAAGCCGACCCGTTGCGCCGTCGGCGCTGCGGCACCAAGCCAGGCAAAAGGAAACCACCATGCCGATCGGCACCGTGAAATGGTTCAACGCCCAGAAGGGCTTCGGCTTCATCAAGCCGGATGACGCGTCGAAGGACGTGTTCGTCCATGTCTCGGCGCTGAACCGCGCCGGCATGACCATGCTCAGCGAAGGCCAGAAGATCAGCTACGACGTCGAGCAGGATCGCGGCAAGGACTCGGCCTGCAACCTGAAGTCGGTGTGACGGCCCGCGGGCGGCGGCTCGAGCTGCCGCCCGTGCCGCAGCAAGTCTGACGCGCCGGGCGGCAACGAGGCCGGCGCATGAACGAAGGAGCGCCAGCGGAACATGAGCAGCGAGAGATCGCGTGCCGAGGAGGCCCGTCGCAACGCGCGGAACTTCTTCGCCAAGGACAAGGCCAGCGACAAGGAATCGGCCGCGGCGAGAGAGCGCAGGAAGACCGAAGCCGCGCTCGAGGAGAAGACGGCGCGGCTCCGCGCCCTGCGCCTGGCAAAGGAAGCGTCGGATCGCGAAGCGGCGTCGGCGGGCACCGGCGCCATCGCAGGCAAGCCGGCGCGCCGATGAAGGAGGAAAAGAGGCACCCGCACGCCGAAGCCGTCTACGAGGTCTTCCAGCAGAAGGACATGACCTTCGGCGTGCGCGTCACCATTCCGGACTCTTATCCGACGACCATCACCAGCTTCGCCACCGAAGCGGCAGCCAGCCAGTGGATCGCGGAGCACCGGGAAAAAGCCACGAGCCGAACCGACGTGAAGCGGCGCCGGGACTGGGGCTTCGCCAAGAGCTGAGCATTGCAGCCCGGCCGCAGCGGTCAGCGCCCGTTGACGCGCAGGAACGCCCGTCCCGACGCCGTCGCGCGCACGATCGCGCCGTTTCCGTCGCCGCGCTCCTGCGCCACGTAGCCGCGCTCGACGGCGCTCTCCCACACCGGCAGGCGCGGGCACGAGGTACGCCAGGCCTCGAGCACCTCGGCATAGGGCCGCGGCGCGCGGGCGACCCATTCGACCAGATCGAGGACCAGGGGATCGAGTTCATCGGCCATCAGCGCCTCCTCCGTCCATGGCCAGCGCCGGGTCCAGGCCCTGCTGCGCCAGCAGCAGCCAGGTGCCGTGGGTCACGTACCAGGCCGCGATTGCGGTGATCAGCCGGCCGGCCCAGCTACGGTACTGCTTGTCGCTCATCGCCTCCAGGAACCGTTTCGCCAGCACGGTGCCGACCAGCGAGGCGAGCACGGCGAGCGTCGCCAGCACGGGATCGAGCTTGGCCGCCTGCTCGATGATGGCGCCGAAATAGGCCAGCTTCACGCCGTGGCCGACCAGCTGGCACATCGCCTTGGTCGCGACGATCTGGCGGCGGTCGAGCCGGCCGCCGAGGAAATACGTGTCGAGCAGCGGGCCGCCGACGCCGGTCAAGAGCATCAGGGTCATGCAGACAGAGCCGTACAGCACACCCTGCTTCAGACTTTCCGGATCCGGCCGCAGCTTCCCTGGCAGGACGCGCACCAGGAATGGCGTCACCCCCAGCAGAATGAGGGCTAGGGGCTTGTCCGGCACGTAGCGCGCGATCGACCACAGCACGAGGGCGAAGCCGCAGCCCAGCACGTAGGCGCCGACCGCCGTCCAGCGCACATGACGCCACAACAACAGGCCGCGCCAGCCGTTCGAGGCCATCTGCGTCGCCGCGTGCAGCACCATGGCCGTCGGTAGCGGCAGCAGCGCCAGCAGCACGCCGACCAGAATCATGCCCCCCGCCATGCCGAACAGGCCGGACAGGAACGAGGTCGCGACCATCACCAGGCAGAGAAGGGTTGTCAGAAGCGGCGTCATGGTGGCATCCCCTTGCGCCCCAGGGTGTGCGCCGCTTGAGGCGCTGGCACAAACCGAGATATCTTGCGCTGGGCATCAACTTTCCTGATGGTGCGGATGCGCCGGCTGCCCTTCCTCAACGGCGTCAAGGCGTTCGAGGCGGTCGCGCGGCACGGCAGCTTCGCCGGCGCGGCGGCCGAGCTCAATGTCTCGCCGGCGGCGGTCAGCCGGATGGTGCAGCTGCTCGAGCAGCGGCTCGGCGTCCCTCTGTTCGAGCGGCGGGCGAACCGGCTCCTGGCGACGCCGGCCGGGCGCTCCTACCAGGCCGGGCTGACGCCGATATTCGACGCGCTGGCGAGCCTTACCGCCCAGGTCACGGCGCAGGCCGGGGCACGCATCCTGACCGTCGGCGTCGGGCCGACCTTCGCCATCCGCTGGCTGATCCCGCGCCTGGCCGCCTTCGCCAAGGCGGAGCCGGAGATCGAGGTGCGCATCACGACGGGCGGCGCGGCGGCGCCGTTCGGCGATGACTGGACCTGCGGCATCAAGCTCGGCGACGGCGACTGGCCGGGCCTGGTCTCGGAGCGCCTGTTCGCGGCCGACCTGCTGCCGGTCGCGGCGCCGCGCCTGGCGCAGCGCCTGAAGCGTCCGGCCGACCTGCGCGGCGGGGATCTCATCCGGGTCACGCACGCGCCGGAGGACTGGCCGCTCTGGCTGAAGGCGGCCGGCGTCGCCCGCGTCGCCGCGCGCGGGCCTGCCTTCGACTACTACGGCCAGGCGCTACAGGCGGCCTCGGATGGTGTCGGCATGGCGATGGGCATCCGGCCCTATATCGACGACGACCTGCGCGCCGGGCGGCTGGTCGCGCCCTTCGCGCTGACGGTGCCCAAGGGCAAGGAATGGTATCTCGCCTATCGCGAGTACAGGCGCGAGCAGCGCGACTTCGCCGCGTTCCGGCGCTGGCTGATGCAGGAGGCGCTCAAGGCGGTGCCGGCCTGAGGTTCAGGCCGGGTTCAGTTTCCCCTGCTATGATCGCAAGCTGGTGCGATTGGGGGGCGGACATGCGTCCTAGCCGGCTTTGTATGGTTTTGGCCTTGGTAGGGCTCGCCGGGGCCGGAACCGCCGCAGCGCAGCAGGCACCGCAGCAGCCGGCGCCGCAGCCGCAGCCAACCGATCCCTACACGAGCCCGTATCCATCGCCCTATCCGGCACCCGTGCCGTTTCCTTTCCCGGTGGATCCGGCGGCGCGCGACATGATCGTCCGCGGCGCAGAGGCGATCGTGCGCGGCCTCGAGATGATGCTGAGGGCGCTGCCGACCTACGACCCGCCGGTCGTGACGCCAGAGGGCGACATCATCATCAAGCGGCGGCGCGGCCCGCCCCCACCACCGCCGGAGACCGAGCGCACCCACCGCCCGCCGCCCGACGGCACGAAACTGTGATCGGCATCCCCATTCAAGCCTTTGAGCCAAAACGGTTTTCGGCAGGGAATGGCGGCGCGAACATGAAATCTATGTAACCTTACGGATGTCCGGTTTCCATTGATTCAGGGTAGCCTGTACCCCATATTTTGCCGAGAACGCGCGGCTTGGAATCAATCAAGGTCGCGCCTGAGTCACGTGAGAAAGGGCACGGAAACACATGGCACTTCAGGACCGTCGGTACATGACCCGTACCGAGGCGATGCAGGCCGAGATCGACGTCGGCCTCCGTCAGTACATGCTGCGGGTCTACAACTACATGGCGTCGGGCCTGGCGCTGACGGGCCTGGTGGCGGCTTTCGTCGCCAGCACGCCGGCGCTGTACGAGCCGATCCTGCTCAGCCCGCTGAAGTGGGTCGTGATCCTGGCGCCGGTGGCGCTGGTGTTCTTCCTCAGCTTCCGCATCCATGCGATGAGCGCCGGCGCGGCCCAGGCGGTGTTCTGGGTATACGCGGCCCTCAATGGTTTGGCGTTCAGCTCGATCTTCTTGGCCTTCACCGGGACGAGCATTGCGCGCGTGTTCTTCATCACCGCCGCGACCTTCGGGGCGATGAGCCTCTACGGCTACACGACGAAGAAGGACCTGACCGGCTGGGGCTCGTTCCTGTTCGCCGGGCTGATCGGCATCCTGCTGGCGATGCTGGTGAACATCTTCCTGCAGAGCTCCGCGCTCCAGTTCGCCATCTCGGTGATCGGCGTGCTCGTGTTCGTGGGCCTGACCGCCTATGACACGCAGCGGATCAAGGAGGTCTACTACGAGGCTGACGGCGAGGAGGTCGCCGCCAAGAAGTCGATCATGGGCGCCCTGACGCTCTACCTCGACTTCATCAACATCTTCATCATGCTCATGCAGCTGTTCGGCGAGCGCAAGTAGCCGCCGTCCAGCCGGCCGAAAGCGAGCCGCCCGGGAGCGATCCCGGGCGGTTTTGCTTTGCGCGCCGTTCAGATGCAGCGCCCGCCGTCGACCTCCATGCACACGCCGGTGATGAACTCGGCCTCGTCGGAGACAAGGTAGAGGGCGGCGTTGGCGATGTCCTGCGGCCGGCTCATGCGGCCGAGCGGGATGGTGGCGAGGAACTTCTGGCGGTTCTCCGGCGTGTTCGGCACGCCCATGAACTTCTCCAGAAGGCCGGTCTCGCCGATCACCGGGTTGATGGCGACCACCCGGATTTTGTCCGGCGCCAGCTCGGCCGCCATCGATCTGGTCAGCGTGATCGCGGCGCCCTTGCTGCCGTTGTACCAGGTGAGCCCCGGGCGCGGGCGGATGCCGGCGGTCGACGCGGTGTTCAGGATCACGCCCCCGCCTTGCCGGCGCATGACCGGGACGGCATGCCGCGCCGCCAGGTAGATCGCCTTGACGTTGACGGCGTAGATGCGGTCGAACTCCACTTCATCGACCTCGAGCATCGGCCGGTTGCGGTGCGTGTAGCCGGCATTGTTCACCATGATGTCGAGCCGGCCGTACTGCCTGACCGCGGCGTCGACCATGCCCTTGACCTCGGCGTCCCGGGTGACGTCGGCCTTGTGGAACACGGCGTCGCCGCCGGCCTGCTGGATCACCTGGGTGACGCGCTTGCCGCCGGTTTCGTCGATGTCGTTGACCACGACCTTGGCGCCTTCCTCGGCGAAGCGCCGCGCCATGCCTTCGCCGAAGCCCGAGCCCGCGCCGGTGATGACCGCCACCTTGTCCTTGAGCCGCATGCGCTTCCTCTCCGGGTTGTTGTCTCATCCTTCGACAAGCTCAGGATGAGGGCTCTTGGTTGGGGCTCCTCGCCCTGAGCTTGTCGAAGGGTCCCGTTATCCGTGCCGGATTGCCACGGTCTTCAGCGTCGAGAAGCCGTACAGCGCCTCGAAGCCCTTCTCGCGCCCGAAGCCCGAGCGCTTGACGCCGCCGAACGGCAATTCGACGCCGCCGCCGGCGCCGTAGTTGTTCACGAACACCTGGCCGCAGCGAAGCGCGCGCGCCAGGCGCAGCTGCCGCCCGCCGTCCTCAGTCCATACGCCGGCGACGAGGCCGTAGGGCGTGCCGTTGGCGATGCGGATCGCCTCCGCCTCGTCGGCGAAGCGCACCGCCGCGAGCACCGGCCCGAACACCTCTTCCTGTTCCAGCTTGCTGCCGGGCGCGACCGGGCCGAGGAAGCTCGGCGCCACATAGTAGCCGCCGGGCGGCGTGTTCGGCGCGAGCATCCCCTCGGCCAGCTTGGCCACGCCGTCGCGGCGCGCGCCCTCGATGTAGCCGTCGACGCGGCTCTTCTGCTGCCGATTGATCAGCGGGCCGCAATCGAGGTCCATGTCCCAGGAGCCGACGCGCAAGGACCGGAACCGCTCGGCCACCTTTTCGGCGACGCGGTCATAGGCCTTGGCTTCGACCAGCAGCCGGCTGCCGGCGGAGCAGGTCTGGCCGGCGTTCTGCACGATGGCGCCGGTGATGAACGGCAGCGCCGCGTCGACATCGGCATCGGCGAAGACGAGCTGCGGCGACTTGCCGCCCAGCTCCATCGTCACCGGCACGTTGTTGCGCGCGGCCGCCTGCTGCACCAGCGTGCCGACCTCCGGCGAGCCGGTGAAGGAGACGTGGTCGATGCCGGGATGGCCGCTCAACGCGGCGCCGGCCTCTTCGCCGTAGCCCGGCACGACGTTGATCGCGCCGGGCGGGAAGCCGACCTCGGTCGCGAGCTCGCCGATGCGCAGGGACGACATCGAGGCGTCCTCGGCCGGCTTCAGCACGCAGGCGTTGCCGACGGCGAGCGCCGCGCCGACGCTGCGGCCGAGAATCTGCATCGGATAGTTCCAGGGGATGATGTGGCCGGTCACGCCGTGCAGCTCGCGCAGCGTCAGGACGGTATAGCCGGCCATGTAGGGCAGGGTTTCGCCGTGCAGCTTGTCGGCCGCGCCGGCATAGAACTCGAAATAGCGCGCGCAGGCCAAGGCGTCGGCCCGCGCCTGCCTGAGCGGCTTGCCGGTGTCGCGCGCCTCGATGCGCGCCAGCTCCTCGACGCACTCGGCGATGGCCCGGCTCAGCTTCGCCATCAGCCGGCCGCGCTCGACCGCGGACAGGCGGCCCCAGGCGCCCTCCAGCGCGGCGCGCGCCGCCTTGACCGCGCGGTCGATGTCGGCCGACCCGCCGCGCCCGATGCGGGCGTATTCGGCGCCGTCGCTCGGGTCGATGACGGGTATCGTGTCGCCGCTGGCGCATTCGCGCCAATCGCCGGCGATCAGCAGCTTCGTCGACATGAGAACGCCCCCGCTTCCTCGAGGGGCGATTCTTAGCGCATCACCGATTGCTGGTCAGCATTTCGCTGCTGATGCGCGCCGCGCCGAGGATCTCGCCAGCGTCCTCCGCCTGTACGATCACGGCCCAGGCGCGCGTGGCGTCGGCGTCGAGCCTGGGCAGCTCGATCGTCGCGGGCTGGCCGGACCAGAAGCCGACGCGCTGGATCTCGCGCACGACATTGTAGTTGTTCAGCGTCTTGCCGCTGTTCTCGCCGCGCAGCACCTTGGTCTGGTGCAGCGGATCGAAGCCGACCAGCAGCACGTCGCACAGCATGCCGGCCTTCCATGCGGGTAGGTCGACGGTCAGGCGGCCCTTGCCCGTGGTGGCGATGCGGATCTCGACCTGCTTGCGGCCGGGCTGGCGGGCCGTCTCGAGCGCGGCCTGGACCGCCGCCTTGTCCGATCCGACCGCCTCGGCCACGCCGTCGACGACGATCTGCGGCGTGTACACGTAGCCGCGTCCCAGCCGCTTGTTGTAGCGCCGCTGCCGCTCGGTGGAGGCCGGCGAGGCGAACGGATCCTTCCAGCCGATGTAGTCCCAATAGTCGACGTGCATCTCGAGCGCCAGCAACTCGGGGCGCCTAGACAGCTTGCCAAGAAAGGCCTCGGCCGGCGGGCAGGACGAGCAGCCCTGCGAGGTGAACAGCTCGACCACCGTCAGCGTGCGCTCTCCGGCCTCGGCCGGCGGCACCATGGCCGACCAGGCAGCCAGCACGCCGGCAAGGGCGACGGATAGCGCTTTCATGGCGGGACGATAGGTCCCTGCCGCAATCACCCGCAAATCACCTGTCAGTGATGCAGAATAGGACACGCGCGTGATCACGCGCGTGTCCGGCGCGCGGCATGAAGAAGCATGACGGTCGTCCCGCAGTCCGGCGTTCCCAGGTTTTCGTGCTCGACGTTGCGGAGCAGCATTATCACGGGCGGCGATGCGATGTCGCGGCGCTTCGTGCCGAAGCGCGTATTTCGCGCGCGCCGCCGTGTGCGCCAGTTCATGCAATGGAACGGGCGGCGTGCGATCCTGCACTGCACAAGATCGCGCAAGGAAGAAGCGGCGCGGTGCGTGCGCCGCCCCGGTTTGCTCATGCCGCCTTCAAGAGCCCGCGCAGCACGTAGTGCAGGATGCCGCCGTGTCGGTAGTACTCGACCTCGTCCAGCGTATCGATGCGGCACAGCAGCTTGACCTTCTCGGTCTTGCCGCCGGCACGGTGGATCGTCAGGTCGACATCCATGCCCGGCTTGACGCCGTCGGCGATGCCGGTCAGGTCGAAGGTCTCGCTGCCATCGAGCTTCAGATCCTTGCGCGTCATCCCGTTCTTGAACACGAGCGGCAGCACGCCCATGCCGACCAGGTTGGAGCGGTGGATGCGCTCGAAGCTCTCGGCGATCACCGCCTTGACGCCCAGCAGCAGCGTGCCCTTCGCCGCCCAGTCGCGCGACGAGCCGGTGCCGTATTCCTTGCCGGCGAAGACCACCAGCGGAGTCTTAGCGTCGATGTACTGCTTGGCCGCGTCGTAGATCGGCATCACCTTTCCGGTGGGCGCGTGTGTCGTCACGCCGCCCTCGGTCCCCGGCGCCAGCTCGTTCTTGATGCGGATGTTGGCGAAGGTGCCGCGCATCATCACTTCGTGGTTGCCGCGCCGCGCGCCGTA